>DASSYJ010000082.1:0-22172 GCA_035703305.1 Ornithinibacter sp. | reverse complement strand
CCAACGTCGCCGCGATCCGCCGGCACCTCTTCAACGCATGACCCCACGCAACCGTCGTCGCAGGGCCCGCCACCTCCCCTCGTCCGGGCAGCCGGTGGACCCGCAACCCGTGGTGGCGGAGCCCGTCGCCGAGGAGGCGGACGCCGAGGACACGGCGGTGCCCGACGAGACCGTGGCTGCGGGGCTGGGGGGCGACGAGCCGGTGGAGGGCGACGGCGTCGACGACGAGGGACCCCCGGCCGAGGCACGGGCGACCGACGACGCCGAGCCGGTGGACGAGGTCGACGCCGACCACGAGGAGGGCGACCACGAGGAGGGCGAGCCCGACGACGGCGAGCCCACCGAGCCCGAGCCCGACGACGAGGGGGAGCCCCCCGAGCCCGTGCGTGACGAGGCACAGCCCGACGCGGGGGAGCCTGACAAGGCACAGCCCGAGGCGGGGGGGCCTGACGAGGCACAGCCCGACGATGCCGGGGCCGTCGAGGACGATCTCGACCAGGCCGAGCAGCGCGAGGGCGAGGCGCCCGAGCAGGACGAGGTCGACGAGGCCGAGCCGGGGCAGGACGAGCCCGACGACGAGGCCGCCGAGACCGACGACGAGGCTGACGAGACCGACGACGAGGCGGACGGTGTCGCGGCCGGCGAGGCCGACGACGTCGAGGTGCTCGAGGTCGTCGAGGACGTCAAGGACGTCGAGGCCGAGACGGCTCCCGACGAGCGTGCGGTCGTCGACGCCGGAGACTCTGTCGTCGACGCCGGGGCCGCCGACGACTCCCCGGTCGACGAGCCCGCGGACGCCGAGAGCACACCGGGACCGGTCAAGGACCCGCGCGGAGCGTGGCGGCGCCTGTTCCTGGCCGGCTCCCCGCGGGCGACCCGGGCCAACGTGCTGGCGCTGGTCCTCGCCGGCACCCTCGGCTTCGCGATCATCGCGCAGGTGCGCCAGACGTCGATCCAGGGCCTCGAGAACCTCCGCGAGGACGAGCTGGTGCGGATCTTCGCCGGGGTCGACCAGGACGGTGACCGCCTCGGCGACGAGATCCAGGGGCTGGAGTCCTCCCTCCAGCTCCTCCAGAGCCAGTCCACCAACGACGCCGAGGCCCAGCGCGCGGCGCAGGAGCGCCTCGACGCGCTCGGCATCCTCGCCGGCACGGCTCCGGCCCGGGGCCCGGGCATCGTCCTGACGATCAGGGACCCCGACCTCGAGGTCACCTCGCCCGTGATCCTCGACGCGATCCAGGAGCTGCGGGACGCCGGGGCCGAGGCGATCCAGATCGGTGACCAGCGGGTGGTCGCCTCGACCTGGTTCTCCCAGACCGATTCAGGGATCTCGGTCTCGGGCACCGAGCTGCGGCCGCCCTACATCATCCGGGCCATCGGTGACGGGAGCACGCTGGCAGGGGCGATGGAGATCCCGGGAGGGGTCAGCGCCACGGTGCGTCGCGCGGGTGGCGAGACCGATGTCCAGATCCGCGACGAGCTCGACGTGGACGCGTTGCTGACCCTGACCCCGCCTCAGTACGCTCAGCCCGTACCCACCTCCACCCCCTGAGTGGCCCGACCGCGGCCCGATCTAGGAGCGACATGAGCGACCTCGAGTACCCCACCGGCCTGCGCTACACCGCTGAGCACGAGTGGGTCCGGGCCGAGGGCGACACCCTCAGGGTGGGGATCACCTCGTTCGCCCAGGAGGCTCTCGGCGACGTCGTGTACGTGAGCCTGCCGGCGGTGGGGGACGCCGTGGTGGCCGGCGACACGTGCGGCGAGGTCGAGTCGACCAAGTCGGTGAGCGACCTCTACGCCCCCGTGTCCGGCGAGGTCACCGCCGTCAACGGCGCGCTCGACGCGACGCCGGAGCTCGTCAACTCCGACCCCTACGGCGAGGGCTGGATGTACGAGCTCCGACCGACCGACCCCGCAGCGTCCGACGGGCTCCTCGACGTCGACGCCTACACCTCGCAGCTGTCGTGAGACCTGAGAGACGAGCACCGAGGGGTGGGCAACGTGGGTGCCCTGATCTAGTGTGTGACACTCGCAGGACCCGATGACCGGAAGGCTGATGCCGACATGAGTGACGAGCGCGAGGACGCAGAGGGCGCCGTGCCGGAGCCGACGACCATGCGGCTGCAGGCCGTCCGTGGCGCCGACCAGGCCGAGACCGTCCACGAGACCGACCACGTCCTCACCAAGGCCGACCTCGCGACCGTCGAGGCGCTCCGTCCGGGCACCGCGCTCCTCGTGGTCCTGCGCGGCCCCAACACCGGTGCCCGGTTCCTCCTCGACGACGACCAGGTGATGTCCGGGCGGCACCCCGAGAGCGACATCTTCCTCGACGACGTCACGGTCTCCCGCAAGCACGCGATCTTCGTGCGCACCCAGGACGGGTTCGTCGTCCGTGACGTCGGTTCGCTCAACGGCACCTACGTCAACCGCGAGCTCGTCGACGAGGCCGTCCTCGCCACGGGCGACGAGGTGCAGATCGGCAAGTTCCGCCTCGTCTTCTACGCGAGCCAGGCCTGACCCGACCGTGGCGCCGGAGGCGACCACCCGCTCGCTCACCGTGGGTGCCGTCGTGCGTGACCTGGTCGAGGAGTTCCCCGACCTGACCATCTCCAAGGTCCGCTTCCTCGAGGCCGAGGGTCTGGTCACCCCGTCGCGCACGGAGTCCGGCTACCGCCAGTTCACCCCGGGTGACGTCGAGCGGCTGCGCTACGTCCTCCGGGCGCAGCGGGACCTCTTCTGGCCCCTCAAGGTGATCAAGGACAACCTCGATGCCATCGACCGCGGCCTGACCCCTGTCGACGGGCCCCACGGGAGGCCGAGGCCGCCGGAGCCGACCCCCGACCCCGCCGTGCCCCGGGCCGACGAGATCGTCGCCGGCCGCGAGCTGCGGCTCACGGCGGCCGAGCTGGCTCGGGCGAGCGGGCTCGAACCCGCGGTCGTGGCCGACCTGACGTCCCACGGCCTGCTGCGACCGGATGCCGGCGGCATGCACGGTGAGCCCGACCTCCGCGTGGCACACGCGGCGGCAGGCCTCGCGGCATACGGCATCGAGGCGCGGCACCTGCGCAGCTTCCGCACGGCCGCCGACCGGGAGGTGGGCCTGGTCGAGCAGGCCGTGGGCCCGCGCCGCGGGGCCGACGGCGCCCGGCACGCGGCCGAGGTCGCCCACCTGTGCCTGACCCTCCACGCCGCCCTCGTCCGCGGGGGACTGTCTCACCGAACGGGCTGACCCGCACCCAGACACGCGAGGTACGGTGAGGGGGTGAAGGTCCTGGACGTGCTCGGTGTGCGGGTCGAGATGCCGACCAACCAACCGATCGTGCTCCTGCGCGAGCGTGACGGGGACCGCTACCTGCCCATCTGGATCGGCGCGGCAGAGGCCACGGCCATCGCGTACGCCCAACAGGGAGTCATCCCTCCCCGGCCGCTGACCCACGACCTGCTCCGCAACGTCATCGACGGGCTCGGCCACGAGCTCACCCGGGTGCGGATCGTCGCCCTCAAGGACGGCGTGTTCCACGCCATGCTCGACCTCGACGGTGGCGCGGCGGCGGGGGGTACGGACATCGAGTCGCGGTCCTCCGACGCCATCGCCCTGGCCCTGCGCACCGGAGCCGAGATCGTGGCCGACGAGGACCTGCTCGCCGAGGCCGGCGTCGAGATGAACGAGACCGAGGACGACGAGGTGGAGAAGTTCAAGGCGTTCCTCGACCACGTGTCCGCCGACGACTTCGACACCGAGACCGAGACCGGCCCCTGAGGCGACGGCGCCGGACCTCGCGACACGCCGGTGCCCCCTCCGCGGGAGGCGGTCGTTGACGTGAGTCACACCAGCACCTAACGTCACGTCTGTCACACCTGTCACACCACCCGCCGGAGGAGTGACGCCGATGTCATTTCCGGGCGTACAGTCGTCAGGACAGGGCAAGACGAGGAGGTAGCCGTGGTCTCCAGCGGAGAGGCGCGGACGCCGGGGGTCTCCACCCCCGTTCCCGCGCAGGGCGTGCTGTTCGCCTCCGACGTCCCCGAGCTCGACGAGGAGGTCGGCTACCGAGGGCCCACCGCCTGCAAGGCGGCCGGCATCACGTACCGCCAGCTCGACTACTGGGCGCGCACCGGGCTCGTCGAGCCCTCGGTGCGACCGGCCGGCGGGTCCGGCACCCAGCGCCTCTACGGGTTCCGCGACATCCTCGTGCTCAAGGTCGTCAAGCGCCTGCTCGACACCGGGGTCTCGCTCCAGCAGATCCGCGGGGCGATCCACGTCCTGCGGGCGCGCGGGGTCGACGACCTCGCCCAGATCACCCTGATGAGCGACGGCGCCTCCGTCTACGAGTGCACCTCGAACGACGAGGTCATCGACCTCCTCCAGGGCGGGCAGGGCGTGTTCGGCATCGCCGTGGGCAAGGTGTGGCGCGAGGTCGAGGGTGAGCTCGCCGACCTGCCGAGCGAGCGCGCGGAGCACGTCGACACCGCGGATGGCGTCCCGCAGCCGGGTGACGAGCTCGGGGCCCGGCGGGCCGCGCGCCTGGCCTGACGTCCGCCGTCACGGCACGTCGCAGGCGGCACCGTCGAGGTGGGCCGTCCCACGGCCCCCCGGTGCTAGATTTGTCCCCGCCGCTCACACCGTGTGGGAGAGTCCTCGCCGCCGCGCGACGAGGCGCCGAAGGGGCAACCTCCCCGGAACCTCTCAGGCGCAAGGGACCACACGGGACAGGCACCTCTGGAGCACCAGGGGCTACCGGCCCACGTGACAGAGGGGGAGACGTCATCGCCGTCTGCCCGAGGAGCACCGTGACCACTCCGACCACGACCACCGACGTGCCCGCCTTCGCCGGACGCCACATCGGCCCCCGCGAGGAGGACGTGAGGGCGATGCTCGAGGTGATCGGCCGCAGCTCCCTCGACGACCTCATGGCGACCGCCGTGCCGGACGGCATCAGGGCCGAGGGCGCCCTCGACATCCAGCCCGCCGCCTCCGAGGCGGCCGTCCTCGAGGAGCTCCGGGAGGTCGCCTCGCGCAACCGCCGGGTGACCTCGATGATCGGGCTGGGCTACTACGGGACGCTCACCCCGGCCGTCATCCAGCGCAACGTCCTCGAGAACCCTGCGTGGTACACCGCCTACACGCCGTACCAGCCCGAGATCTCGCAGGGCCGCCTCGAGGCCCTCCTCAACTTCCAGACCGTCGTCAGCGACCTCACCGGGCTGCCCATCGCCGGAGCCTCCCTGCTCGACGAGGCCACCGCCGCCGCGGAGGCGATGACCCTCATGCGGCGCTCGTCCAAGGCCCCCGCCGACGCCGTGCTCCTCGTGGACGAGGAGGTCTTCCCCCAGACCCTCGGGGTCGTGCGCACCCGCGCCATGCCCCTGCACATTCCCGTGGTCGTCACGGACCTCGGCGCGGCGACGACCGTCGACGACCTGCGTGCGGCTGCCGGGGGCGCCGAGGTCTTCGGCGTGCTCGTCCAGTACCCCGCGATGGGCGGCACGCTGCGCGACCTCTCCGCGCTCGTCGGGGCCGCCCACGAGGCCGGCGCCCTCGTCGCCGCGGCGGCCGACCTGCTCGCGCTGACCCTCGCGACCCCGCCGGGGGAGTGGGGCGCCGACGTCGCCGTCGGCAGCACGCAGCGCTTCGGCGTCCCGATCGGCTTCGGCGGTCCGCACGCCGGGTACATGAGCGTGCGTCAGGGGCTGGAGCGCACCCTGCCCGGGCGGCTCGTCGGGGTCTCCGTCGACGCCGTGGGTGCGCCGGCATACCGGCTGGCCCTGCAGACCCGTGAGCAGCACATCCGCCGCGAGAAGGCGACGTCGAACATCTGCACCGCGCAGGTCCTGCTGGCGGTCATGGCGAGCATGTATGCCGTGTACCACGGGCCGGCGGGCCTGCGGGCGATCGCACTGGCGGTCCACGCCCACGCCGAGGCGCTGCGCACGGCGCTCGTCGAGGGTGGTGTCGCCGTCGCGGACGGCCCCGTCTTCGACACGCTCCGGGTGCGGGTCGAGGGACGGGCGGCCGAGATCGTCGATGCCGCCCTGGACGCCGGCGTGAACCTCTGGCAGGTCGACGGGGACACCGTGCAGCTCAGCGTCGACGAGACGACCGGCCTGGCGGACCTCGGCCGGGTGGCCAAGGCCTTCGGGGTCGTGGCCCCGGAGCGGGTGCGCGTGGCGGCGCCGGAGTGGCCCGAGGCGCTCCGGCGGACGTCGGGCTACCTCACCCACCCGGTCTTCACCGCGCACCACTCGGAGACGGCCATGCTGCGCTACCTGCGCCGCCTGGCCGACCGCGACTTCGCCCTCGACCGGGGCATGATCCCGCTCGGGTCCTGCACGATGAAGCTCAACGCGACGACCGAGATGGTCGCGGTGACGTGGCCCGAGTTCGCCGAGCTGCACCCCTTCGCCCCGCACGAGCAGACCCGCGGCATCCGCGGCCTGGTCGACGAGCTGAGCGGCTGGCTGTGCGAGATCACGGGGTACGACGCCGTCTCGCTGCAGCCCAACGCCGGGTCGCAGGGGGAGCTGTCGGGCCTCCTCGCCATCGCGGCATACCACCGCTCGCGCGGTGACGACCAGCGCAGGGTGTGCCTCATCCCCTCCAGCGCGCACGGGACCAACGCCGCCAGTGCCGTGATGGCCGGTCTGCGCGTCGTCGTCGTCAAGACCGACCCGGTCACGGGCAACGTCGACATGGACGACCTCCGGGCGAAGGTCACCGAGCACGGCGACACGCTCGCGGCGATCATGGTGACCTACCCCTCGACCCACGGCGTCTTCGAGGACACGATCACCGACCTGTGCGCGCTGGTGCACGACGCCGGCGGTCAGGTCTACGTCGACGGCGCCAACCTCAACGCCCTGGTCGGGATCGCCCGGCCCGGTCGGTTCGGCGCCGACGTGTCACACCTCAACCTCCACAAGACCTTCTGCATCCCCCACGGCGGTGGCGGGCCGGGCGTGGGCCCGATCGCCTGCCGCGAGCACCTGGCGCCCTTCCTGCCCAACCACCCGCTCGACCCCGCGGCGGGTCCCGGGACCGGGGTCGGGCCGGTCTCAGGAGCCCCCTACGGCTCCGCGAGCATCCTGCCCATCTCCTGGGCGTACGTCCGGCTCATGGGCGGTGCGGGGCTGACGCGCGCCACCGAGGTGGCGGTGCTCAACGCGAACTACGTCGCGGCCCGCCTGCGTGACCACTACCCGGTGCTCTACTCCGGAACCGAGGGCCTCGTCGCACACGAGTGCATCCTCGACCTGCGCGGGATCACCAGGGAGACCGGCGTGAGCGTCGACGACGTCGCCAAGCGGCTCATCGACTACGGCTTCCACGCCCCGACGATGTCGTTCCCCGTGGCCGGCACGCTCATGGTCGAGCCCACCGAGAGCGAGGACAAGGGCGAGCTGGACCGGTTCTGCGACGCGATGATCGCCATCCGGCGGGAGATCGACGAGGTCGGTTCGGGGGCCGTGGCCGCCGCCGACAGCGTGCTGCGCGGGGCCCCGCACACCGCCGAGTCGCTCGTCGGCGAGTGGGACCACGCCTATGACCGGCGCACGGCCGTCCTGCCCGACGGGGTGGACCCGACGGCGAAGTACTGGCCTCCCGTGCGGCGCATCGACGGGGCCTACGGCGACCGCCACCTGGTCTGCTCCTGCCCCTCCCCGGAGGCCTTCGAGGACTGAACGGTCACGCCGCGCCGCGGGCGGAGGCCCGTGCGCGGCCGGTCTCGAGGGCGCGCCCGGGTTCAGGCCGCGGGCTCGGACGGCACCCCGCCCGCCCGCACCTCGACGGTGCTGCCGGCGGCACCCTTGTGCACGACCGCCTGGTGCGTGATGCGGGCCCGGAGGTCGGCCACGTGGCTCACGACGCCCACGGCGCGTCCGCCCTCGCGCAGGCCGTCGAGCACCGTGAGCACCTGCTCGAGGCTGTCGTCGTCGAGGCTCCCGAACCCCTCGTCGATGAACAGCGTGCCGAGGTCGAGCCCACCGGCCTCCTCCCGCACGGCGTCCGCCAGCCCGAGCGCGAGGGCCAGCGAGGCCATGAACGACTCGCCTCCCGACAGCGTGGCGGTGTCGCGCACGCGCCCCGTCCACTGGTCGAGGACACGCAGCCCGAGGCCTGACCGGGCCCCGCGCGCGGCCCGTTCGTCGGAGTGCTCGAGGACGTAGCGACCGCCGCCCATGACGGCGAGGCGCTCGTTGGCCAGGTCGGCGACCTTCTCGAGGCGCGCAGCCAGGACGTATGCCGTGAGGCGCATCCTCAGCGTGTTGTCGGGCCCGGTGCCGCTCGTGGTGTCGGCGAGCTCGCGCACGCGCGCGTCGCGCGCCTCGGCAGCCCCGACCGCACCGCACGCCTCGTCGACCGCCGGCAGGAGGCGCTCCAGGGCCCGCAGGGCGCGTTGTGCGTCGTCCTGGGCGGCCGCCGCCGCGAGGAGCGCCTCGCGGGTCGTGCGGGCGTCGGCCTCGAGCGCCGGCAGGTCCGGCTGCTCGGCCGCAAGGGCCTCGACGACCTCGGGGTCCTGCATGACCGCCTGCGCCGCTGCCGCCTGCTCGACGTGGGCGTCCACGAGCCCGCGCCACCGGGCCGTCTGGACGTCGGAGAGGACGGCTGCGATCGCCGCCTGCCGGTCGGCGAAACCTGCCGTGACCAGCGCCGCCTCGAGGTCCGCTCGGGCGGCGTCGGTGCGCGACCCGGCCGCCGCGAGCTCGGAGACCGAGGCGGTGTGCGCCACCAGCGCTTCAGCGAGCCGCACGTGCTCGGCGGGGTCGTCGGAGGAGCATGGACACCTCTCGTGCTGCCCGAGCAGCGCCTCCAGCCGGGCAGCGGCAGCGGACCCCTCGTCGTCGAGCTCCGCGACGAGGCCGGCCACCGACGCGCGATCGACGGTGATGGCCACCAGCTCGGCGCGGCGGGCGCTGAGCGCCTCCACTGCGGTGGCGAGGTGCGCCGCCGCCTCGTCCCGTGCGACGACGGCCCCTCGCGAGCCGGCCAGCAGGGCGGCGGCGGCCTCGACGGCTGCCTCGAGGGAAGGGCGGTCCGCCTCGCCGAGAGCGACCCGGCGGGTCTCCGTGCGGGTCGCGAGCTCGGTGAGCTGCCGCTCGACCACGCGGAGCTCGCCCTCGGCAGCCTCCAGCCGCGCCTCGGCCAGCTCGAGGTCGCCCGCCAGCACCGGGTCGGCCACGTGCGCCGGACGCGGGTGCTCCTCGCCTCCACAGACCGGGCAGGGAACGCCGTCGACGAGGCCTCGGGCCAGCTCCCCGGCCATCCCCTCGATGCGACGGAGCCGCAGGTCGAGGAGCTCGGCTCGCCGGTCGAGAGCGGACCCCCGGAGGCCGTCCCGGTGCGGCCTGAGGTTGCCGGCCGCGGCCTCGTCGGCCTCGACCTGGTCGAGCAGCGCGAGCCGGTCGCGGGCGGCGGTGAGCCGCAGCTCCAGCTCCGGCTCCCGTGCCGCCTCCTCCGCGAGCACGTCGACCTCCGCGGCGAAGCCCTCGCGGTGCCGCTCGGCCTCGGCCACGAGCGCGGCGACCTCGTCGGCGCGGCCGGCGAGCCGCTCGGCACGTGCGTCGAGGTCCTCGCGACGGCGGGCCCGAGCGGTCGCCTGCGCGCGCTCGAGCCCGATGGCCCGGACGGTCTCGTCGAGGGCGGTGAGCCTCGCCGCGACCCCCGGGACCTCGTCGTCCGTGAGCGCAGCGAGCGCGCTGCCCGCGAGGCGGGCCCGCGTGCGGTCGGCGGCCTCCATCGCGGCAGCCCGGTCTGCGACCGCCCGGTCGTGGGCGGTGAGGTGGCCCCCGACCGTGGCGGCACGGGCGGCCTCGGCCAGGGCCCGGACCCGGTCCTCGTGCTGTGCCTGCGCCGCCTCGAGGGCGCCGAGCTGCGCGAGCGCGCGGGCACCCCGCCGACGTCGGTCGGCCAGGGACCTGGCCGCCGCGAGCACCTCGGCGGCGGCACGCTCGAGGCCGGACGCCGCGTCGAACTCCGCCATCGTCGAGGACACCCGGGCATCGAGGACCTCGACGACCCGCCGCAGCCGCTCCGGGACCGATGCGGCGGGGGCGTCGACGAGCGACTCGGCCGTCGCCTCGCCGTGCGCGAGACCAGCATCGGCCAGCACGTCCTCGACGCGGAGGAGGTCGGCGGACAGCGCCCGGCGCGCACGCTCGAGCTCGGCACCGGCGGACCGCCGCTCCTCGGCGAGCCACGACTCGACGTCGCTGAAGGCGCTGATGTCGAACAGCCGCTCGAGCACCTCCCGGCGGTCCTCGGGAGTCGCCCGGAGGAAGGCGGCGAAGTCACCCTGGGGGAGCAGGACCACCTTGGCGAACTGCGCCATGCCCATGCCGAGGGCGTCCTTGACGACGTCGGCGACCTCGTCGTTGCGGGTGCTCAGCGCGACCCAGCGGCCATCGACCCGCTCCTCGAGCGTGACCAGCGCCTGGACGCGGGTCCAGCCCGTGCCCCGCTTCTTGGGCCGCAGGAACTCTGGCGAGCGCCTGATCCGCAGCCTCCGGGTGCCGGCGGTGACGTCGAGGGTGACCCGCGGCACGGCATCCGGCGGCGCGTGGTCGCTCCGCAGCCCGTTCTTGGACCGGGCTCCCGGCACGTCGGCATAGAGGGCGAAGCAGATCGCGTCGAGGAGACTCGTCTTGCCCGAACCCGTCGGCCCGTGGATGAGGAACAGCCCCTCGGCGGACAGTGCATCCACGTCGACGACGACGTGCCCCGCGAAGGGGCCGAACGCCTCGATCTCCAGCCGGTGGACCCTCACGCCGCGCCGGCCGACCCGCTCGCGGAGCGGCCGTGGTCGGCGCCGTCGACGACGCCCTCGTCGTCACCGACCTGGCGAGCCAGCCGTGTCGCCTCGACCGCCTCGCCGAGGAGAGCCCGCTCGTCGTCGGTCGCCGGGCGACCCCCACGGACGTGGGTCAGGAAGTCGCAGCAGACCTCGACGTCCGACCGGGATGCCGGGCGCGCGGCATACCGCCGCAGGGGCACGGCCACGCCTTCGGGCGCGAAGCGCAGCTCGAGGGTGTGGGGGAACCTGCGCCTCACCTGGTCCATCGCGCCCAGGGGCCGCGTGGCATCGGTCAGCGTGACCTGGCACCACGCCGCCTCCGCGTCGCGGTGACCGGGGTCGGTGAGGAGTGCCTCGAGCGACCCTCGCAGGACCGCCAGGGGGCGCTGCACCGGCGCCTCGACGTGCTCCACCACGGGAGCACCGGCCGAGAGGTCGACGAGCAGGCTGCCCTTGGTGTGCCGCCACTCGCCGAACGACATCGCCACCGGCGACCCGCTGTAGCGGACGCCCGGGGCGACCTCCTGGCGACCGTGCAGGTGGCCGAGAGCCGCGTAGTCGACACCGGCGAACACGTCCGGTGGCACGGCGGAGACACCGCCGACCGAGATGTCGCGCTCCGACTCGCTCGTGACGCCGCCGGCGACGAACGCGTGCGCCATGACCACCGTGCGGCCGCCGCGCACCCCGGCGTCGGCGCGCACCCGCGACATCGCGGCCCGGAGCACCCCGGCATGGGTGCGCTCTGCGGCCCCGAGGACGTCGGCGACGAGGGCCGGCTCGAGGTAGGGGATCGGGTGGATCGCGACGTCCCCGACGACGACCGGTCGCCCGATGTCGGAGGCCGAGGCGCGGATGTGCAGCCCGGCCCGCTCGAGCAGGCCCGCCGCGAACCCGAGCCGGATCGCCGAGTCGTGGTTGCCGCTGGAGAGCACGACGTGGGCCCCGGCGTCGACGAGCCGCAGCACGGTCTGCGAGAGGAGCTCGACGGTGTCCGGGGAGGGCATCGCGCGGTCGTAGACGTCACCGCTGACCAGCACGGCATCCACCTGCTCGGTGCGCACCACGTCGACGAGGTGGTCGAGGTATGCCGCCTGGGCACCGAGGAGCCCCACCTGGTGGAACGCGCGCCCCAGGTGCCAGTCGGACGTGTGGATCAGCCGCACGCCTCCCACGCTAGGAGAGCGGTGCGACACCGCCCGTGACCGAAACGCGGGTTCCGGGTTTCCCCGCCCCGTGCGATGTGGTTGGGTCACGTCATGGGAGCAGAGGTCAGCGCCAAGAGCTACACGCGTGAGGAGCGGCAGCGCTACCGCGAGAAGGTGCGGCAGAACCTCGACGTCTTCGAGAAGATGCTCAACACCAGCTCGTTCGAGTTCGACCGCCCCATGACCGGCCTCGAGATCGAGCTCAACCTCGTCGACGCGAACCAGCAGCCCCACTTCCACAACGCTGAGGTGCTCGCCGCGATCGCCGACGAGGACTACCAGACCGAGCTCGCCCAGTACAACATCGAGCTCAACGTCCCGCCGCGACCACTCCCGGGCGACGCCGCCCTCGAGCTCGAGGCCGAGCTGCGCGACAGCCTCAACGCCGCCGACAAGGCTGCCCGGCAGGTCGGCTCGAAGATCGTCGCCATCGGCATCCTGCCCACCATCATGCCGGAGCACTACGAGGGCGACTGGATCAGCCAGAACAACCGCTACACCGCGCTCAACGACTCGATCTTCGTCGCGCGCGGCGAGGACATCTACCTCGACATCGAGGGGCCGACGGGGGAGCGGGTGGCGACCTACTGCGACTCGATCGCCCCGGAGTCCGCGTGCACGTCGGTGCAGCTCCACCTCCAGGTCGCACCGAGCGAGTTCGCGGCGCACTGGAACGCCGCGCAGGCGCTCTCCGCCCCCCAGGTGGCGCTGGCGGCGAACTCGCCGTTCTTCTTCGGCAAGCGGCTCCACGCCGAGACCCGTATCGAGCTGTTCAAGCAGGCCACCGACACCCGCCCGATCGAGCTCAAGAACCAGGGCGTGCGCCCCCGCGTCTTCTTCGGGGAGCGGTGGATCACCTCGATCTTCGACCTCTTCGAGGAGAACGTCCGCTACTTCCCGACCCTGCTCGCGGAGACGACGGACGAGGACCCGATGGCGAAGCTCGAGGCGGGCGTGGCCCCCGAGCTCGCCGAGCTGCGCCTCCACAACGGCACGATCTACCGGTGGAACCGGCCCATCTACGACATCGTCGGGGGCACCCCCCACCTGCGGGTCGAGAACCGGGTCCTCCCCGCCGGCCCCACGATCATCGACGTGCTCGCCAACGCGGCGTTCTACTACGGCGCCATCCGCATGCTCGCCCACGAGGACCGCCCGGTCTGGACGAAGATGAGCTTCGCCGCGTGCGCGGAGAACTTCCGCCGGGCCGCCCGGGACGGCATCGACGCCAGGCTCTACTGGCCCGGGTTCGGCGAGCTCTCGGCCGACGAGCTCGTGCTGCGACACCTCCTCCCGCTCGCGCACGAGGGACTGCGCCAGTGGGGTGTGTCCGACCGCGTGCGGGAGCGCTACCTCGGCGTCATCGAGGGACGCTGCAAGACGGGGGTCAACGGCGCGGAGTGGGCCACCCGGGCCGTCCGCGTGTTCGAGGAGCGCGGCTGCGACCGGCGCGAGGCGCTGCGCCGGATGGTCGAGATGTATGCCGTGCACATGGACTCCAACGAGCCGGTGCACACCTGGCCGCTGCCCTAGCCGCCACATCGCCGGGCCCGGGGCCTCGCGGGCGGCACCGGCATCCGGTTGACTGGGTGGCACCGACAACGGAGGAGGTCCACCGTGCTCGAGCACTCGAGGGCGTTCAGCGGCATCGCGGTGAGGGACGGCGAGGAGGCCAAGCGGTTCTACGGGGAGGTGCTGGGCCTGCACGTCGAGGACGGCCAGATGGGGATGCTCGTCCTCCAGCTGGCCGGCGACCGGCCGACCCTGCTCTACCCGAAGCCCGACCACGTGCCCGCGACCTACACCGTGCTCAACTTCCCCGTCGAGGACATCGAGGCGACGGTCGACGCCCTCGCCGCTCGCGGGGTGAGCTTCGAGCGCTACGAGGGCACGGAGGTCGAGACGGACGAGAAGGGGATCTTCCGCGGCGGCGGACCGCTCATCGCCTGGTTCACCGACCCCTCGGGAAACGTCCTCTCGATCATCCAGTCCGACGGCCTCGACGGCTGACCGGCCGCGAGCCTCGCGGACGCGAACCACCGAGCCAACGAGCCACCGGGCCCGGGTCCGAGTGCCCAGGCCCCAGTGCCCGGGCCCCAGTGCCCGGGCCCCAGTGCCCGGGTCTCAGTCCCCAGCCGCCTCGTTCCACGTGCGGATCGCCGGCTCGCCGCGCTCGTGGTCGAGCACGCACACGGCACCGGCGTCGAGGATGAGGTGGGCCCCGAAGCGGGCGTCCTGGCGCACGAAGGTGGCGGCCAGGATGCGGAGCAGGTGCCCGTGGGCGAAGAGGGCGACGTCGCCGTCGCGCAGCGGTTCCGCGACCCGCTCGAGCACCCGGGAGGCCCGCGCCGCGACCTCCTCGACCGTCTCGCCGGGCGTGTCGCCCGGCACCACACCTGCACCGAAGACCGTCCACGAGGGGTCACCGACGGACTCCCGGACCTCGGCCGTCGTGCGGCCCTCGTAGCCGCCGTAGTCCCACTCCACGAGATCGGGGTCGACCCGGGGGGAGAACCCGGCCAGCTCGGCGGTCCGCCGCGCGCGCGACAGCGGCGAGGCGAGCGCGAGCACGACGTCGAACCGCGTCAGGCGTCCGGCCAGCCCGCGGGCGTCGCGCTCGCCCGCGGGCGTCAGGGCGACGTCGGTCGTGCCGGTGTGGCGGCCGGAGCGGCTCCACTCCGTCTCGCCGTGCCGGACGAGGACGAGACGGCCGGTCGGTTCGGGTGGTGGCGGCATGCGCCCACTGTCCCATCGCGGTGAAAGGATGGGCGGTATGCCGTCCTACGTCGCCTTCCTGCGCGCCGTGAACGTCGGCGGGCGGTTCGTCAAGATGGCCGAGCTGAGGACCGTGCTCGAGGACGCCGGCTTCGGGGACGTCGCGACCCACATCCAGTCCGGCAACGTGTTCGTGCGGTCGACGATGCGCTCCGACGCGAAGGTCGCGGCGGCGATGTCGCGCACGCTGGGGGAGTGGGCGGGGTTCGACATCCCCTGCATCGTGCGCACCCCGGCCCAGCTGCGTGGAGTCGTCGCGGCCGTCGACGCCGTCGCCCCGCTGCTCGACGGTGGTGGCAAGCGCTACGTCGCCCTCGCCGACGGACCGGTCCCAGCGGCCGCTGCCGCCGAGCTCGACGCGTGGGACCGGCCGGGGGAGCGGGCCAGGGTCCTCGGCTCCGAGGTGCTGGCCGAGCTCACGATCGGCTTCCACAGGACGACGTTGACCAACACCCGGATCGAGCGGATCACCGGCCGCACCACCACGTGGCGCGACCTCGCCGTCGTCCGCGCCCTCGACGAGAAATGGGGTGCCTGATGGCACAGGCGCAGGAGACCGGCGGGACCGGCACCGGGCACCGGAGCGTGTCGATGAGCCGCACCGGCCATGGCACGTATGCCGTGACGAACGCCCGCGGCGGGACGATCCACATCGGGTCGGGCGGGTCCGAGGAGTTCACGCCCGTCGAGCTCCTCCTCACCGCGATCGGCGGGTGCAGTGCCGTCGACGTCGACTTCATCACGAGCCGCCTCGCCGAGCCGACCGAGTTCGTCGTCACGACCGAGGGCGAGAAGCTGCGCGACGACCGGGGCAACTTCATGGGCGAGATCGAGGTGACCTTCCGGGTGCGGTTCCCCGACGACCCCGGCGGTGACCGGGCTCGCGAGCGACTGCCCCGCGCGATCGCCCAGAGCCACGACCGGCTCTGCACCGTGAGCCGCAGCGTGCAGCTCGGCACCCCGGTGCGCATGACCGAGGAGTGACCGCCGGGCGTGCAGGCCCGGCGAGGTGGTGGGAAGGTATCGCCGGGCCCCTGAGCGGCTCCTGACGCGGTGAAGGGGTGTGGTGCACATGAAGCAGGACCCGGCTCTGGTGCCCGTCCGCACGTACGGCTACCTGCGGATCGCCCTCGCGGGCCTGGTGCTGCTCCTCTACTCGGCCATCGTCATCGAGTGGTTCGCAGCGGGCGCATCGTGCGTCCAGACCTCGATCAGCGCGTACTACCACACGCCCGTCCAGTCGGTCTTCGTCGGCGTCCTCGTGACGATGGGCATCTGCCTCATCGCCCTCAAGGGCAACACCAACGGCGAGGACATCCTCCTCAACCTCGCGGGGATGCTCGCCCCGGCCGTCGCCTTCGTGCCCACGAGGGACCGCGGCGACTGCCGGTCCGTTCCGCTCGCCGACCATGACGTGGCGAGCGCCGTGGCCAACAACATGCAGGCCCTCTTCGTGGCGGGCGGGGTCGTCGCCGTCGTCGCCGTCGTGCTCGCCCTGCGCCAGTCCGGGGGTGCCGGCCTGACCCGCATGGACCGGCTGGGGGTGCTCGTGGCCGCCGCGGTGATGGTCGGCGGGATCGTGTGGTTCTACGTCTCCCGGTCCACGTTCGTCGACCACGCCCACGACGTCGCGGCCATCCCGATGTTCCTCTGCATCGTCGTCGTCGCGTGGCTCAACGGTCGCCACGTGCAGCAGGCGGTGATCTCTGGCGACGCACCACCGCAGGCCAACCGCTACGTCGCCGTCTACCGCGCCATCGCCACGGCCATGCTCGTCGCGCTCGTCCTCACCGTCGTCGTCGCGCTCCTGACGCCGTGGGAGCACGCGGTCTTCTGGGTCGAGGTGGTCCTCATCACCCTCTTCGCGGCGTTCTGGCTCGTCCAGACCAAGGAGCTGTGGAGGCGCGGACTGCGTGGGGCCGAGGAACCACCCAGCACTCAGCCGTAGTCCGCCCAGACGCGGCGCTCCACGCCGTCCACGGTCACGCGTCCTCCGTACGGGAGGATCCACTGCGGCCTGGTGTGCCCGAAGGGGATGCCGACGCACACCACCGCGTCGGCGTTGTACCTGCCGATGACATCGACGGCAGTGTCGCGCTGCGCGTCTCGGTGCGCGGCGCGACCGGCGGCATCCGGCCTCCGCTCGACGTTCGACGCCGCAGGTCGTCCGACGAGGACGGCGTCGACGGCATCGAGCAGTCCCCGCTCGCCGAGCGACCGCAGGATCATGCCGAACTCCTGGGCGGGGATGACCTCCTCGCTCGACTCGAGCAGCAGCACCCCGCCGGCCAGGACGGAGGAGTCCATGGGGAAGCGGCCAGCCGTCAGGAGCCACTGCAGCACCTCGATGCATCCGCCCCAGGTGCGTCCGGTCACCGACCGGGCCGGCCCGGTCCAGTGCCACGGCTCGGTCGGCTCGCGCTGGCCGTACGAGGTCAGTGCGCGCGGGTCGTGCCAGTCGATGCCGAAGTCCTCTGACTCGCCCGGGTCGGTGACCTCCAGGCGGCCACCCGTCAGGAGGGCGGCGCGCAGGGCGGCCTCGTGGCAGGCGTCGAGGCCCGGGCCGGGTCCCAGGTGCACCTGGGTGGACCCGCCGTAGAACCCCGCCACGCCCTGCGTCCAGAGCCAGCTGAGGATGTTGGTGTTGTCGCTGTAGCCGAGGTACGGCTTGGGGTCGGCCCGGACGAGGCCGGCGTCGAGGTGCGGGACCACCGTGATCTGGTCCTCGCCGCCGATGGTCGCCAGGACCGCACGGATCGTCGGGTCGCCGAAGGCTGCGTTGAGGTCCGCCGCGCGGTCCTGCGCGGTCGCGCCGAGGCGCCGGGTGGTGGGGAACTCGACGGGGACCAGCCCGGTCAGCGCCTCCAGCCGACGCATGGCCTGCTCGTGGACGGCCGGCGCCTCGCCGGGTGCCGCGAACGACGGCGAGACCACGGCGACGCGGTCGCCCGGGGCGGCCTTGGCGGGACTCACGAGGTCGGCGACCATGCGTCCATTCCACCAAGGGCCTCCGGCCGCGACAAGCGCGTTTCCCAGCGCCGCCGGGGCGCCGTGGCCCCGTGCCCGGGCCGCGAGGCCTCGTGTCGCGGGGTGGACGGACCTCGGCGGGGCAGGGCCCCCCTATCCTCGGGGACATGGCGCGCTACCTCGTCGTCCACCCGGTCGACCCCCAGCCGCGGGCGATCGCCCAGGCCGTCGCCGTCCTGCGTGAGGGTGGGCTGATCGCCTACCCCACGGACTCCGGGTACGCCCTCGGGGCGATGATCGGGAACCAGGCGGCCAAGGACAGGATCCGGGAGATCCGGCGGCTCGACGACCGGCACCACTACACGCTCATCTGCCGCGACTTCGCCCAGCTCGGCCAGCTCGTGCACGTGGACAACTCGGTCTTCCGGGCAGTCAAGGCGTCGACGCCCGGGCCCTACACGTTCATCCTGCCGGCCACCCACGAGGTGCCCCGACGCCTGCAGCACCCCAAGAAGCGGACCGTGGGGGTCCGCATCCCCGACCACCCCGTGGTGCGTGCCCTGCTCACCGAGCTCGGCGAACCCCTCCTGTCGTCGACGCTCATGCTTCCCGACGAGACCGAGCCGATGACCGACGGCTGGGCGGTCAAGGAGGCCCTCGACCACGTCGTGGACGTCGTGCTGGACTCCGGGGAGTGCGGCACCGAGCCCACGACCGTCGTCGACTACTCCAGCGGTGCCGCCGAGGTGGTCCGCGTCGGAGCGGGCGCCACGTCGCGCTTCGAGTGAGACCCGTGCCTGACGCCTCTGGCCGGTAGACGCGGGCACGTCCCAGCCATGGGCGTGCCCCGGGTCGGACGTGGTGGCGCGCAGGACGCGGCTTGGGGCCGGCAAAGGCGGGCCAAGGCCCGAGCCTGGAGTCAGTCCGGACTCGGTCAGGGCCCGGTCAAGGCCTGCGTGGCTCGTCGGAGCTCCTCGAGGACGCGTCCGTCGATGCCTCCGGGAGCCCGGCGGTTCTCGAGGTTCGCACCCGACATCCAGTCCTCGAGGGCGGACTCCACCGGGCCCGAGTGTCCCAGCAGGTGGAGGCGGGCCGCCACCTCGTCGCGCAGTCCGCCCCGCAGCGGCGCCACGTCCTCCGGCGAGCCGAAGTACAGGGTCGACAGCCCGTGGAGGCGGGCGAGCTCGCGCGGCGCCTCGGGGTGGTCGTCGACCCTGAGGTCCGCGAGGACGCCGCTCCGGTCGTACCCCGCACCGGGCCGGAGCGCGATGATGGCGGCGCTCTGGCGTCCGCGGGAGTCCCCGCCGGCGGCGTCCCCGGCGAGCAGGGTCGCGAGCAACCGTCGGTCGAGGGACTGCCCGGAGGACTCCAGCCACGCTCGGTGCATCGCGTCGAGGACGTCCGGGCCGGCGAGGATGTTGCCCTGGATCGCGTATGCCGTGTGCTCGTCACCGCCGGCCAGCCCACCGGCATACGCGAAGCACGCCTCGCCGGTGAAGGTGGCCGCGCCCGTCGGACCCACCGCGCCGACCTGGCGGTGCACGCGTCCTGCGTCGGCGGCGACGGCGGTGTCCAGCGCCGAACCGACCTCGGTGCCCGCCTCGAGGGCGTCGAGGACCTCGTCGCGGTAGGCGACCCGAGCCATCGCCTGGGTGGCGACGGCGCCCACACCGAGCCGCACGGCGGGGACGAGTGCCCCGACGGCGAGGAACCTGCTGGCGACGGCGACGCCCCAGGCGTCGCCGTCCCGCGCCGCGACGGAGAAGGTCACGCTGGGAGCCTAGGCCAGGGACACGTCGTCACCCCTTCGGGCGGCGCCTCCCTCAGCGGCGCTCGAGGAGGACGGCGGTCTCGAGGTGGGTCGTCTGGGGGAACATGTCGAAGACCCGCCCGGTCGTGACCCGCAGCGAGGGCATCCGGGAGAGGTCGCGCACGAGGCTGTCGAGGTGGCAGCTGGAGTACACCACGTGCGCGGCGTCGGAGCGGTCGAGCCAGGTCGCGAGCTCGGGGCCCAGCCCACGGCGCGGCGGGTTGACCACGACGAGGTTCGGGGACGGCGCGGCGAAGCCTCCCTGGGTCGCGTCGGCTGCGACGAACTCGACTGTGGCGCTGAGTGATTCAGGCAGCCTCGCACCCGCGGCACGGGCAGCTCCCACGGCCTCTGCGGAGGTCTCGACCCCCACCACGTGGCGGTCGGCCGCTGCGAGGTGCAGCGCGAACCCGCCCACTCCGCAGTAGAGGTCCCAGACGGTGGTGGGGGAGTGGGCGTCCGCCCAGTCGCGCGCCTGCGCGTACAACGCCTCGGCCACACGGGTGTTCGTCTGGAAGAAGGCTCGCGGTCCGAGCAGGAGCGTCACGTCGCCGACACGCATCGGCAGCAGGGACTCGGTCGTGAGGACGGCCTCGGTGTCGCCCTCGAGGACGGCCTTGTGCTCCGGGTGGACGTTGACGGTGACGACCCGTGCCGACGGCAGCAGGGTGAGCAGCTGGGGGAGGGCGGCGCGGATGAGGTCGACGGACTCGCCGGACCGGACGACGAACCGGACGAGGTGCTCGCCGTCGGGGGAGTGCGTGACGATGAGGTGCTTGAGCTCCCCGCGCCGGCCGGGCACGTCGTACGGCTCGATGCCGAGGGTGGACACGAAGCGGTGGAGCGGGTCGAACGTCGCGGCAAGACCTGGTTCGTAGAGGCCGCACCGACGCAGGTCGACGCCCCGACCGTGCTCGTCGAGGATTCCGAAGGTCGGCCTGCCACGGCGCCCCGCGACGACGAGCTTGGCCTTGTTGCGGTAGTGCGCCTCGGCGCTGCGGGCCGGCTCGAGCCAGGTCATCCCCGGGGCGGTGCTCGCGAGCGCGTGCGCGGCGCGGTCGGCCTTGTCGGCGAGCTGACCGGCATACGGGCTGCCCATGAGGGTGCACGAGCGGCACCGGCCGGCGTCGAAGTAGTCGCACTGCATCGTCCGTCAAGCCTAGGGCCGCGCACGAGGATGGCTCGCCGGGCGTGAGGCCCGTGAGTGGACCTGCAACTGATGGTTGCGTATGCCGTCATCGGCGGGTAGCGTGATACGCAACCAAACGTTGCAGGAGGATGGCATGGAGCATGGCACGGAGTACGGGACCATCGAGCGCGAGATCTACGTCGAGGCGGCCCCGGAGGTCGTCTTCGAGGTCGTCAGCAGCCCGGACCACGTCAAGCAGTGGTGGCCCGACGACGCGCGGTACGAGCCCACCCCGGGGGCGTCGGGGGAGATCGTCTTCGGCGACCGCGAGGCGGGCGGGACGGTGGAGGCGTTCACCGTCGTCGACGCCCGGCCGCCGAGGACCTTCTCGTTCCGCTGGACCCACCCGGCGGGCCAGGTCGCGGTCGAGGGCAACTCGCTTCTCGTGACGTTCGACCTCACTCCGGCCGGCGCCGGGACGCTGCTGCGGATGACCGAGAGCGGCTTCCGCGAGATGGGGTGGGAGCTCGCCGTGCTCGAGCAGCGCTACGAGGAGCACGTCACCGGGTGGGACTTCTTCCTCCCGCGCCTTCTTCCCTACGTCGCGACCCTCGGGGTGCGGTCGTGAGCACCGCTGTGGTCGACGAGGTGGACGACGACCTCTGGTCGGCGATCGGGGACCCGACGCGGCGCCGCATGCTCGACCTCCTGCTCGTCGAGGGCGGCGGCACCGCCACGACCCTCGGCCAGCGACTGCCGGTCACCCGGCAGGCGGTGGCCAAGCACCTCGTCGTCCTCGACCGGGTCGGCCTCGTGCGCTCGACGCCGTCCGGCCGGGAGCGGCGGTACCGCGTGGACGACGCCCAGCTCGCCCGCGCGGTGGCCCAGCTGAGCTCGGTCGGGTCGGCCTGGGACGCCCGGCTGAGGCGGATCAAGCGGATCGCCGAGGCGATCGAGCGCACCCGAGTGCCGCGACCGCGGGACTGACGAGAGAGAGGAGCACGGAGATCATGGACATCCTGCACAGGGTCGGGGTCAGGACCTCGAGCCCGGAGGCGGTGTACGACGCGCTGACGACGGTCGACGGCCTCGCCGGCTGGTGGACGGACGAGACGCGGGGGAGTGGCGAGGTCGGGGGAGTCCTGGAGTTCCGGTTCCCCCCGGTCGGAGGCTTCGACATGGAGGTCGTCGAGCTGCAGCCGTCGCAGCGGGTCGCCTGGCGGGTCGTCGACGGGCCCGAGGAGTGGGTCGGGACGACCGTGGACTGGGACCTGCGTCAGGACGGCGACCACACGATCGTCATGTTCGCGCACCGGGGCTGGAGGGAGCCCGTGGAGTTCATGCACCACTGCAGCACGAAGTGGGGCTCGTTCCTCATGAGCCTGAAGTCCCTCGTGGAGGACGGCGAGGGCTCGCCGGCGCCGCGGGACGTGCGGATCGGCGACTGGCACTGAGCCGGCTCGTGGTCGGCCTCGGGCGGTGCGGTGCGG
>DASSYJ010000081.1:0-7876 GCA_035703305.1 Ornithinibacter sp. | reverse complement strand
GGCCTTGTAGGGGTCGTCGCTGTCGAGGTAGAAGGGCTTGGTCTTCAGGCCCCGGACCGTCTTGGGGTCGTCGGGGTCGACGGCCGAGCTGGCGACGGACTGCGCGAACGGGAGGTTCCGCTCGAACTCCGCCTGGATGAGCGCGTCGTCGTCGGGGAAGACGAAGCCGCAGCCGTCGCACCCCTCGGACAGCTCGGGGGTCCACGCCAGGGTTCCCCTGGCGGCGTGCGCGTAGTCGGTGGTCTCGCCGTTGGTCACGTAGAGGACGTCGGAGCTCAGACCGGGGTGGAAGTCCGTGATGGCGGGGGTGTCGAGGTTGCCGGACATGGCGTAGTAGATCGGGTCGTCGGCGGTCGGCGTGGCAATCTGCCACCCCTCGGCGTAGAGCAGCCACTGCCCGTACGAGTGGTAGTTGACCTGGAAGCGGAACGGCACGCGGTCGAGGAGTCCCTTCATGGCCTGGGTCTCGGGCTCGGAGCCGGCCGACGGACCGCGGTAGGTCTCGCTCGACGGGATCGACGACGAACCCTCCTCGTCATATCTGAAGTGGTTGGGGAAGTTGCGGTTGAGGTCCACACCGTCGGCGGTCGTGATGCGTCCGTCGCCGTCGTTGTCGCGGAGGTTCTTCCGCCACAGTCGATTCTCGTAGTCGTCGAAGGTGTGCTGGTAGCCGTCGGGGTTGGCGACGGGGACGAACCACAGCTCCGTCGTCTGGAGCAGCGACTTGACCGCCGGGTCGTTGGCCCTCCACTTGTCGATGTACCAGTTCATCAACCGTCGGTCGACCTCGGTCGAGATCCACTCGCGGGCGTGCTGGGTGGCGCTGAAGAGCACCGCGGGTCGGCTCCCGTCGGCGACACCCGGCGCGCCCTGCGTGAGCTTCACGGCCAGGATGTCCCTGCCGCCGTAGGTCCGGCCCAGCTTGACGACCTTGGCCACCGACGGGTTGGCGGACGCGGCGGCATACATCTGGTCACGGATGCCGCCGGCCTCGTCCCAGGACCGCCACACGATGAAGCCGCCCGCGGCCTGCGCCGCGGCGAGCTCGCGCACCGTCTTGCCGCCCTTGACACGCGTGAGCGTCGGGTGGATCCCCTGGGAGTCCAGCCGCCGCACGTCCGTGGGGCTCAGGACCAGGCTGACCTCGACGTTCTCGCCCTGCGGCCGCTGGTTCCCCACGTCGTGCCCGGAGCGGACCAGCTCGCGCAGCTGGGCCGGGCTGACCACTGCCGTGTAGGCGTCCAGGTGGTCACCGCGTGCCGGAGCGGCCGTGGAGGACTGCATCGGGACGGCCAGCACGAAGGCCGTGGCGATGGAGACGAGCGCGGTGGTGTGGATGGGACGTCGCATGGCCCGCTCCTCCCGAAGGAGATATGACTCAGATCACGGTGCCACCGCGGTCTCACCGTGGCAAGGGCGAGGACGCACCGCTGGGTAGGGTCGGGAGGGTGCCCATCCACCTCCACGCCTCCGACCGCGTCGCGACGATCACGATCGACCGCACGCAGCGCCGCAACGCCCTCACCCTCGACGCCCTCGAGGAGCTCCACGGGGCAGTGGTGGGTGCGGTGGATGGCGGAGCACGGGCCGTCGTCCTGACCGGCGCCGGGGGGCACTTCTGCGCCGGGGCAGACCTCACCGAGCTCGAGGACGTGTCGTTCACCTCGCGCCTGGCCGAGGTGCTCGAGCACCTCGCCGGGCTGCCCGTCACGACCATCGCCGCGGTCGAGGGTTCCTGCATGGGCCTCGGGATGCAGCTGGCCGTCGCCTGCGACCTCCGCGTCGTCGGCCCGACCGCGCGGTTCGCGGTCCCCGTCGCCCGGCTCGGCCTCATGGTCGACCACTGGACGATCGACCGGGTCGCGCGGTTCTGGGGGGAGGGTGCCGCCCGGAGCATGGTGCTCACCGGCGCGGTGCTCGACGCCGATGACGCGTGGCGGCTCGGGTTCGCCCAGGAGCTTGGCGGGCTGACCGAGGCCCTGGCAGTGGCAGCACGCGCCGCGGCCCTCGCCCCGCTGTCGCAGTCGGGGTCCAAGATCGGGTTCGACGCCCACCACGACAACCACGCGGAGGTCGCGCGCTACGAGGCCGCCTTCGCCCGCGCGTGGTCCAGCGACGACCTCGCCGAGGGCCGGCGCGCCTTCGGGGAGCGCCGCGAGCCGGCCTTCAGGGGGCACTGATGCCCTCCGATCCCCAACACGGCCACGACCACGACCACGACCACCGTCCGCTCGCCGACGCGAGCGTCCGGAGGGCGCGGCCCAACGACGCGCCCGCGGTCGGGATGGTGCAGGCCGTCGTGTTCCGGGAGTCGTATGCCGGACGCGTGCCGGACGACGTCGTCGCCCGGTTCGAGCCGGACGCCTTCGCGCGTGCGTGGCGCGAGAGCCTGACCGCTCCCCCGGAGGGGGTGCACCGGCTCCTCGTGGCCTGCGCCGGGGAGCAGGTCGTCGGGCTCTCGGCGATCGGGCCGTCGCAGGACCCGGATGCCGAGCCGCTGTGGGGGGAGGTGACCGTCCTCGGGGTCCATCCCGACGCCCGTCGCCAGGGCCACGGGTCCCGCCTGCTCAACGCCAGCGTCGACCTCCTCCGGGAGGCCGGCGCGGCTGCCGTCGCGCTGTGGCTGCTCGCCGACGACGAGGCCGCGCGGGCGTTCCTCATCGCCTCGGGCTTCGCCCCCGACGGCGCCTTCCGTGACCGCGTGGTGTCCCCCGACGGGGACACCCTGCGCGAGGTGCGGCTCATCGCGCGGGTCGCCGAGGACCCGGGGGTGTGAGCGACGAGGACCCGCTGCCGGCCCAGCGGCGCCGGGAGGTCGTGCGGCAGGCGTGGTCCGTCGGCGTCGCGAGCGGCACCTACGGCGTGAGCTTCGGCGCGCTCGCGGTCGCGGCGGGCCTGGACATCTGGCAGGCCCAGGTGATGTCCCTCGTGCTCTTCACCGGCGGGTCGCAGTTCGCGTTCGTCGGGATCATCGGCGCCGGTGGCGTCGGCGCCGCCCCGGCAGCGATCGCGACGTCGTCGATGCTCGGCATCCGCAACGGTCTCTACGGCCTGCAGACCTCGCGCCTCCTCGGCGTGACCGGCATCCGGCGGCTCGTGGCGGCGCAGGTGACCATCGACGAGTCCACCGCGGTGGGCATCGCCCAGCCGGAGCCGCCTGCGCAGCGGCTGGGGTTCTGGCAGACCGGGCTCGCGGTCTTCGTCCTCTGGAACCTCTCGACCCTCGCCGGGTCCCTCCTGGGCAACGCGTTCGGCGACCCGCGTCGCCTCGGCCTCGACGCCGCAGCGGCTGCGGCTTTCGTGGCCCTCCTGTGGCCCCGCCTGCGCAGCCGGGACGCCACCGCGACGGCGGTGCTCGCGGCATCCATCGCCCTCGTCTGCGCCCCGGCGCTCCCGGCCGGGGTGCCCGTCATCCTGGCCAGCGCGGCCGCCCTCGTCGTCGGCCTTCGGCACCCGGGGCGGCACGAGGCCCCGCTCGAGGGTGGCGACGGCACGCTGCCCGGATCGGACCCGACGCCATGACGCTGTGGATCGCGGTCGTCGTGGCGTGCATCGCGTCGTTCCTCATCAAGCTCGCCGGATACCTCGTCCCCGAGCGCCTCATGACCGGGGAACGCACCTCGCGCGTCACGACCCTGCTGCCCGTCGCGCTGCTCGCGGCCCTCGTCGTCGTGCAGACCGTCGTCGGGCCGGGCGGCTCGCTCGTCATCGACGCGCGGCTGGTCGCCGTCGGGGTCGCGGTGGTCCTCCTGCTGCTGCGCGCGAACTTCCTCGTCATCGTCCTCGCTGCCGGGGCCGTGGCCGCCGGGCTACGGGCGGCTGGCTGGGGCTAGCGGGACGGGCCCTCGAGCGCCGCGTGGTACCGGTCGACCACGACGTCGACGATCCGCGGGTCGGGTGCGAGCGGCCCGGTGACGACGTCCGCGCCCGACGCCTCCAGTCGGCGCTGGAAGGACCCCGGCGCGAGGAGGTACGACGCGACCGCCACCGACCCACCCGAGCCTGCGGCCCGCACCGATCCCACCGCGTCGGCCACCGCGGGAGCCGGCCCGGCAACATACCCGAGGCTGACCGGAGCACCCCAGAGGTGCTCGAGACGGCGGGCGACCTCGGCGCTGTCGGCCTGGGCTCGGGGGTCGCTCGAGCCTGCCGGAGCCAGGACGACCGGCGTCCCGGGCGCGGTGCCCGCCGACCGCAGCCGGTCGAGGACCACCTCGACGAGCCGGTCGTCGGGACCCAGCGCCGGCGTGGTCAGCACGTCGGGCCGACCCGCGACGGCCGCGGCGATGTCGACGTGCACGTGGTACCCGGCGGCGAGGAGCAGGGGGACGACGACACCGGTGACCGGGCCGGCCACCGGGAGCGTCGCGACGACGTCCGCGACGAAGGGCCCGTGCACGTCGACGTACGCCTCGAGCACCGTCACCTCGGGAAGCCGTGCGGCGACGGCATCGACGACCGCCCGCACGGTCTCCCGGCCGAGTGCGTCCCGGGTCCCGTGGGCACACAGCACGAGGGATGCCGTCACGAGGTCAGCCGTCACGCGGAACAGTCGCGCTCACGGGGTCGTCGAGGAACCCCTCGGCGGCGACCCGACCGAGGACGACCACCGCGGGCGGACGCACCCCCTCCCGGGCCACGACGTCCGGTGCTGTGGCGACGGTGGCCCAGGTGGTTCGCTGCGAGGGCGTCGACCCGCGCTCGACGACCGCCACCGGCAGGTCGGGGGACACACCGGCGTCGAGGGCGGCTCGGCAGATGTCCGGCAGCCCGGCCACCGCCATGAGGAGGACGACCGTGGCGCCGGCCGCGATCGCCTGGATCGTCGCAGGGTCTGCACCGGCGTGCCCGGAGGCGATGTGCACGGAGGTCGCCACGCCCCTCTGGGTGACGGGGATGCCGGCGAGCCCCGGCACAGCCAGGGCCGAGGGGACTCCGGGGACCACGTGCACCTCGACCCCGGACGCGCGGCACGCGTGGACCTCCTCTGCGCCACGTCCGAACAGGAAGGGGTCGCCCCCCTTGAGGCGCACGACGTCCAGGCCGCGGCGTGCACGGTCGACGAGGATACGGTTGATCTCCGCCTGGCGGACGGCGTGGTGGGTGGATGTCTTGCCGACGTCCACGACCTCGACATCCGGGCTCAGCCCGTCGACCACCTCCCTGGTGCCCAGCCGGTCGGTCACGACGACGTCGGCGCTTGCGAGCGCGTCCAGGCCGGCGAGCGTGAGGAGGCCCGGGTCACCCGGGCCGGTGCCCACGAGCACCACCCGCCCGGCGTGTGCACGGCGGCGCCGGAGGTCGACGGCGCCGGAGGCCACGTGGAGGGCCAGCGCGTCGCGGACGCCGGCGACCCGACGAGGGTCGGGGTCACCGGTGGAGGTCACGCCCACCACGAGGTCACCGTGCCGGCTGGACGCGACCGACCGGGCCGTCCCCCGGGCGCCCCGGATGCACCACGTCCGGCGCTCCAGGCACCAGCCGGAGACGGCGTCGTCGACCACGGGGTTCGCCGTGGCCGCCACGACCAACCAGGCGTCGTCGACGTCGGACTCCTCGACCGGTCTCTCGACCAGCTCGACGAGCCCACCTGGTGACGCGGCCGCCAGGGCACGTGCCGCCTCGGACGGCGCTGGGTCGACGATTGCCACGTGAGCGCCGTCGGTGGCGAGGCCGCGCGCCCGGCGGGTCCCGACGCCACCTCCACCGACCACGACGACGCGACGGCCCCTGAGGTCGAGCCCGATCAGGGTGGTCACTCCCGGCTCAGCCCCCGAGGCCGAGGTAGTGCTCGAGACCGACGGTGACCCCGGGGTGGTCGGCGACCGCGCGCACGGCGGCGAGGACGCCGGGCATGAACGACACCCGGTCGAAGGAGTCGTGGCGGATCGTCAGCAGCTCGCCCGCACCCCCGAGCAGCACCTCTTGGTGCGCAACGAGCCCGCGCAACCGCACGGAGTGCACCGGTATGCCGTGCACCCGGGCCCCGCGAGCGCCGTGCGGGTCGTGGGTGGTCGCGTCGGGGACCGGGCCGAGCCCGGCATCCTCGCGGGCCGCGCCGACGAGGTCCGCCGTGCGGGCCGCGGTGCCGGACGGCGCGTCGACCTTGTCGGGATGGTGGAGCTCGACGACCTCGACGGACTCGTAGAACCGGGCAGCCCGCTCGGCGAAGGCCATCATGAGGACGGCACCGACTGCGAAGTTGGGTGCGATGAGGACTCCGACGTCCGGCATCCCGGCAGCCCTCTCGCGCAGCGCGGCGACGCGGTCGTCGGTCCAGCCGGTCGTGCCGACCACGACGTGCACGCCGTGGGAGACGCAGTGGTCGACGTTGGTGGCGCTGGCGTCGGGCACCGAGAACTCGACGACGACGTCGGCCCCGGCGAGGTCCCCGAGGTCGTCGCCCTCGTCGAAGCGGCCGACGAGCTCGAGGTCGTCGGCGGCCTCGACTGCACGGCACACCGTCGACCCCATCCGGCCCGCGGCTCCGATGACCGAGACCCTGATCGCGCTCATGCAGGCACTGTAGTCAGCGCGTGCCGGGGCCCCGAGCCGGCGGAACGGTCCGGCCCGCTCACACCTGCCCGGGGGGCGTCGTCCTGCTCGCCCGCTCGGCGGCCCGCTTGTGCTTCGCGCGCTCGCCCCACACCCGCGCGAGGTAGGCCAGGTCCTGGTCCGTCTGCTCCCGGTAGCGGGTGTACCCCGCGTTGAACGGCGTCCGCGCGTGGTAGACGTGGTTCGACGCATCCTGCACGACGAGCAGGTGACCGGCGGCCCGGCTGAAGAAGTCCCTGTGGTCGACCATGCGGATGTTCTCGTCCCAGCCCACTGCCCGGATGGCCTCGGTCCGTGCGAGGTAGACCTGGGCGATCTTGTGGCGCACGGGGAGGCCCCCCACGAGGGTGCCCCATTCACGGAGCGGCGTGTCGTGGCCGGGGAACAGCGCGTCGTCCCCGTGGTCGTGGGCGGACCACCCGGGGAGGTCGACCCGCAGGAAGCCGACCACGTCGATCTCGGGGTTCTCGTCGAGGGTCCTGCGGGCCCGGTCGATGTCGCTCGCCTCGGTGAAGACGATGTCGTCGTCGGTCACGAGGACGTACTCGGTCGTGACGACGTCCAGCGCGGCCTGGCGCCCGGCCGACACGCCGGAGTTGAACGGCAGCGCGATGACGTCGACCTCGGGGTCGGGGTGCGTCATCGGCTCCCGCGAGTCGTCGGCGATGACGATGCGCCCGTCGAACACCCGGCGCAGCCCCCGCACGAGGCGCCGCGCGACCTCTGGGCGCTCGAAGGTCTTCACGGCCACGGTCACCCGGCGCGCGGTCTCGGCGCGGTCGACGGCATCCGGACCGCGGTGGGCGACCCGGGCACCCGCGGTCACCGCCGCGAGCTGCACGACGACGGCCGCCCGGTACGCCAGGCGCAGGGGAGCACCGCCCGGCCCGGACATGGCGCGACCCAGACTTCGCTTGTCCAGCTTCACGACCCCTCCTCCCATGGCGTCCGGCCGACGCCGGATCAGTATGCCGTGCGCCGTGGACACCCGGGGAACGGTGAGGTGCCGCCGGACAACAGCCCGGCAGCACCTCACCATGTCCCTGATCAGCGCTCCGCACTGCTGACGGGGACCGCAGCAGTGCCGACGCTCAGCAGTGCTGACGACTCGGGCAGCAGTGCCGAAGCCTCAGCACTGCTGATGTTGGGTGCAGCAGTGCTGAGGCTCCGGAGCCGGACCTGGAGAGGTCAGGCGTCGGTGGATGCCGTCTCGGCGTCGGACCGCTCGCCGCGACCGCGGTTGCCACCACGACGACGGTTGCGCTGACGGCGCTCGCCGCGGTGCTCACGGTCGCCGCCGTCGCCGTCACCGGCCGGGGCG
>DASSYJ010000048.1:0-8322 GCA_035703305.1 Ornithinibacter sp. | reverse complement strand
CTGGTCCGGCGAGGTCCGGAACCTGGCACCGGACGAGCACGACGAGCTCCGCTGGGTCTCGGTGGAGGAGGCCCTGGAGCTCGACCTGGCCGACCCGGCATACCCCGATCTGCTCCGGTCGCTGCCGGACGTGCTGGGGGTTCCCGGGGGCCCGGCGCGACCCTGACGGCGTTCCGGTCGCGGCGATAGGCTGCGGGCGAGAGCGAGGTCGGTGCGAGATGCCGCAGGTGTCGTCGGGGTTGCTGGGCGGAGTTCCCCACATCGCGGTGGGGGAGGGCCCGCCGCTGGTCCTCGTGGAGGGGCTGACGCCCACCTCCCAGGTGCCCACCGGGTTGATGCGGCGGATGACGTTGTCCGGCACCGGAGTTCTCACCCGCGACTTCCCGTGTGCACTGGGTCAACCGGAAGCAGCGTCTGAGCCCCGGGGAGTCCATGTCCGAGGTCGCCGGGCACCTGGCAGGCGTCATCGAGAAGGAGCTCCGCGAGCCGGTCTTCCTCACCGGCAGGAGCACCGATGGATGGGTGGCCCTGCAGCTCGCAGTCGGCCGTCCGAGCTCGTGCGAGCCCTCGTCGTGGTCGCCGCCGCCTACCGGCTCGGGCCGCTGGGGCGCGAGGTCCAGCAGGACCTGGCCCGGTGCATCCGGTCCGGGAACGCCGGGGAGGGTGGGCCAGGGTGGTCACCGCGACGATGCTGCCGACGCGGCTCCAGGGTCCGGCGCAACCCCTGGTGCGGGTCATGACGCGGCCGATGGCTCCGAAGGGCCCGAGGGAGTCGAAGGACCCGAAGGCCCCGAAGACCTCGAGCGACTCGAGCGACCTGCTGGTGACGCTCGATGCCGAGGACGCCTTCGACGTCCGTGACGAGCTGCACCGGATCACTGCTCCCACGCTCGTCATCGGTGGCGGCAAGGACGTCTTCTACACCCGCGAGCTGTTCGAGGAGACCGCAGCCGGGGTCAAGGACGGGCGGGCGCACATCTCCCCGGGCTGGGGCCACAACCGGACGTGCATGTCGTCGACCACCACGGCCAGGACGCTCGGGTTCTTCCTGGCCGCCCCCCGGGACTGACGCGTGGCGCGCACGATCGACGCCGACTACCTGGTCGTCGGGGCCGGCGCGATGGGACTGGCGTTCACCGACGCCCTGACCGACCACGCCGATGTCCGCGTCGCGCTGGTCGACCGTCGCCACGGCGTCGGCGGACACTGGCTCGCGGCCTACCCCTTTGTCCGGCTGCACCAGGCCTCCGCCTTCTACGGCGTCGCGTCGACCCTGCTCGGCGGCGGCCAGACGCAGCAGCGCGGCCCGGAGCAGGGCCTGCAGGAGCGGGCCTCGCAACCGGAGATCTGCGGCTACTACGACCGGGTGATGGACCGGATGCTCGAGTCCGGCCGGGTCGAGTTCCTTCCCAACTGCGACTACCTCGGCGACCGTGGCGTCGTCTCGACCATCTCCGGCGAGCGGTTCGTGGTGCCTGAGGGGTGCCGGGTCGTCGATGCCCGTTACCTGTCCCCGAGCATCCCCGCCGAGACACCACCTCCCTTCGCCGTCGACGACGACGCGCGGGTGGTGCCGGTCAACGACCTCGCGCGGCTCGAGGTCGCGCCCAGCCAGTACGTCGTCGCCGGGTCGGGCCGGACCGCGACGGACGCGTGCATCTGGCTCCTCTCTCGTGGCGTGGACCCCGACGCGATCTGCTGGGTCCGCCCCCGCGACCCGTGGATGCTGAACCGTGCCGTGGTCCAGCCGGACCCCGCGGTCTTCCTCGGCATGGCCGCCGACACGATGCAGGCCGCCGAGCATGCTGCCTCGCTCGACGACCTGTTCCTCCGGCTGGAGGAGGCCGGCATCATGCTTCGGATCGACCGGACGGTCGTGCCGACGATGGCCAAGACGCCGACCCTGGCCACCTGGGAGCTGGAGCAGCTGCGGACGATCGAGAACGTCGTTCGACGTGGGCACCTCGTCGCGGTCCGCCACGGCAGTCTGGAGCTCCCCGACGGTCGCGTCGCCGTCGCCGATGACGCGCTCGTCGTGCACTGCGCTGCAGACGGACTGAAGTACCCACCCCTCGTGCCCGTGTGGCGTCCCGAGGCGATCACCCTCCAGCCCATCAGGGCCGGGTTCCCGTGCTTCGGCGCGGCACTCGTCGGGTACGTCGAGGCGACCCGCGCCGACGACGCCGAGAAGAACCGACTCTGCCCACCATCGCCCTACGGCAACTCGACGGCGGAGTGGGCACGGATGAACGTCCTGGGCACGCGCGCCGCCATGTCCTTCTCCGCGGAGCCCGACATCGCGGCGTGGGCGGACCGGGTCGCGCTCAACCCGGCCCGGATCCCGCCTGGATACCCGGTCTCCGAGGAGCTGACCGACGCACGTGAGCGCCTGGCGAGGCACACCGGGCCGGCACTGGCACGGCTTGCCGAGCTCATGTGACCGGATGCCGGGTGCCCTGCGGCTGCTCCTGGTGTCGGACCGCTCTCACCTGCGCCGGCCCAGGGAATGGCGCGGAAGTCCGTCGATGACTCGGGTACACCTGCGCCATCGGCAAGGTTCTGCGCCCTCCCTTGGGCCTGCGGACGTCCAAGGGGCCGGTCTCCCCACACGCGGCCTCAGGTGACGGTTCGGGGCAGCGGAGAGGCCCCCTCGACGAACGTCGTGGGGGCCTCTGCGGGCACTGCCTCGGAGCCGCCTGTCGGAATCGAACCGACGACCTATTCATTACGAGTGAATCGCTCTGGCCGACTGAGCTAAGGCGGCATGCACCCGAGGGGCCTCGGGCACGCCGGACGAGTATACGAGGCGACCGGCGCCACCGCGAATCCCGGGTCGGCGCCCCCTCCACGGTCAGCAGCGGAGGCCGTCCTTGGGCATCGTGCCCTTGAGGAAGTACGCGTCGACGGCACGGTCCACGCACCGGTTGGAGCGGGTGTATGCCGTGTGACCGTCGCCGTCGAAGGTGATGAGGGCGGCCTTGCTCAGCTGCTGCCGGAGCCTGACTGCCCACTCGTACGGGGTTGCGGGGTCGCGCGTCGTGCCGACGACGACGATCGGTGAGGCCCCTTCGGCCGAGACCTTCGTCGGCTCGCCCGTGGCCTTGACGGGCCAGTAGCCGCAGGGCAGTGAGCTCCACATGAGGTACGGGCCCCAGGTGGGCGCATCCTTGAGCGACTCCTCTGCCAGCTGGTGACGCTCCGCGAGGTCGTTGCTGTCGGGCTTGTCGAGGCAGTTGACCGCATACATGACCTCCATGCTGTTGCCGGCGTACTGGCCGCCGGGGTTGCGGTCGGCGTACTGGTCGGCCAGCTGCATCAGGGCCGTGCCGTCACCGCCCACGGCGTCGCCCAGTGCGTCGGTGAGGGTCTGCCAGGCACCCTGGTCGTACATCGCCACGCCGACCCCCAAGGATGCCCAGCCCTCCGTGAGCCGTGGAACGGCGTTGTCACCCGTGCGTGGCAGCGGGCTCGCGTCGACGGAGGCGAGGAACGTTCGAAGACCACTCATGACACGGTCGACGGAGTTGCCGAACGGGCATTCATCGTGCTCGGCGCAGAACGCGGCCCACCCGCGGGTGGCGCGCTCGAAGCCCTTGGCCTGGCCGAGGTAGAACTCCTCGCTCGTGAGGTCGGGGGCGACGGCGCCGTCGAGGACGAAGCGTCCCACCTGCTTCGGGAACAGGTCGGCGTAGACCGTGCCGAGATAGGTGCCGTAGGACTGGCCCAGGTACGTGAGCTTCTGCTCGCCGAGGGCCGCACGGAGCACGTCCATGTCACGCGCGGCCTCACGGGTCGACACGTGGGCGAGCAACGGCCCCGCGGTGCGTCCGCACGCCTCGGCGAAGCCACGCGCGGTGGCCGCGAACTGCGCCTCCTCGGCGGCGTCGTCCGGTGTGGGGTCGCTGCCGAGGAACGCGTCGAGAGCGCGGTCCGTCACGCAGTCGATCGGCGACGAACGGCCCACGCCCCGCGGGTCGAACCCGACGAAGTCGTAGGCGTCGCGGACGCCCTTTCCCACGAGGAAGTCCGCGGCCCGGGCGTAGTCGGCGCCCGAGGCACCGGGACCTCCGGGGTTGTAGACCAGCGAGCCGATCCGCTTCGAGGCCCGGCGAGCCGGAACCTTGACCACCGCGATCTCGAGGGTGTCCCCCGACGGCGATGCGTAGTCGACCGGCACCTTGAGGCTCGCGCACTGGGCCCCCTCGCAGTCGGTCCACTCGAGCCGCTGCCCGTAGAAGCGGGCGAGGGCCTCCATCCCTGGTGGTGGGCCCTGCGGCGTCACCGAGACCGACGGCCCACCCGCAGAGCCCTGGATCCCGTCGATGACGGAGCACCCGGAGAGGACCACGGCGGTGACCGTGGCTCCCGCGAGGGCGGCGACGCGGCGGCGCTTCATGGGCGGAGGATAGGCGAGGGACCTGCGTGGCAGCCCGCCGGGGAGGTCACGATCCGGTTGCGTCAGCGAGGAAGCCGCAGGTCGAGGGCCATCGCCTCGAGAGCCAGGAGGGGGTTGACGTTGGCCCCGATGCGCTCGCGCGCCGTGCCGATCGCGTCCATGGCACGCAGGAGGTCGTCGGGGCCGAGGAGGTCGCAGACCCGCTGCACGACCTGCCGGCTGTCCTCGTTGACGAGGGCCGTGCCGGCCCCGCTGCGGACGACGAGGGCATCGCGGTAGACCGACAGCAGGTCGACGAGGGCGCGGTCGACGACGTCACGGGTGAAGCGGGTCGCGCGGGCCTTCTGCTCCCTCTCGAGCGAGGCGAGCTGCGACCGGATGTGCGGCGGCTGGGTGCGAGCACTCGGGTCGGCCCCGAGCACCTCCATGAGACGCGTCCGTTCCGCGGCGTCACGCTCGCCGGACGCGGCCGCCGACTCCTCGGCCGCGATCGTCATGAGGTCACCCGCTGCCCCGATCGCGTCGCCGACGGTCACGATCTTCGTCGCCATGGTGATGACGTCGTGACGACGGATCCGGGCGTGCTCGTCGCGCGCCAGCCGGCGGGCCAGGCCGACGTGCGACTGGGCGGCCCGGGCCGCGTAGAGCGCCATCGGCGGGTCGATCCCGTCCCGCCGGGTGAGCAGGTCCGCCACGGCCTCGACGGACGGCGTGCGGAGCCGCACCTGCCGGGACCGGGAGCGGATCGTGATGATGACGTCCTCGACCGAGGGGGCGCACAGCATCCACACGGTGCGTGGCGCGGGCTCCTCGAGCGCCTTGAGCAGGGCATCCGCCGCGCGCTCGGTGAGGCGGTCGGCATCCTCGACGACGATGACGCGGTAGCGGCCGACGGACGGGCGGTGGGCGGCGAGAGCGACGAGGTCGCGGGCCTGCTCGACCTTGATCGACAGCCCCTCCGTCGCGATGACGTCGACGTCGGCGTGGGTGGCCTCCAGCGCCGTGCGGCACTCGCGGCACACCCCGCACCCGCCGTCGGGGCAGAGCAGGGCTGCCGCGAAGGCCCGTGCCGCGACGGACCGACCCGAACCCGGAGGACCCGTGAACAGCCACGCGTGGGTCATCGCGGCCGGCGTGCGGACAGCGTGCTCCAGCGTGGCGACGGCCTCCTCCTGACCGATGACGTCCTGCCAGACCGTCACGGCTCGACCACCCCCATGGCCCGCAGACGCTCCAGCACGACGTCGTGTATGTGCTCGGGTGGCTGCGCGCCGTCGACGACGAGGTAGCGCTCGGGGTGGCCGGCCGCCATGGCGAGGAAGTGCTGGCGGATGGCCTCGTGGAAGGCGTCGGCCTCCGACTCCAGGCGGTCATGGGTGTCTCCACGGCGGCGCCGGCCCTCCTCCGCCGTGACGTCGACGACGACGGTGAGGTCGGGGACGAGCTCGTCGACTGCCCACATCTGAAGGTCGTGGACCTCGGCCGCGCCCAGGTCACGACCCGCGCCCTGGTAGGCCACCGCGGAGTCGGTGTAGCGGTCGGTGATGACGACCTCGCCGCGATCGAGGGCCGGCCGCACGACCTGGTCGACGTGGTGGGCCTTGTCGGCCGCGAACAGCAGGGCCTCGGCCCGCGGTGACACGTGGTCGCCGTGGAGCACGAGGTCGCGGATCGCCCGGCCGAGCTCGGTGCCGCCGGGCTGGCGGGTGACGGTCACGACGCGGCCCCTGGCGCACAGGGCCTCGGCGAGCAGCCGCACCTGCGTCGACTTCCCCGCCCCGTCTCCGCCCTCGAAGGCGATGAACCGCCCCTCGTGTCCCGTCACGCTGCGAGCCTAGGCCAGCCTCGCGACACGGCCGCCGTGCACGGACATTCGTGCGGCGCGAGGCGCCACGACGCGAGGCGTCGGGTCAGGGGTGCTCGTGGCGGTCGGCGTTGGCGTGGATCGCGTCGTGGACGTAGACCGCGAGCCCCGGCGCCTGGTCCTCGTAGGTCTTCGTGAAGCGCGGGTCCGCGAGGTACATGTCGGCGAGCCCACGGTGGAAGGCGTGGTCGAGGTCGTAGAACCACCGCTCGATGTGCGCGCGGTGCGCCTCGGCGGCATCCATCGCCACCTCCGACGTGGCCGGCTCGCCGGACCGCAGGGCGGTCACGAACCCCGCGTTCACGGCATCCCCCTCCGCCTTGACCGCGGCCCAGTCGGCCGGGGTGTACCGCTTGGTGCGTCGCGCCGACTGCTTCCACGCGTCGCTCTCGCCCCAGCGCTCCTCCGCCTCGGCCTGGTACTCCTCGCTGAATCCGTCGCCGAAGAGCTCCTTGAGCTCCTCGGTCGTCGCGGGTCGCTGGTCCATCTCTCGCTCCAGTGCTCGGTCGATGGCCGTGACGAGCTCCTCGAGCTCGCCCAGCCGGGACAGGACCGCATCGCGCTGGCGGCGCAGGTGCTCCTCCACCGTCCCGTCGCCGTCGAGCAGGGCGCGCACCTCGGTGAGGGGAAGGCCGAGCCGCCGGTAGGTGACGACGGTGGCGAGCCGGGACAGGTCGGCGTCCGTGTAGAGGCGGTACCCGGCAGGGGTGCGCGCGCTCGGCACGACGAGTCCCTCGGCGTCGTAGTGGTGCAGCGTGCGCACCGTGACGCCGAAGGACTCTGCCACCTGGCCGACGGTGAGCTCCACCCGTGCAGTGTGCTGGCTCGTCGCGGTCATGTCACCACGGTGACGCCTGACGTCGCGTCAGGGTCAAGCCGGATGCCGGGTCAGGCCTTCGGGGCCTCGAACCAGCTCGAGAGGCCGGCCGCGAGGGTGAGGTCGCCGCGTGCCTTGACCTTGCCCATCATGAACATCATCGCCGGGCTGCCGGTGCCGGTGATGAGCTTGAGGAAGTCGGCCGGGCTCAGCATGAGCGAGAGGTCGGGCTCGGGGCCCGGGTCCCGCTCGACGGTGCACGTGCCGTCGGCGACGACCACGGCATACGTGTCGCTGGAGTCCCCCGGCCCCCCGGTGACCCGGAAGTTGATCCGCGCGCTGCGGCCCCCCGCCTTGTCCGGCTGGAACACGTGCGGGAAGCGCGAGAAGAGGGCGTCGAGGAGCGGGACGCGGTGCTCGCCGGCGAAGTCCTCGGCGATCTCCTTGTCGGACGTGCTCCCGATGAGGGCGACGAACTCGGCGGGCTGCATCGCCTCGAGGGTCTCTGGGTGGAGGGCCATGCCGACGAACCTAGGCGCGGCCCAGCACGGGGGCAAGGGCCCCAGCGTGACTCAGCGCACGTGCGAGGGCGTCACGGGGTCGGTGACCGGCTCCCGCGTCGCCGCGAGCCGCTCGAGGAGGTCGGCCCCCTCGCGCCCGGCGTCGTGGGTGCGCATCTCCTCGCCCATGCGGCCGGCCGCCGCCGAGTATGCCGGGTCGCCGAGCACCCGGCGGACGGCCGCCGCGACCCTGCGGGGAGCCGGGCGCGTCGCCCTCATCCGGATGCCGACCCCGCTCCAGGCGATGCGCGCACCGATCTCCGCCTTCTCCTCGGTCGACCCCGCCTGGACGAGCGGGACGCCGTGGTGCAGGGCCGTCGTCACCCCGGTGTAGCCACCGTTCGTCACGCACACGTCGACGAGCGGGAGCAGCGCGTCGTAGGGCACGAACTCCGCCACGCGCGCCGTGGCGGGAACTCGTCCGCCGAGGGCTGCCTCGAGGCCACCCAGCGGGACGCCGCCGGTCGTGACGACGAGGAGGACGTCCTCGTCGGCCAGTGCACGGAGGGTCGGCACGACGAGCTCGCCCATGTCGGGTCGGATGCTCCCCTGCGTCACGTGGACCACGGGCAGCGTCGCGGACCGCACCTCGTCCCACCACGAGGGTGGCGCCCAGTCGCTCGAGGGGTCCGGCCGCAGCGCACCCACCCAGTGCACGGTCCGCGGCAGGTCCGCTGCGGCATAC
>DASSYJ010000060.1:0-10914 GCA_035703305.1 Ornithinibacter sp. | reverse complement strand
CCTCGGCACCTTTGGCGAGCCAGGCGCCGAACGAGATGGCGATGGCGGCGAGCAGGAGGTGGGCGAGGGGTCCTGGAACTGGGCGAGGACCCGTCGCGAGGGGTCGCCTGGCTCGGGGGTGGCGTCCGCGTCCATCGCTCCGCCTCCGCTACCGGCCGTGGGCGTCCCGCCAGGCGACGAGGTCCCGCGCCGGGCCGCGGTCGTATGCCGGCCCGCTGAGGCCGACGGTGAACAGCCGGGTGCCCACGGCATACAGCTCCTCCGCCGCGGCGGCGTAGTCGGCGACGTCCTCGGGGAACCGGCCGGGCCTGGCCGACACGCCGGCGGACCGCTCGATCTCCGTCGGGTCCCGGCCGATCCTCGCGCACCACTCGTCGAGCACCGCGTGCTTGTGGGCGATCGTGGCGGGTGAGCCGAAGCCGTGCCAGATGTCGGCGTGCTGCGCCGCGATGCGCAGCGTCTTGCGTTCGCCGCCCCCACCGACGAGCACGGGGATGTCGCGGGTGGGCGGCGGGTTCAGCCTGGCCCAACGCTCCCTGATGATCGGGAGGTCCCGCGCCAGCGCGTCGAGCCGCTCACCGGGGGTGCCGAACTCGTACCCGTACTCGTGGTAGTCGCGGGCGAACCAGCCGGCGCCCAGGCCGAGGACCAGCCGGCCGTCGCTGATGTGGTCGACCGTCCGGGCCATGTCGGCGAGCAGGTGCGGGTTGCGGTAGCTGTTGCACGTGACGAGCGCTCCGATCTCGACCCGCTCGGTCGCCTCCGCCCACGCCCCGAGCGTCGTCCAGCACTCGAAGTGGGCGCCGTCGGCCGGACCGTTCAGCGGGAAGAAGTGGTCCCACGTGAAGAGGACGTCGACCCCGATCTCCTCGAGGTCCGCGGCGGCGCGCCGGATCTGGGGGTAGGTCGCATGCTGCGGCTGGACCTGCGCCGCGACCCGGATCGGACGGGCGCCCTCCGTCACGGGGTGACCACGTGACCCTTCCCGACGACGGTGATCCCCGACTCCGTCACCGAGAAGCCGCGCTCGAGGTCGTGCTCCTTGTCGAAGCCGATCGAGGTGGCCTCGGGGATGGTGACGTTCTTGTCGATGATGGCCCGCTGGATCCGGCAGTTGCGCCCGATCTGGACGCCGTCGAGGATGACGCTGGAGTCGATCTCGGTGTAGCTGTGCACGTGGACGTCGGGGGAGACGACGGAGCCGTTGACCCTGGCGCCCGAGATGACGACGCCCGGCGAGACGGCGGAGTTCAGGGCCTCGCCGAACCGTCCGTGGTGGCCGTGCACGAACTTCGCGGGCGGGTACGGGCCGTACGTCGTGAAGATCGGCCAGTCGTAGTTGTAGAGGTTGAAGACGGGGTGGATGGACACGAGGTCCATGTGCGCGTCGAAGTAGGAGTCCATCGTCCCGACGTCGCGCCAGTAGCCCATGTCGCGCTCGGTGCCGCCGGGGATGACGTTGTTCTTGAAGTCGTACGTGTAGGCCTCCCCGTCGGCGACGAGCGCGGGCACGATGTCGCCTCCCATGTCGTGCTTGGACCCCTCGAGGGTCGCGTCCGCCGTGACCGCGTCGACGAGCACGTCGGCGTCGAACACGTAGTTGCCCATGCTCGCGAGGACCTCCTCGGGCGAGTCGGGCAGGCCGTGGGGGTCGGTGGGCTTCTCGAGGAACGCCTTGATCCGCGTGTGGTCGTCGTCGGCGACCTCGATGACGCCGAACTGGTCGGCGGTGTCGATGGGCTGGCGGATCGCCGCGACGGTGACCCCGGCACCGGCCTCGACGTGCTGCTCGACCATCTGGGAGAAGTCCATGCGGTAGACGTGGTCGGCCCCCACGACGACGACGATGTCGGGCTTCTCGTCGGTGATGGTGTTGAGGCTCTGGAAGATCGCGTCGGCACTGCCCTGGTACCAGGACTTGTCGATGCGCTGCTGTGCCGGGATGGGTGCCACGTAGTTGCCGAGCATCGTCGACATGCGCCACGTCTTCGTCACGTGCCGGTCGAGGCTGTGCGACTTGTACTGGGTGAGGACGACGACCTTGAGGTAGCCGGAGTTCACGACGTTCGACAGGGCGAAGTCGATGAGTCGGTAGATGCCCCCGAAGGGCACCGCGGGCTTGGCCCGGTCGGCCGTGAGGGGGAGCAGGCGCTTCCCCTCCCCGCCGGCGAGGACGATGACCAGGACCTTCGGACCTCCGCTGCGGTACGCCATGGGCCCACGCTATTGGGTTCGTCCACTCGCCGGGAGGGCACGCGCGTCACTAGGGTGAATTTCGTGCGCATCGACATCCTGACCAAGGAGTACCCCCCGACCATCTACGGCGGTGCTGGAGTCCACGTGGCCGAGCTCGTCCGGGCCCTCCGCCAGCGGGGTGACCTCGATGTCAGGGTCCACGCGTTCGGCGAGCCCCGCGACGAGGACGGCACCACGGGCCACCCCGACCTCGCCGAGCTCGCCGGGTCGAATGCCGCGCTGACCACCCTGGGTGTCGACCTCGCGCTCGCGGCGGCGTGCGAGGGCGCGGACCTCGTGCACTCGCACACGTGGTACGCGAACTTCGGCGGCCACGTCGCGAGCCTCATGGGCGGCATCCCCCACGTCCTCACCGCGCACAGCCTCGAGCCGATGCGCCCGTGGAAGGCCGAGCAGCTCGGCGGCGGGTACCGGCTCTCGTCGTGGGTCGAGAAGACGGCCTACGAGGCCGCCGACGCGGTCGTCGCCGTGAGTGCCGGCATGCGGGAGGACATCCTCCGGTCCTACCCCTCCGTCGACCCGGACCGGGTCAAGGTGGTCCACAACGGCATCGACTCCCAGCTGTGGCAGCGGGAGGTCGACGAGGACACCGTGCGCCGGCACGGCGTCGACCCCGACCGCCCCAGCGTCATCTTCGTCGGCCGGATCACCCGCCAGAAGGGCCTGCCCTACCTCCTGCGCGCCGCCGCGGAGCTCCCGCCCGAGGTCCAGCTCGTCCTCCTCGCCGGGGCCCCCGACACGCCCGAGATCAAGGCCGAGGTCGAGGGCCTCCTCGACGGCCTGCGTGAGACCCGCGACGGGGTCGTCTGGGTGCCGACGATGCTGCCGCGCAACGAGGTCGTCGCGATGCTGAGCAGCGCCACGGTGTTCGTCTGCCCGTCGGTCTACGAACCCCTGGGCATCGTCAACCTCGAGGCGATGGCGTGCGAGCTGCCCGTGGTCGCGACGGCGACCGGCGGCATCCCCGAGGTCGTCGTGCACGGCGAGACCGGCTGGCTCGTCCCCATCGAGCAGGTGCAGGACGGCACCGGCACGCCGGTCGACCCCGAGCGCTTCGTGGCCGACCTCGCAGCGGCCCTCAACGACGCCGTGAGCGACACCGCGCGGGCCGACCGGATGGGGCTCGCGGGCCGGCGACGGGCCGTGGAGTCCTTCTCCTGGGGCTCGATCGGGGAGCAGACGAACCAGGTGTACCTCGACGTCATGAGGCGCCGGATGCTCTCCTCCTGACCCGTTAGGGTTCGAGGCATGAGCGATGTCCTGGCGCTGGCCGGCGTGAGCGTCGTCCGCGGGGACACCCTCATCCTCGACGACATCACGTGGGAGGTCGAGGAGGGACAGCGCTGGGTCGTGCTGGGCCCCAACGGTGCCGGCAAGACCACGCTCCTCCAGCTCGCCTCGGCGCGCATCCACCCGACGACCGGCGTCGCCGGCGTCCTCGGGGAGGTCCTCGGGGCGGTCGACGTCTTCGAGCTGCGCCCGCGCATCGGCCTCGCCTCGGCCGCGCTCGCCGAGCGGATCCCGCCGCGCGAGCGCGTGCGGGACGTCGTCGTCACCGCGTCCTACGGCGTCGTGGGGCGGTGGCACGAGGCGTACGAGCGGCTCGACGAGGGCCGCGCCGACGAGCTCCTCGACGCCCTCGGGGTCGACCACCTCGCCGGCCGCCGGTTCGGGACGCTGTCCGAGGGGGAGCGCAAGCGCGTCCAGATCGCCCGCGCCCTGATGACCGACCCCGAGCTCATGCTCCTCGACGAGCCGGCGGCGGGCCTCGACCTCGGCGGCCGGGAGGACCTCGTGCGCCGTCTCGGTGAGCTGGCGGCCGACCTCACGGCTCCGGCGCTCGTCCTCGTGACGCACCACGTCGAGGAGGTGCCGCCGTCGTTCACCGACGTCCTGCTCCTGCGCGAGGGCCGCGTCGTGGCCCAGGGGCCGATCGAGATCACGCTGACGGCCGACAACCTCGAGGCCACGTTCGGCCTGCCGCTCGAGCTCGAGGTGCGGGGGGACCGGTATGCCGCCCGCGCGCGTTGAGCACGGTAGGAACCGCCCGCACCGGGCTCAGAGGAACCGCCCGCACCGGGCACACGTCGATGTGGTGACGTCCCACCACGGAAAGGGGGTCGGTCGATGGACTGGCTGACGGAGAACTTCTGGCTCGCCTGGCTCGGCATCGCCCTCGTCCTCGCCGCGATCGAGGCGGCCACGGTCGACTTCGTCTTCGTCATGTTCGCGGGGGGAGCCGTCGCCGGTGCCATCGCCGCGGCCCTGGGGGCGTCGTTCCCGGTGCAGGTCGTCATCGCGGTGGGTGTGTCGCTGCTCCTCCTCTTCGGGGTCCGCCCTCTGGTCAAGCGTCAGCTCCTCGACGGGGAGGTCGACCACGGCATCGGTGCGTCCGGCCTCGTCGGCCGGGAGGCCCGCGTGCTCCAGGCGGTCACGGACACCGACGGCCGCATCAAGCTCGCCGGCGAGACGTGGTCCGCCCGCCTCGCCGAGGGCAGCACGACCGTGGGACCGGGCGGGGACGTCCGCGTCATCGCCATCCAGGGCGCCACGGCCATCGTCGTCCCCGCTCCGCACGATCCCAGCTGACCGGCGCCCCGGCGCCCGCGAGAGGTAGACCCCATGCCCGACGGCCTCATCACCATCATCGTCCTGGTCCTGCTGGCGGCCTTCGTCATCATCGTGCTCGTCCGCACGGTGCGTGTCGTCCCGCAGCAGACGGCCCTCATCATCGAGCGGCTCGGACGCTACTCCCGCACCCTCGAGGGCGGGCTGCACTTCCTCGTCCCCTTCGTCGACCTCGTGCGCGCCAACATCGACCTTCGCGAGCAGGTCGTGTCGTTCCCGCCGCAGCCGGTGATCACGAGCGACAACCTCGTCGTGAGCATCGACACCGTCATCTACTACCAGGTCATCGACCCCAAGTCGGCCGTCTACGAGATCGCCAACTTCATCCAGGGCATCGAGCAGCTCACCGTGACGACGTTGCGCAACGTCATCGGCTCCCTCGACCTGGAGCAGACACTCACCGGGCGCGACCAGATCAACGCCCAGCTTCGCGGGGTGCTCGACGAGGCGACCGGCAAGTGGGGAATCCGCGTCAACCGCGTCGAGCTCAAGGCCATCGACCCGCCGACCTCCATCCAGGAGTCGATGGAGAAGCAGATGAAGGCCGAGCGCGACCGCCGAGCGGTCATCCTCAACGCCGAGGGCACCAAGGCCAGCCAGATCCTCACGGCCGAGGGCGAGAAGCAGAGCGCGATCCTTCGTGCCGAGGGCTCGGCCCAGGCCCGCATCCTCGAGGCCCAGGGCCAGGCCCGCGCCATCCAACAGGTCTTCGACGCGATCCACCGGGGCAAGCCGACCCAGAAGCTGCTCGCCTACCAGTACCTCCAGGTGCTCCCGCAGCTCGCCCGCGGCGACTCCAACAAGATGTGGATCATCCCCAGCGAGCTCACCGACGCGCTCAAGGGCATCGGCGGGATGCTCGGGCGCGGCCAGGGTGGCTTCGACGACGGCGGTGACGACGACGAGTGGGTCGACCCGGGTGACGAGATCCAGACCGCCTTCGAGGAGTCGGTGCTCCAGGACCCCGCCGAGGCCCTCGCGACGGCTCGCGGGCAGGCGGGCCTGGCGAGCAAGGAGGCCGAGGAGCACGCTGCCCCGGCGTCCCGGGTGCAGCCACCGGTCGGTCCGCCCGCGGATGCCGTGCCTCCTCGCCCGGTGAACCCCACCGTCCCGCCCGCGGGACCGATGCCGCCGGCCGGTGGAGCGATGCCGCCCCCGCCGCCCACGGCACCGCCGGCCGACGACACCGACGACGACGAGCGGCCGCCCCCGCCGCCCCCACCGCCGTCCCGCTGACGACCCGCTCCCGACGGGACTCCCGGGCACCCGCATAGGGTGTCCGGGTGTCCGTGCCCGAAGCCCTGCTCGTCGTGCTCGCGGGCATCGGGGCCGGCACGATCAACACCATCGTGGGGTCGGGCACCCTCATCACGTTCCCGACGCTGCTCCTGCTCGGGGTGCCCCCCGTCACGGCGAACATCTCCAACAACATCGGGCTCGTCCCGGGGAGCCTGACGGGCAGCATCGGCTACCGGCACGAGCTGGTCGGCGCCGGGCCGGACCTGCGCCGGCTCGTCCCGATGTCCCTGGTCGGGTCGGCCACGGGGGCCGTACTGCTCCTCGTCCTCGACCCGGAGCTCTTCCGCGCCATCGTGCCGGTGCTCATCCTCATCGGGCTCGTCCTCGTGGTCGTCGGGCCACGGCTCAACGCCTGGGCCGAGCGACGACGGGCAGAGGGGACAGCCTCGGAGGAGGGTCACCTGCGGGCCATGCAGGCCGGCGTGCTGGGGGCCGGCGTCTACGGCGGGTACTTCGGGGCGGCCCAGGGGATCATCCTCATGGGCATCCTCGGGAGCCTGTCCAGCGAGCCGATCCAGCGCCTCAACGGCTACAAGAATGTCCTCGGCACCGTCGTCAACGCCGTCGCCGCGATCGTGTTCGTCGCGGTGGCCTCCGAGCGCATCGACTGGCTCGTGGTGCTCCTCATCGCCGTCGGTTCCACGATCGGCGGGGTGCTCGGGGCCACCGTCGGTCGCCGGCTCCCACCCCCCGTGCTGCGCGCGGTCATCGTCGTCATCGGCCTGGTGGCGATCGCCCGCCTGGTGGCCTTCCCGTGACCGTCGAGCGCGTCCCCGACACGGCCGACCCACGGCTCCAGGACTACGTGGGCCTGACCGACGTCGCGCTCCGGCGGCGCACCGAGCCCGAGCGAGGGCTCTACATCGCCGAGTCCGAGAAGGTCATCCGGCGGGCCCTCGCCGCCGGCCACCGGCCGAGGTCCTACCTCATGGCCGAGCGCTGGCTCACCGACCTCGCCGACCTCGTCGAGCGGGCGGAGGCGGACGGCATCCCCGTGTTCGTGGGGGAGCACGACGTCCTCGAGCGCCTCACCGGGTTCCACCTGCACCGGGGCGCGCTCGCCGCGATGCACCGGCCGCGGCTGCCCTCGCTCCCCGACGTCCTGCAGGGTGCCCGCCGGGTGCTCGTGCTCGAGGACGTCGTCGACCACACCAACGTCGGGGCGGTCTTTCGCAGCGCGGCGGCTCTGGGTGTCGACGCCGTCCTCGTGACGCCGCGGTGCGCGGACCCGCTCTACCGGCGGGCCATCAGGGTGTCGATGGGGACCGTTTTCCAGGTGCCGTGGACGCGTATCGAGCCGTGGCCCGGGGGAGTGGACGACCTGCGAGCCCTGGGGTTCACCACGGCCGCCCTGGCACTGGACGAGGATGCCGTGGGGCTCGACGCGCTGGCCGCCGACCCGCCCGAGCGGCTGGCGCTCGTGCTCGGCACCGAGGGGGACGGGCTGAGCCGCCGGACGGTTGCCGCGGTCGACCTCACCGTCCGCATCCCGATGGCCGGGGGAGTGGACTCGCTCAACGTCGCGGCGGCGGGGGCGGTCGCGGCCTGGGCGCTGCGTGTCCCCGGTCCCACCGGCTAGCGGACGAGCCGGTCGAGCAGTCGCTCGACCTCGGCCTCCGGGTCGTCCACCGCCCCGCCGTGCACCGGCCCGGGCTGGAGCACCGTCGATCGCGGTGCGGTGATCCACCCGAAGCGCTTCCCCTGCGTGGAGAGGGTCGCATCGGTCTCGCTCGGCGGGTGGTCGCACATCGCACAGACCGCGTCGAGGGCCGCGCGGAGGGCATCGAGGTCCGCGTCGGGTGCGACGGCACGGATGCGTGCCTCGTCGAGGTGGTAGGCGCAGCGCAGGACGCCCGCCGACTGCGAGTGGACGACGACCCCGACGTTGAGGCACTCGCCCCGGTCGACCCGCGGGACGTAGCGCAGCACGACGTACTGGTACGGGTGGCTCATGCCGCGGCTCCGATCCAGGCGTCGGGTGCGTGGAGCCGCAGGGTGAGGTGCTCGACGTATGCCGCGCGGGCGGCATCCGCGTCGGGCAGGCTCGCAGTCGCCTCGAGCCACTCGTCGGGCACGAGCGCCACGACCTCCTCGACGAGGGCGTCGGTGACGAGGGGGGCGAGCCGCTCGTGGGTCTCGTGCACCGGTGCGGCGACGCGCGTGAGGATGTGCCCGCTCGGGTCGAAGGGCTGGGCGACGAAGCGGCGGACGTCCGGCGGGCGGCTCGGCCACGAGTGGTGGAACCACAGGGCGGCGCCGTGGTCGATCGCCCACGTGCGGCCGTGCCAGACGAGGAGGTTCGGGTTGGCCCACGTGCGGTCGACGTTCGCGGTGTAGGCGTCGAGCCAGAGGATGGCCCCGGCATCCTCGGCGTTCGGTGGCCGCGAGCCGTCGTAGCCGAACGAGCCCGGGAGGAAGTCGACGCCCAGGTTGTGGCCGGGGCTGGCGTTGAGCAGGTCCTGGACCTCCTCGTCGGCCTCGTAGCGGGCGATCGCGCCCGGCATGTCGACGACCGCGAGCCGCGGCGTGGGGATGCCGACCCGCCGGGCGATCTCGCCGACGAGCACCTCGGCGACGAGCACCTTGCGACCCTGGCCGGCGCCCGAGAACTTCACGACGTAGGTGCCGAGGTCGTCAGCCTCGACGAGCCCGGGGAGAGAGCCCCCTTCGCGGAGGGGAACCACGAAGCGCGTCGCGGTCACGGTCTCGAGCACGTCGGACAGGCTACGGGAGTGCCAGTAGGGTTGCCGGGATGAGCAGTGAGACGCGACGACTCGCCGGTCGCTACGTCCTCGAGGCGCCGATCGGGCGCGGTGGGATGGGCGAGGTGTGGCGAGGCACCGACACCGTGCTCGGGCGCGAGGTCGCCGTCAAGACCATCGACCTGCGGCGGCTCCCGGACGAGTCGGGGGCCGCTCGGTTCGAGCGCGAGGCGCAGGTGACGGCCGGCCTGAACCACCCGGGCATCGTCACGGTGCACGACAGCGGCGTGGAGGGCGACACGGCCTACCTCGTCATGGAGCTGCTGCCGGGACCGAGCCTCGCCGACCGGATCGCCGACGGACCTGTGCCCGTCGACGAGGTGGTCGAGGTGGGGCAGCAGGTCGCCGCGGCGCTTGATGCCGCCCATGCCCGCGGGCTGGTGCACCGCGACATCAAGCCGGCCAACATCGCGTATGCCGGTGACGGCCGGGTGCGGGTGCTGGACTTCGGCATCACGCAGCTGGGGGAGGCCGCCGGGTCGCAGGCCCTCACTGCGACGCACACCGTCATGGGGACCGCCGAGTACCTCGCGCCGGAGCAGGCGCTGGGCGGGCGGGTCGACGGTCGTGCCGATCTCTATGCGCTGGGGTGTGTGCTCTATGCACTGTTGGCGGGGCGGCCGCCCTTCCGCGGGCCCACCCCGGTGGCGACGATGATGATGCACGGCAGCGACCCGGTGCCGGACGTGCGCGGGCTGCGCCCGGACACGCCGGACTGGCTGGCCGACCTCGTGCACGGGCTGCTCGCCAAGGACCCGGCCGACCGGCCGATGGGGGCGGCCACGGTCGCCGCCGCCCTCGCGGCCCGCGAGTCGACGGGGGGTGGCGCGACGGTGGTGCTTCCTGCTGCTGGAGCCGCTGCCCTGGGCGCTGCGGCCGTGGGTGCCGCGGCCGTCGGCGCCGGTGCGGCGGGCGGGGGCCCCGCGGCGACGCAGCGGCTTGACCCGGCTCCTGTGGCGGCGCCTCCTCCGACCGGTGGGGTGCCCGCCGGCCCGCCGCCGGACGAGCGTCGCGGGTCGCTGCTCACGTGGGTGCTCGCCGTGGTCGCGATCGCGGCGATCGCCCTGCTCGCGTGGCAGCTGCTGAGGTCCCAGGACCCGAGCGACCCATCGGCGAGCCCGTCGACGACGCCGACGGTGGCCACGACGGCACCGAAGGCCACGGAGCCGGCACCGAAGACCGAGTCGCCCACCCCGACGCCAACTCCCACGCAGAGTGCCCCGACCACCGACCCGGCCGTCGCGGTCGAGGACGCCATCGCGGCGCTCACCGCGAGCATCTCCGACCTCGAGCGAGGGGGGTCGATCAGCCAGGACACCGCGAAGAAGCTCGACGACAAGCTCCGGGACGTCCGCAAGGAGCTGCGGGACGACAACCCCGAGGGGGTCTCGAAGAAGACGGCCGACTTCGTCGACGAGCTCGACAAGGGCGTCGCGGACGGCGACATCCCGGCGGATGCCGAGGCCGAGCTGCGCCCGCTCACCGACGACCTCGTGGCCGCGGCGGACGAGTACGCCGCAGCCTGAGCACTCGGCGACCGTGGGAAACGAACGGCCCGAACCACCTCTGTGGTTCGGGCCGTGCGACGTCGGTGGACGTGACCAGAGTGTCCGAGGGGGGACTTGAACCCCCATGCCCAATAAGGGCACTAGCACCTCAAGCTAGCGCGTCTGCCAATTCCGCCACCCGGACGAGTGGTGCGGGGCCGGCCCGGGGAGGCCGTCCTGCGACCCGGAACACTACACCGTGCCCCTCGGGGAACCGAAATCGCCCAGGGCATCCCCCAGCGCCTCGCGGGCCCTGGCCGTGAGGGACCTCGGCCTAGAGTGGCTGCCCATGACGGACACCGTGACGAGGCCCGAGGACGAGGTCGTCCAGCTCTGCCGGGAGCTGATCCGGATCGACACGACCAACTACGGTGACGGGAGCGGCCCGGGGGAGGCGGAGGCCGCGGCATACGTCGTCGACA
>DASSYJ010000068.1:0-57065 GCA_035703305.1 Ornithinibacter sp. | reverse complement strand
GCGGCTGCGGCATACTTGCTCCCACGTGCTCCGGGGTCGGTGAAACTCCGAGCCGGCGGTGACAGTCCGCGACCCGACCGCAGCCAGCGGCCGGTTGACCTGGTGGAACCCCAGGACCGACGGTGAAAGTCCGGATGGTAGGCAGCACGTACGACGGATGTGCCGGTGGTCAGCGACCCCCGGTCCGCCCGTGGTGCACGGTCCCCGGAGTTCGTCCGAGAAGCACAACGAACCCGAAGGACGAACACCTCTCATGAACACCCTCGTTGCTGCGACCGACGCGTCGCAGAACATCTTCCAGCAGGTCATCGACGCGGCCATCCCCATCGGCCCCTACGAGCTCCACTGGCTCGAGCTCATCGGCGTCACCATCGGCATCGTCTCCGCGTGGCTCGGCATGAAGCGCCTCGTCTGGGCGTGGCCGGTCGGCATCGTCGCCAACATCATGCTGTTCTTCGTCTACGTCGGGGCCGCCTTCGGTGCCGACGAGCGCATCCCCCTCTTCGGCCAGTCCGGCCGGCAGGTCTTCTTCATCGTCGTCAGCATCTACGGCTGGGCCCGGTGGGCGCAGCACCGGCGGGCCATGGGCGCCGCGAGCGACGCACCCGCCATCGTCCCGCGGTGGATGCGCCAGCGGGAGCGGCTCGTCGTCATCGCCGCGTGGCTCCTCGGCACGGTCGTCGTGCACCAGGCCTTCGTGGCCCTGTGGAACCTCGCACCCAACCCGTACTGGACCCCGCAGTGGTGGTTCTACTGGTGTGACGCGTGGATCTTCGTCGGCTCGATCGTCGCCACCTATGCCATGGCGCGGGGCTGGAACGAGTTCTGGCTCGCGTGGATCGGCGTCGACCTCGTCGGCGTCCCGCTCGGCTTCGCGACGGGGTACGTCCCCACCGCGGTGATGTACACCTTCTACGGCCTCTTCGTCGTCTACGGCTTCACCCAGTGGGTCAAGGCGACCCGCACCGAGCGCGCCGAACCGGCCCGCGAGGTCGGGGAGCCCGCACCGGTGGCCTGAGCTCCGGAGCGCGGACGGGGACGAGGGAGCACTCCCTCGTCCCCGTACCCTTGTGCCTCGTGAAGACGTTCGACGACCTCTACGCCGAGCTGGCCGACCGGGCCCGCACCCGGCCCCCCGGGTCGGGCACCGTGGCCGCCCTGGACGCCGGCGTCCACGCGATCGGGAAGAAGATCGTCGAGGAGGCCGCCGAGGTGTGGATGGCCGCGGAGCACGAGGGCACCGAGCGCACGGCCGAGGAGATCAGCCAGCTCCTCTACCACCTCCAGGTGCTCATGGTCGCCACCGACCTCACACCCGACGACGTCTACAAGTACCTCTGAGGGAGACCGTGCTGCGCATCGCCGTCCCCAACAAGGGCTCGCTGTCCGAGCCCGCCGCCGCCATGCTCCGAGAGGCGGGCTACCGCATCCGCCGCGACCCCAAGGAGCTCATCGTCGTCGACGCCGAGAACGGCGTCGAGATGTTCTACCTCCGTCCCCGGGACATCGCGGTCTACGTCGGCTCGGGCACCGTGGACTGCGGCGTCACGGGCCGGGACCTGCTCCTCGACTCCGGCTCTGCCGCGGTCGAGGTGCTCGGCCTCGGCTTCGGTGCCTCGACCTTCCGGTATGCCGCCCGCCCCGGCACCGCGTCCGCCCTCGCCGACGTCTCCGGTCACCGCGTGGCGACGAGCTACCCGGGCCTCGTCGAGAAGCACCTCGCCGACCACGGCGTGTCCGCCGCCGTCGTGCGCCTGGACGGCGCGGTCGAGACCGCGATCACCCTCGGTGTGGCCGACGTCATCGCCGACGTCGTCGAGACCGGCGCGACCCTGAGGTCCCAGGGCCTGGAGGTCTTCGGCGAGCCGATCCTGCGCAGCGAGGCCGTGCTCGTGCGCCGCGAGGGGAGCGAGGAGAAGGCCGGCATCGAGGTGCTCCGGCGCCGGCTCCTCGGCGTCATCACGGCGCGGCACTACGTCATGCTCGACTACGACGTCCCGGCGACCCTCGTCGACGCCGCCTGCGCGATCACGCCCGGTCTCGAGTCCCCGACCGTCTCCCCGCTCCAGAACCGGGAGTGGTTCGCGGTGCGCGCCATGGTGCCCCGGTCGGGCACCAACGCCGTCATGGACGAGCTCTACGACCTCGGTGCCCGCGCGATCCTCGTCACCGACATCACCGCCTGCCGGCTGTGACCCGCGCGTCGGGCGACCCGGGCGGCCACCCCCTCGACGCCCCGTTCCGACCCCGTCGTGGGCGGGTCCTCCCGCTCGTCATGGCGGCAGGGGCGATCGTCGTCTGCGCCGGCGTCGCGATCGGCATGGGCCGCGGGGGAGGGTGGCACCTCGGTGACCAGCTGGCCCTCGTGGGCTTCGGCGCAGCGCTGGCGGCGTTCCTCCTGCGCTACGCGAGCATCCGCGCCGTCCCGGACGACGACGGGCTGACCGTCCGCAACCTCCTGCTCACCCGGCGCATCGGGTGGGCCGAGGTCGTGGAGGTCCGGTTCCCCGAGGGGGCTCCGTGGGTCACCGTCGAGCTCGACGACACGGACGAGGTCGCCGTCATGGCCATCCAGCGGGCCGACGGCGAGACCGCCCGCGACGAGGCCCGCCGGCTGGCCGGCCTCGTCGCCCGGCACCGGGCCCAAGGCCGGGGCAACAGCCGTGGCCCCGGCCGACCGCAGGGTCCGACCGACGGCACTTGACGGCATCCATCGCTTGGTGCTTATGATAAGTGATGGCTGATGAAGCACGAGCACTCGACGCACTGGGCGACCCGACCCGCCGCACCGTCCTCACCTTGCTCCGCGGTGGTGAGCGGAGCGTCCGGGAGATCACCGACGAGACCGCCGTGAGCCAGCCGGCCGTGTCGCAGCACCTGCGCGTCCTGCGGGATGCCGGGCTCGTCACGGTGCGGCCGGTCGGCACCCGGCGGCTCTACCGGGTCGACCTCGACGGCCTCGCCGGGCTCCGGGCCTGGGTCGACGGCTTCTGGGACGACGCCCTCGCGGCGTTCGTCGCCCACGCCGAGCGGGGGGAGCAGCCATGAGCGACGTCGGCCGCCATGCAGGCAGCCACGCCCCGGTGCTCCGGGCGGCTCGGGTCGAGCGCCCGGTCGACGTGGCGTTCGCGGTGTTCACCGAGCAGATCGGCGCGTGGTGGCCGCTGCCCACCCACAGTGCCTTCCACGACGCCGCGGGCGCTGTCGGGTTCGAGGACGGCCACCTCGTCGAGAGGGCGGTCGACGGCCGGGTCTGCGTGTGGGGTGAGGTCGTCGTGTGGGACCCACCGCACCGCCTCGTCGTCACGTGGCACCCCGGACGCCCCGCCGAGGACGCCTCCGAGGTCGAGGTCCGCTTCGCCGAGGACGGTGCCGGCACGCGGGTCGAGCTCGAGCACCGTGGGTGGGAGCGGTACGGCGAGGACGCCGTGGCGCGTCGCCGCGACTACGTGGGCCCTGGCGCGTGGGGCCACGTCCTCGACCACTTCGCCGACGGTGCCGAGCCGCGCGTGGACGCCCCTGACCTCACCGCGCTGGAGGCCGCCGCCGAGGCCTTCTTCGCCGAGGCCGAGGCCGGTGGGTTCGGGCCACCACCCGACGGGGAGTGGGATGCCGGGCAGGTGCTCGCCCACGTCGCGCTCAACGACCTCGCGATGACGGCGATGGCCCATGCGATCGTCCAGGGACGCCCGAGGGAGCTGACGTTCACCAACGTGGTCTGCCAGGACCGCCCGGTCCTCGACGCCTACGTGGCGGACTGCGGTGATCTCCCGGGGCTGGTCCGACGCGGGCGGGCGTTGGCCGCGCTCACCCGGGCCGCCGTCTCCCGGCTGGACGCCGACCAGCTCGCGACCCCGGTGCACTGCCGGCTCCTCCACGACGGCGAGGTGGTCCTCGACGACACGCTTCCCTGGGGCCGGCTGGCGCTCGACACCCAGGCCACGCGCCACCTGCCCGCGCACACCGGTCAGCTCCGCGACCTGCGCCCGCGACCGGAGGAACCCTCAGGCCGCGGGTGACCCGACGCGCTCCAACCCCGGCCGGAGGCGGAGCGACAGCACGACCTGGGGCACGATGACGGTCGCCAGCAGTGCCCACACCCAGGTGAAGCTTCCGGTGACGTCCTCCACAGCGCCCATCGCCGCGGGCCCGAACGCCGCGACGGTGTAGCTCACGAGGAAGGCCATCGCGGTGAGGCGGGCGCTGTCCCGGGGCGTCACGGCATACCGGACGAGCAGGACGAGGCCGAGCGCGAACGCCGCGCCCTGCCCCGCCCCGATGAGCACGGCCCAGGCCCATGGGGCGAGGTCGGGCGCGAGCCACACCCCGAGCTCGCCCGACCCGCCGAGGCCGGCGGCGGCGACGAGGAGCACCCGGGCGTCCGGCACGCGGTCGAGGAGCGTCGGCGCGACGAGGCCGGACACGAGCTGTGCCCCGGTGAACACCGCCATGAGGAGCCCCGCGTCCCGGGCGGTCCAGCCGTGGGACTCGTACGTCGGGGCCAGCCAGGCGAGGGCGGAGTAGAACTGCCAGGACTGGCAGGTGAGGTATGCCGCGACGAGCCACGCGGTGACGCTCGCCCAGGGCAGGGCGTGGCTGACGTCCTCCGGGGTCTCCTCCGCCAGGGTGTGCCGGTGCACGGCCCGGGCCACCGGCACCCACGCCAGGACACCGACCGCGGCGAGCGGCGCCCAGGCGAGGAGGGAGCGCGCCCACCCGCCCAGGCTCGTGGCGAGGGGCACCGCCGTCGCCGAGGCGAGCGCCGCGCCACCCATCATCGACAGCATCGTGAGACCGGTGCCGAGCCCGGCCCGCCGGGGGTGGAAGACGGCCTTGACGAGGCCCGGGAGGAGCGTGCCGGTGAGGGCGATGCCGGTGCCCGCGACGAGCGTGCCGGCATACAGCGACCACACCGCACCGCCGCCGAGCCCACGCACGACGATGCCGAGGAGCACGAGCGTGATGCCGCCGCCCACGGCCGAGGAGGCGCCGATGCGCCGGGCGACCTGGTTGGCCCCCGGGGCGAGGAGGCCCATGCACAGCACCGGCAGCGTCGTGAGCACCCCCATCCAGGCACTCGACAGGCCGAGGTCGTCCCGGATCGACTCGGCGAGGGGCGGCAGGCTGGCCATGACCGTGCGCAGGTTGAGGGCGACGAGGACGATCGCCAGGACGACCGCCCAGGTCGGTGCACCGGAGCGCGGGACGTCCGAACCGGGTGCCGCGCCTCCGTCGGTGCTGCGGGGGCTCACCGGCCCGAGCATGGCAGAGCAGTCAGGGCAGGTGGGACTCGGGCACGAGCTGGAGGGCCTCGTCGTCGTCGAGCCCGGCCACGACGAGCAGGTCGACGACCATCGACCGCACCTGGCCACGGATCATCTCGGCCGAGAGGCCCGCTGCGGGGTCGACGCGGGCAGACAGCCCAGCCACCCGCTCGAGCACACCGCGAGCCGCCGACGGGGTCGCGTGCTCGTCGAGGACGCGCGCGAGGTCGTCCGCGGCGTCGGCCAGCGCGGCGACGAGGTCGAGGTAGCGGTCGGGCACCGTCTCGTGGCGGGTGATCGCGACGGAGGCGCGACGGGCGAGCACCCGAAGGTTGCGCACGCAGCGGTCGAGGGGCACGACGAGGTCGGAGGACGCATGGGCCATCGGCGCGTGGCTGCGCAGGAGCGGCGACTGCCGGACGACCGCCACGCCCTCCGACGCGGCGGTGCGCAGCTCGACGAGCTGGCCCTCCATGGCTCGGGACTGGTTCAGGGCCGCGTCCGCCAGCACCCGGTCGCCGCGCCGGAGGGCGGCCACGACGTCGCGCAGCGTGGACGACACCTCGCGGACGGTGCGTGCCGCCTCGGCGCGGGGCCGGAGCACTGGCGACGTCGGTGCGACCGCGCCGATGACGAGCGCGACGACCCCACCGACGACGGCATCGAGCCAGCGGGAGAACCCGACGTCCCGGGTGGCCACGAGCGCGACGATGAAGACCGACTGCACCCCGGCCTGGATGACGAGGAGGTGTCCGGGCGACAGCACGACGGCGACGCTCATCGCGATGACGACGACGAGCGCCATCTGCCAGGCCCCCGAGCCGAGCACCATGACGACGAGGTCGCCGACGAGGACGCCGATGGCGACCCCGATCGTCACCTCGGCGATCCGGCGCAGCCGCTGACCGTACGTGAGGCCGAGGCAGAGGATCGCGGTGACGGGGGCGAAGAACGGGTTCTCGTGGCCGAGGACGTTCTTGGCGATGAGCCACGAGAGCATCACCGCCACCCCGATCTGGACGATGAGCACCCAGCGGTGGCGGAGTCGGTCCAGTCCGCGAGCGAGGGCCGGGCGCACGGCGTCGAGGGTCACGGGGCCCCCGTCCGCAGCACGAGGTCGGCGTGCTCGCGGGGGTGCGCCACGGCATACACGGTGTCCTCCTGGCGCGCCCAGCGCTCCCAGTGCGGCGCGTACACGTCGCCGTCGCGGGCGAGCGCCCGCCGCCGACGCAGCCACGTCGGTGCCTCGACCCAGACGCGCACGGCCGCGAACGGCAGGGCGGGCGGCACCAGGGCGCCGCAGCCCTCGAGGACGAGGTGGGTCGCGGGGTCGACGGGCACGCTGGGACCCGGCCGGTCGCGCACCCAGTCCCAGGTCGGGTATGCCGCGTGCTCACCCCGGGCGAGCGGCTCCAGGACGTGCTCGGTGACGAGGGCGACCCCGGCCGCGAGGCCGTCCCACCCGGGGAAGACGTCGTCGAGGTGCACGACGGGGCAGCCGAGGGCAGCACCGACCGCGCTGCCGAGGAGGGTCTTGCCGGATCCGCTGCGCCCGTCGACGGCGACGACGACGGTGGACCCCCGCGCCGGGGCGGCGGCGCGTGCCGCCGCGACGACGGCCGCCACGTGGGACGGGTCGGCGTGCTCCGCTCGTGTGCCGGGGCGCTCCACGGGGGCGTCGTCGGGCCCGGGGTGCTCGACCGGCGGGAGGGGCATGGGCGCGACTCTAGTGCTGGCTACATTGGGCCCATGTCCGTGGCGGTCCGCGTCATCCCGTGCCTCGACGTCGATGACGGTCGGGTCGTCAAGGGGGTCAACTTCGTCAACCTCCGCGACGCCGGGGACCCGGTCGAGCTGGCGCGTCGCTACGGCGAGCAGGGCGCCGACGAGCTGACGTTCCTCGACGTCACGGCGAGCAGCGGCGACCGGGCCACGATGTACGACGTCGTGGCCCGCACCGCCGAGGAGGTGTTCATCCCGCTGACCGTCGGCGGGGGCGTGCGCACCGTCGACGACGTCGACCGCCTGCTGCGCGCCGGGGCCGACAAGGTGGGGGTCAACACGGCGGCCATCGCGCGGCCCGACCTCATCGCCGAGACCGCGGACCGCTTCGGAGCGCAGGTGCTCGTGCTCTCGGCGGACGTCCGGCGCCGGCGCGACGACTCGGGCCGGCTGGTCGGGGGCTTCGAGGTGACGACCCACGGGGGACGCACGCGCACCGGCATCGACGCCATCGGGTGGTGCGCGCGGGCCGCGGGGCTCGGGGCCGGCGAGATCCTGCTCAACTCGATGGACGCCGACGGCACGAAGGACGGCTTCGACCTCGAGCTCATCCGGCTGGTGCGGGCCGAGGTGACCGTGCCGGTCATCGCCAGCGGTGGGGCGGGCGCGCTCGAGCACTTCGCCCCAGCCGTGCGGGCCGGCGCGGATGCCGTCCTCGCGGCGAGCGTGTTCCACTTCGGCGAGCTGACGATCGGCCAGGTCAAGGAGGCGCTGCGCGCGGACGGCCACCCGGTCCGCTGAGCCCTGGGCGGCCGGACCTTGGCGTGACGCGGGCCACCGCGTGGTACCGGTGGTGCTGACAGCGAGTAGTGGGCGGTAACGCGCGTCGAGCCACCCGGTCCGCGTCACGAGACGCCGAGGTGGGCCCTCCTCAGCGCCTCGACGTCCTCCGGTGCGCCGTCGAGGTCGACGGCCGCCACCCGCATCCGCCCGGAGGCGACGAGGAGCAGCTCGACCGGCTCACCGCTCACGGTGACGACGGGGGACTCCGGGCCCGCGACGATCGCGTCACGGCCCGGGGCGACGAGGCGCACTCCCACCGGTGAGCGGCGGAACATCAGCGAGGCGGACCTGCGCAGCGCCGCCAGCACGGCTCGGCCCGTGCGCTCGGGCACCTCGCGCCGCGGGCCGACCGCGCCGTCCCCCCGGAGCGCGTCCTCGTGGTGGATGACGAGCTCGACGGTGTTGATGACGGCGTCGACCCGGCCCAGGCGCACCGGGGACCACCACGGCGGGCCGGTGCGGATCGTCTCGACGAGCCGCGGCCAGTCACCCTGCGCGATGCGGGCCTGCTCCCGCTCGGTGTGGCCGGCCAGCACCGGCACCCAGATGCCGACGGCGGCGTCCGGGCGCCGCTCGCGGACGACGAGGTGGGCCGCGAGGTCTCGGGTGCGCCAGGGGTCGCACAGGGTGGGCGCGTCCGGCCCGAGCTCGACGAAGGTGTCGCACAGGGCCTGGCGCTCGGCCCGCACGACGGGGGTCCGTGCGTCGATGGTCATGGGGACCATCATGGGGCTCGGGCCCGTCCAAGGACCTCGCACGTGCAGGCGAGCCGCCGACGTGGGTCCGCGGGGCGGGCCGCGCTCAGCCCGACCGGCTCACCACGGCAGAATGACGGGGTGCCCGACCCCGCCCCCAGCGCCGCCCCGAGCCCCGAGCGGAGCCCCGACCCGAGCCCCGCACCGGGACTCGACCCCGCCATCGCTGCACGCCTCAGGCGCGACGCGGCCGGACTCGTCCCGGCCGTCGTCCAGCAGCACGACACCCGCGAGGTCCTCATGCTGGGCTGGATGGACGACGAGGCACTGCGCCGCACCCTCACCGAGGGTCGGGTGACGTACTGGTCGCGCAGCCGGGGTGAGTACTGGCGCAAGGGCGACACCTCGGGACACGTCCAGCACGTGCGGTCGGTCGCACTCGACTGCGACGGTGACACGCTCCTCGTGACGGTCGACCAGGTGGGCGCCGCCTGCCACACCGGTGACCGCACGTGCTTCGACGCCGACGACCTCGGCGCCGTCGCGGCCACCCCCCACGCGCCGGCCCCGCAGGTGCCCGCCCACGATGCAGCCGCCCCCCAGGCGCCCGGCACTGACGCGCCCGGGAGCGAACGCGGGTGAGCACGGCATCCGCGTCGGCGACGACGCCCGACCTCGCGTTCGGCCAGACCTGGCCCACGCTCGACGTCTTCGGCGTGCTCGCCCGGGACCGGCGGGTCATCCCCGTGGTCCGCCGCCTCATGGGGGATGCCGAGACTCCGGTCGGGGTCTACCGCAAGCTCGCCGGTGACCGGCCCGGGACCTTCCTCCTGGAGTCGGCCGAGCACGGCGGCGTGTGGTCGAGGTGGTCGATCGTCGGGGCGGCCAGCAGCGCGACGCTCACCGAGCGCGACGGCGAGGTGCACTGGATCGGCGAGCCGCCGGTCGGTGTGCCCACCAGCGGGCCGGCCACCGAGGCGCTGCGCCTCACGATGGAGGCCCTCGCCACCGAGCCGGTCGCCGGGCTCCCGCCGCTCACCGGGGGCATGGTCGGCGCCATCACCTACGACGCGGTCCGCCGCTGGGAGCGCGTGCCCGAGACCGCACCCGACGAGCTGCGGCTGCCCGAGCTCGCCCTCATGCTCGCGACCGACCTCGCGGTGCTCGACCACACCGACGGCTCGATCCTCCTCGTCGCCAACGCGGTCAACTACGACGACACCGACGAGCGCGTCGAGCTCGCGTGGGCGGATGCCGTGGCCCGCCTCGACGCGATGACCCGTGCCCTGGCGGCTCCCGCCGAGAGCACCGTCGCCGTCGTCGACACCGACGCCGTCGACGCGGCCATGGCGCGGGTGCGGTCGAACACGACCCGCGAGCGCTACGAGGAGGTCGTCGAGCTCGCCAAGGAGGACATCCGGGCCGGCGAGGTCTTCCAGGTCGTCATCTCCCAGCGCTTCTCGATGGACTGCCCCGCCGACCCCCTCGACGTCTACCGCGCGCTCCGGGCCTCGAACCCCAGCCCCTACATGTACCTCTTCCGCCTCCCCGCACCCGACGGCACCTCGTACGCGGTGGTGGGCAGCAGCCCCGAGGCCCTGGTCCGGGTCACCGGCGCCCGGGCGATCACGCACCCCATCGCCGGCTCCCGCCCCCGCGGCAAGACCCCCGAGGACGACGTCCGCCTGGCCGAGGAGCTCCTCGCCGACCCGAAGGAGCGCTCGGAGCACGTCATGCTCGTCGACCTCGGGCGCAACGACCTCCAGCGGGTCTGCCGCCCCGGGACGGTGGACGTCGTCGAGTTCATGGACGTCCGGCGCTACAGCCACGTCATGCACATCGAGTCGACCGTCGTGGGGGAGACGAGGCCGGGCGTCAGCGCCTACGACGTCCTCGTCTCGACCTTCCCGGCCGGCACCCTGTCGGGTGCGCCCAAGCCGCGCGCGCTGGCGCTCATCGAGCACTACGAGCCCTCGCGCCGCGGCGTCTACGGCGGTGTCGTCGGCTACCTCGACTTCCACGGGGACCTCGACATGGCCATCGCCATCCGCACCGCGGTCGTCAAGGACGGCGTGGCACACGTGCAGGCGGGGGCCGGTATCGTCGCCGACTCCGTCCCCGCTCGCGAGCACGAGGAGTGCGTGCACAAGGCCACCGCCGCCCTCCGCGCGGTCGCGACGGCCGGGGCGATGCGGACCGTGACGTGAGCCGCGTGGCCCGCAAGGGCGTCGTCGTCACCCTCGCCCTCCTCGCGGCGCTCGGGCTGCTCGTCAGCGCCTTCCGCCCCTGGGTCACCGGTGCGGTCGACGACGCCGTGCTCGGTGCCACGCGCATCAGCGCGACCGGCGCCGAGGTCGCTCCGGGCCTCACGGCCGTCGCGCTGGCCGTGGGCGCTGCCGCGGTCGCCGCGGTGGCGGCGGGTCGGGTCGCGCGCGTCGTCGCCGTCGTCGGGTATGCCGTGTGCCTCGCGATCGCCGTCGGCCTCGTCGTGCGCGTGGTCGCGGACCCCGCAGGGGTGCTCGGGCCGGTCGCCGCGTCGCGGGTGGGCAGGACCGGGTCGGTCGAGACCGTTGCCCGGGTCACGGCCTGGCCGTGGCTGGCCCTCCTTGCAGCAGCCGTCGCGCTGGTCGGCCTCGTCGGTGCCGTGGTCGGCCTGCGCACGTGGGGCGGCCCGGCGCAGCGCTACGAGTCCCCGGAGACCCCCGACGGCGCGGTCGCGGGGCCGCGGGGTGAGCGGGTCGCGAGCGACTGGGACGAGCTGACCGCCGGGCGGGACCCCACCGATGTGGGTCCCGACGGCTCGACCTGACAGAATCTGTCGAGGAGACCAGGGCCCACAGGGTCCACCGCGCGAGAGGTGACGAGATGAGCGAGCACGACGACCACGGTCACAGCGTGGCCGCATGGACCTCGGTGACGATCCTCATCGTCGCCGCCGCGATCATGTCGGTCGCGGTGCTCGTCGCCAACGTGTGGCTGTTCGTGGGCGGTGCGGTGCTCGCGCTCGTCGGTGTGGTCGCCGGCAAGGTCCTGTCCATGGCCGGTTACGGTGCCGCGCAGCGCAACCCCGACGAGACCCCCTCGATCCGCTGATGCCGGCCGCCCCGTGACCACCGTCCTCGACGCGATCATCGCCGGGGTCCGCGAGGACCTCGCCGCCCGGGAACGGCGCACCTCGCTGTCCGACGTCGAGGGCGCCGTCCTCGCTGCGCCCCCTGCCCTGGACGCCGAGTCGGTGCTCCGTCGCCCGGGGCTGTCGCTCATCGCCGAGGTGAAGCGGTCGAGCCCGAGCAAGGGCGCGCTCTCCGACATCCCCGACCCCGCAGCGCTCGCGGCGGCCTACGTCGCAGGGGGTGCCTCCGCGGTGTCGGTGCTCACGGAGCAGCGTCGGTTCGGGGGCAGCCTCGACGACCTCGACGCCGTACGCGCGTCGGTCGACGTGCCGGTGCTGCGCAAGGACTTCGTCGTGTCGGACTACCAGGTGTGGGAGGCGCGCGCCCACGGGGCAGACCTCGTGCTCCTCATCGTCGCCGCCCTCACCGACACCGAGCTGACGTCGCTGCTCTCACGAGCTGGTGAGCTCGGCATGGCCGCGCTCGTCGAGGTGCACGACGAGGTCGAGACCCAGCGCGCGGTCGATGCCGGTGCGAGCATCGTCGGCGTCAACGCCCGCAACCTCAAGACCCTCGAGATCCATCCCGAGACCTTCTCGCGCCTGCGCCCCCTCATCCCCGACGGCTGCGTCACCGTGGCCGAGTCGGGGATCGCGGGGGACCGGGACGCCGCTGCCTACGCCGCGCAGGGGGCGGATGCCGTGCTCGTGGGGGAAGCCCTGGTCCGCACCGGCGACCCGCGCGCCGAAGCCGCGGCCATCGTCGCGGCAGGCGCCCGACCCGTCACCTCGCTCCCCGGAGACGTCCGTGCCTGACCGCACCGCCGAGCCCCTGGCGGGGCCCTCCGCCGAGCCCCCCACCGCTCCCTCGGCCCGCGACCTCGTGCCCGAGGAGCTGCCGCGACCGGGCCGCTTCGGACCGTTCGGCGGCCGCTACGTCCCCGAGGCCCTCATCCCGGCCCTCGAGCAGCTCGACGAGGCCCGGCTCAAGGCGATGGTCGACCCCGAGTTCCAGGACGAGCTCGCTCGGCTGCACCGCACCTACACGGGTCGGCCGAGCATCATCACCGAGGTCCCGAGGTTCGCGGCGCACTGCGGAGGGGCCCGGGTCGTCCTCAAGCGCGAGGACCTCAACCACACGGGGTCGCACAAGATCAACAACGTCCTCGCCCAGGCCCTGCTGACCAGGCGCATGGGCAAGACCCGCGTCATCGCGGAGACCGGCGCCGGGCAACACGGGGTCGCCACCGCAACGGCCGCCGCCCTCATGGGGCTCGAGTGCACGGTCTACATGGGAAGGGTCGACACCGAGCGCCAGGCCCTCAACGTCGCCCGCATGCGGATCCTCGGGGCCGAGGTCGTCCCCGTCGAGCACGGGAGCGCCACGCTCAAGGACGCGATCAACGAGGCGCTGCGTGACTGGGTCACCAACGTCTCCACGACCCACTACCTCATCGGCACGGTGACCGGTCCGCACCCCTTCCCCGAGATGGTTCGCGACTTCCACGCCGTCATCGGCGAGGAGGCCCGGGCCCAGGTGCTCGAGCTCGCGGGCCGGCTCCCGGACGCGGTCATCGCCTGCGTCGGCGGCGGCTCCAACGCCATGGGCATCTTCCACCGTTTCATCCCGGACACCGGAGTCCGGCTCGTCGGCGTCGAGGCTGGTGGCGAGGGGATCGGGTCCGGTCGGCACGCCGCGCGCTTCGCGTCGGCCACCCCCGGTGTGCTCCACGGGGCGATGAGCTACCTCATGCAGGACGACGACGGCCAGACGGTGGACTCGCACTCGATCTCCGCGGGCCTCGACTACCCCAGCGTCGGGCCCGAGCACTCGTGGCTGCGCGACAGCGGCCGCGCCGAGTATCGGTATGCGACAGACGACAAGGTCATGGAGGCCTTCCTCCTCCTGTGCCGCACCGAGGGCATCATCCCGGCGCTGGAGTCGGCCCACGCGCTCGTCGGCGCGATGGAGCTCGGCACCGAGCTCGGCCCCGACGCCCTCCTCCTCGTCAACCTCTCGGGTCGCGGCGACAAGGACATGCACACCGCCGCCGAGTACTTCGGCCTCATCGAGGGGTCGTCGTGACGACGACCGTGCGAGGTGTCGAGGAGGTCCTCGGGCGGTGTCGCGCCGAGGGCCGCGCCGCGCTCGTCGGCTACCTCCCGGTCGGGTTCCCCACCGTGGAGGGGTCCCTCGACGCCATGCGGGTGCTCGTCGAGGCCGGGTGCGACGTCGTCGAGGTCGGCATGCCCTACAGCGACCCGCTCATGGACGGCGAGGTCATCCAGCACGCGGTCGCCACCGCCCTGGCAGGAGGCACGCGCGTCGACGACGTGTTCCGGGCGACCGCCGCCGTCCGCGAGGCCGGGGCGCCGCCCCTCGTCATGACCTACTGGAACCTCGTCCTGCACCGCGGTGTCGAGCGGTTCGCGGCCGAGCTCGCGGCATCCGGTGGCGCCGGTCTCATCACCCCGGACCTCATCCCGGACGAGGCGGCGGAGTGGATCGCGGCGAGCGACGAGCACGGCCTCGACCGCGTGTTCCTCGTCGCGCCCTCCTCCACCCCCGAGCGTCTCCAGCGCGTGACGCAGGCGTGCCGGGGGTTCGTCTACGCCGCGTCGACGATGGGCGTCACCGGGGCCCGCACGAGCATCGACGCCGACGCGCGCGGCCTCGTCGAGCGCGTGCGTGCGGTCACCGACCTGCCCGTCTGCGTCGGCCTCGGGGTGTCGACCCGGGCCCAGGCCGCCGAGCTCGCCACCCACGCCGACGGCGTCATCGTCGGTTCGGCCCTCGTCCGGGTGCTCGACGGCCCCGGAGACCTGGCGGAGCGCCTCCACGCGCTGCGCGAGCTGACCTCGGACCTCGCGCGAGGGGTCCGGGAAGGACACGGATGAGCACGCAGACCGAACAGCCCAGCGGGGACGTCAACGCGCGCCCCGAGCGCCGGGAGCGGGTCAAGGACGTCGTCGGGCTGCTGCTCCGGCTCTTCCTCGGCGGGGTCCTCCTGTATGCCGGCATCGCCAAGGTGGGCCGACCCCTCACCGCCGAGCGCGCGGTGCAGGCCTACGAGATCTTCCCCATGGACCTCGCGGGCTGGATCGGCATCGCGCTTCCCTTCGTCGAGATCGTCCTCGGCGTGCTCCTCGTGCTGGGCCTGTTCACCAGGCCGGCGGCGATCGTCTCCACCCTTCTCATGCTCGCGTTCATCGTCGGCATCTCGCAGGCCTGGGCCCGCGGGCTGACCATCGACTGCGGCTGCTTCGGGGGCGGTGGCCAGGTGGGCGCCGACGAGACGGCCTACCCGCAGGAGATCGCGCGCGACACCGCCTTCGCCCTCGCCGGCGCCTGGCTGTGGTGGCGCCCGCGCTCGCTCGCATCCCTCGACCACTACCTGTTCGGACACTGAAGGAGCACCTGAACCACCATGGCCAAGAAGTCGACCAGCACCGCCACGTCCGCGCGCCAGGCCAAGATCCAGGCCGCGCAGAAGGCCCAGAGTGGGGGTGCCAACAAGATCGTCGTCGCGACCGTGGTCGTCATCGTCGCGATCATCGCCGTCGTGGCCGGGGTCATCTGGGTCCAGAAGTCCAACGTCGACGCGGTCACCGGCGGTGGCAACGCCCTGCCTCCGGGCGTCACCGCCCTCGGCGCCGGCTACCCCGCCTTCCAGGACGTCACGCCCGCGAGCACCGCCCCGGTCTTCGACGTCTACGAGGACTTCCAGTGCCCCGCCTGCGCCTCCTTCGAGGCGGCGCTCGGCAGCACCATCACGGGCCTTGCGCAGGACGGGAAGGTCAAGCTCGTCTACCACATCAAGAACTTCCTCGACGACAACCTGCGCAACGACAGCTCGACGCGGGCGGCCAACGCCGCCTTCTGCGCCGCGGACGCCGGGAAGTTCCAGGAGTTCCACGACCAGGTGTACCCGAACCAGCCGCCGAACGAGGGCGACGGCTTCACGGACGCCCAGCTCAAGACCTTCGCCCAGAACGCCGGCGTCTCGGGCGAGGCCCTGACGACGTGGCAGACCTGCTACGACGCGGGCAAGTACACCGACTACGTCAACTCCGTCGAGACGCAGAGCTTCAAGGACGGCGTGCGCGGCACGCCCACGGTGCGGATCGACGGCACGATCGTCGACCTGAAGACCATCGCCTCCCCGGAGCTGCTCACCAAGGCCGTCGAGGACGCCTCCAAGTGACCTCGTCGTCCACCGAGGGCTGCCCGTGACGGCGGTCCTGCCCGCGAGCATCCCGAGCCCCACGGTCGGGGTGATCCACCTCGGGCCGCTCCCCGTGCGGATGTACGCCCTGTGCATCCTCGTCGGCATCGTGGTCGCCGTCTGGCTCACCGGGCGCCGGCTCGAGGCGCGTGGAGGTGAGCGCGGGCAGGCGCTCGACGTCGCGGCATACGCCGTGCTCTTCGGCATCGTCGGCGGGCGGCTCTACCACGTCATCACGACGCCGGGTCCCTACTGGGGCCCGGACGGGCACCCGGTCGACGCCCTCAAGGTCTGGCAGGGCGGCCTCGGCATCTGGGGGGCGATCGCCCTCGGCGCGCTCGGCGCCTGGATCGGCTGTCGCCGGGCCGGCATCAGCTTCCTCGACTTCGCCGACGCCGCGGCGCCGGGGGTGGCCCTGGCCCAGGCCATCGGTCGGTGGGGCAACTGGTTCAACAACGAGCTGTACGGCGGCCCGACGACGCTGCCGTGGGGCCTCGAGATCCACACGTGGGACCAGGCCGCCGGGCGTGCGGTGCTCGACTCGACCGGGCAGCCCGTCGTGCTGGGCGTCTTCCACCCGACGTTCCTCTACGAGTCGGTCTTCCTCGTCATCCTCGCCGCGGTCCTGCTCGTCGTCGACCGCCGTGCGAGCCTCGCCCGGGGGCAGCTCTTCGGGCTCTACGTCGCCGGGTACCCGGTGGGTCGGGTCGTCATCGAGAAGATGCGCACCGACGAGGCCGAGCTCGTGCTGGGCCAGCGGCTCAACGTCTGGACGAGCATCGTCGTCTTCCTCCTCGGCGTCTGGATCTTCTGGTTCACGGGCCGCAGGGCCCGGCGGGGGGCGGTGTCGGAATCTGAGCCTGAGTCCCAGGATGTGGGATAGGGCCGCTCAGATGGCAAGACGCGGGGGACCGGCGATAGCATTCCGGCACGTGGCCAGAGCCGTCCGCGCCTGACCTTGCCGTGCCCGGCCCCCTGGGGCCGACGATCTCGAGGACGGTGATCCGACGTGACCGTCGCCCCCTTCTCCGCCCAGCCCGCAGACGTGGGCCTGTACCGCCGTGAGCACGAGCACGACGCGTGCGGGGTGGCCATGGTGGCGACGATGCGGGGCACCGCCGGGCACGACATCGTCGTCCACGCCCTCGACGCGCTGCGCAACCTCGACCACCGCGGTGCCACCGGCGCGGACCCCCTCGTGGGCGACGGCGCCGGCATCCTCACCCAGGTGCCCGACGGCTTCTTCCGGGCCGTCGTCGACGTCGACCTGCCGCCGGCCGGGTCGTATGCCGTGGGCATGGCCTACCTGCCCGTCGAGGCAGACCTGCGGGCGGTCGCCGAGCGCCGGATCGAGGAGATCGCAGAGGAGGAGGGCCTGCGGGTCCTGACCTGGCGGGACGTGCCGGTGACTCCCGACCTCGTGGGCCACGCCGCCCGTGAGTGCATGCCGTACTTCCGCCAGCTCTTCGTCGCCTCGGGGGGCGGGGCGTCGGGGATCGAGCTCGACCGGGTCGCCTACTGCCTGCGCAAGCGCGCAGAGCACGAGGCGGCGGTCTACTTCCCGTCGCTGTCGGCGCGCACCGTCGTGTACAAGGGGATGCTGACGACCGGCCAGCTGGAGCCGTTCTTCCCCGACCTGTCCGACGAGCGCTTCGCCTCGGAGCTGGCGCTCGTCCACTCGCGGTTCTCGACCAACACCTTCCCGAGCTGGCCGCTCGCGCACCCCTACCGGCTCATCGCGCACAACGGCGAGATCAACACGGTCAAGGGCAACCGCAACTGGATGCGGGCCCGCGAGAGCCAGGTGCGCTCCGACGTCATCCCCGGCGACCTGTCCCGCATCTTCCCGGTCTGCACCCCCGGCGCCTCGGACTCGGCCACCTTCGACGAGGTGCTCGAGCTGCTCCACCTGGGGGGGCGCTCGCTCCCGCACTCGGTGCTCATGATGATCCCGGAGGCCTGGGAGAACCACGAGTCGATGGACCCGGCCCGCAAGGCCTTCTACGAGTTCCACTCGACGTTCATGGAGCCCTGGGACGGGCCGGCGTGCGTGACCTTCACCGACGGCACCCTCATCGGGGCCGTGCTCGACCGCAACGGCCTGCGCCCCGGGCGCTACTGGGTCACCGACGACGGCCTCGTCGTCCTCGCCTCCGAGGCGGGTGTCCTCGACCTCGAGCCGGAGCGGGTCGTGCGCCGCGGCCGCCTCCAGCCCGGCCGGATGTTCCTCGTCGACACGGCCGCGGGGCGGATCGTCAGCGACGAGGAGGTCAAGTCCTCACTCGCGGCCGAGCACCCCTACGAGGAGTGGCTGCACGCCGGGCTCATCGAGCTCGCCGACCTGCCCGACCGCGAGCACATCATCCACACCTCCGCCTCGGTGGCCCGCCGCCAGCGCACCTTCGGCTACACCGAGGAGGAGCTCAAGATCCTCATCGCGCCGATGGCCCGGACCGGCGCCGAGGCGCTCGGGTCGATGGGCACGGACACCCCCATCGCGGTCCTGTCCGACCGTCCGCGCCTCGTCTTCGACTACTTCAGCCAGCTGTTCGCCCAGGTCACGAACCCGCCGCTCGACGCCATCCGCGAGGAGCTCGTCACCTCGCTCGCGTCGACGATCGGCCCCGAGGGCAACGTCCTGGACGCGACCCCGGCGGATGCCCGGCAGATCGTCCTGCCCTTCCCGGTCATCGACAACGACGAGCTCGCCAAGATCGTGCACATCAACGCCGACGGCGACCTGCCGGGCTACAGCACGGTGGTCGTCAAGGGCACCTACGACGTGACGGGTGGGGAGGCAGCGCTGCGCTCCCGGCTCCGCGAGATCTTCGACGAGGTCACGGCCGCGATCGAGGGCGGCGCCCGCTTCGTCGTCCTCTCGGACCGCGACTCCGACCGCGACCTCGCGCCGATCCCGTCGCTGCTGCTCACCTCGGCCGTGCACCACCACCTCATCCGGGAGAAGACGCGCACCCAGGTGGGCCTCCTCGTCGAGGCCGGGGACGTCCGCGAGGTGCACCACGTCGCGCTCCTCGTCGGCTACGGCGCCGCCGCGATCAACCCCTACCTCGCGATGGAGACCGTCGAGGACATGGTCCGCAGCGGGGCCGTCACGGAGGTCACCGAGGAGAAGGCGGTCGCCAACCTCATCAAGGCGCTCGGCAAGGGCGTCCTCAAGGTGATGTCGAAGATGGGCATCTCGACGGTGGCCTCGTACCGCGGTGCGCAGGTCTTCGAGGCCATCGGGCTGTCGCAGGAGGTCGTCGACGAGTTCTTCACCGGCACGGTCAGCCAGCTCGGCGGCGTGGGCCTCGACGTCCTCGCGGCCGAGGCGGCGGCCCGGCACGCCATGGCGTACCCGCCCGACGGCATCCGCCTGGCGCACCGCAAGCTCCTCGTCGGCGGCGAGTACCAGTGGCGTCGCGAGGGCGAGCCGCACCTCTTCGACCCCGAGACGGTGTTCCGCCTCCAGCACGCGACCCGGTCACGGCGCTACGACGTCTTCAAGCAGTACACCCGGCGCATCGACGACCAGGCCGGGCGCCTCATGACCCTCCGGGGTCTCTTCGAGCTCGGCGGCGCCGACCCCCGGCCCGCGGTGCCGATCGAGGAGGTCGAGCCGGTTGCCGAGATCGTGCGGCGGTTCAACACCGGGGCGATGAGCTACGGCTCGATCAGCCAGGAGGCCCACGAGACCCTCGCCGTCGCGATGAACCGCCTCAAGGCACGCTCCAACACCGGCGAGGGGGGTGAGGACGCCGACCGCCTCATGGACCCGACGCGGCGCTCGGCGATCAAGCAGGTCGCGTCCGGCCGGTTCGGCGTCACCTCGCTCTACCTCACGCACGCCGACGACATCCAGATCAAGATGGCCCAGGGGGCCAAGCCGGGGGAGGGCGGGCAGCTGCCGGGACCCAAGGTCTACCCGTGGATCGCCCGCACGCGGCACTCGACGCCCGGCGTCGGCCTCATCAGCCCGCCGCCGCACCACGACATCTACTCCATCGAGGACCTCGCCCAGCTCATCCACGACCTCAAGAACGCCAACCCCGACGCGCGGATCCACGTCAAGCTCGTGTCCGAGGTCGGCGTCGGCACGGTCGCGGCAGGCGTGAGCAAGGCGCACGCCGACGTCGTCCTGATCTCGGGTCACGACGGCGGCACCGGCGCCAGCCCGCTGACCAGCCTCAAGCACGCGGGCGGTCCGTGGGAGCTCGGTCTCGCCGAGACCCAGCAGACCCTCGTCCTCAACGGACTGCGCGACCGGATCGTCGTCCAGGTCGACGGCCAGATCAAGACCGGCCGCGACGTCGTCATCGCCGCGCTGCTCGGTGCCGAGGAGTTCGGTTTCGCCACCGCCCCTCTCGTCGTGTCCGGGTGCATCCTCATGCGGGTCTGCCACCTCGACACCTGTCCGGTCGGCATCGCGACCCAGAACCCGGAGCTCCGGGCCCGCTTCGCCGGCAGCCCGGAGTTCGTCGAGACGTTCTTCGAGTTCATCGCCGAGGAGGTGCGCGAGCACCTCGCGGCCCTCGGGTTCCGGAGCATCGAGGAGGCCATCGGTCAGATCCAGTTCCTCGACACGTCCAAGGCCGTGCAGCACTGGAAGGCCTCGGGCCTCGACCTCACCCCCGTGCTGACCCGCGTCGAGAGCCCCGACGGCTCCGGCACCCACCACACCGTCGCGCAGGACCACGGCCTCGAGAAGGCGCTCGACCACCAGCTCATCGCTGCCTCCCGTGACGCCATCGAGCACGCCGCGCCGGTGACGGCCCGGTTCTCCATCCGCAACGTCAACCGCACCGTCGGGACGATGCTCGGGCACGAGGTGACCAAGCTGCACCCCGAGGGTCTGCCCGACGGGACCATCGACCTGACCCTCACGGGGTCCGCCGGCCAGAGCTTCGGGGCGTTCCTCCCTGCAGGGATCACGCTGCGCCTCGAGGGTGACGCCAACGACTACGTGGGCAAGGGCCTCTCCGGAGGCCGCATCGTCGTGCGCCCGGCACCGGGGTCGGCGCTCGTCGCCGAGGAGAACGTCATCGGCGGCAACGTCATCGCCTACGGCGCGACGTCCGGCGAGCTGTTCCTCCGCGGCCGGGTCGGGGAGCGCTTCTGCGTCCGCAACTCGGGCGCGACCGCCGTCGTCGAGGGCGTGGGCGACCACGGCCTCGAGTACATGACCGGCGGGACGGCCCTCATCCTCGGGCCGACGGGGCGCAACGTCGCGGCGGGCATGTCCGGGGGGGTGGGCTACGTGCTCGACCTCGACCCCGTGCACGTCAACCCCGAGCTCGTCGACCTCCGGCCGCTGCGCGCCGAGGACGAGCTCGTCGTCCGCGACCTCCTCGAGCGCCACCAGAAGTGGACCGACTCGCCCGTCGCGGGTCGCCTGCTCGCGGACTGGCAGACCGCCCGAGCGTCGTTCACGCTCGTCCTGCCCCGCGCCTACCAGCGCGTGCTCGACGTGCGCACGAAGGCCTCCGCGGAGGGCCTCGACCCCGACAGCGCCCAGGTGTGGGAGCGGATCATGGAGGCCTCCCGTGGCTGACCCCCAGGGCTTTCTCAGGACTCGGGAGCGCGAGCTGCCCCGGCGTCGACCTGTGCCCGTCCGCATCAGGGACTGGAAGGAGGTCTATGAGGAGCAGCCGGTCACCGAGCTCCAGCGCCAGGCCGGCCGCTGCATGGACTGCGGAATTCCGTTCTGCCACAGCGGTTGTCCGCTCGGCAACCTCATCCCCGAGTGGAACGACCTCGCCTGGCGCGGGGAGTGGCGCCAGGCGATCGACCGCCTCCACGCGACGAACAACTTCCCCGAGTTCACCGGCCGGCTCTGCCCGGCCCCGTGCGAGTCCGCGTGCGTCCTGGGGATCAACCAGCCCGCGGTCACGATCAAGCAGGTCGAGGTGAGCATCATCGACCGGGCCTTCGCCAACGGCATCGTCAGCCCGGTGGCGCCCGAGCGGCACTCGGGCAAGGCCGTCGCGGTCATCGGCTCCGGGCCGGCGGGGCTCGCCGCCGCGCAGCAGCTGACCCGGGCGGGCCACACGGTGGCCGTCTACGAGCGAGCCGACCGGCCGGGCGGGCTGCTGCGCTACGGCATCCCCGAGTTCAAGATGGAGAAGTCGGTCCTCGACCGGCGGATCGCCCAGATGAAGTCGGAGGGCACCCGCTTCCGCACGGGCATCGAGGTCGGCCGCGACCTCACCGCCGCCGACCTCCGCAAGCGCTTCGACGCCGTGGTCGTCGCCATCGGCGCGACGGTGCCGAGGGACCTGCCGGTGCCGGGGCGCGAGCTCGACGGCGTCCTGCAGGCCATGGACGTCCTCCCCCCGGCCAACCGCGTCGCCCTCGGCCAGAGCGTCGAGGGCCAGGTGACCGCGGAGGGCAAGCACGTCGTCGTCATCGGGGGTGGCGACACCGGCGCCGACTGCATCGGCACGGCGCACCGCCAGGGCGCCCTGTCGGTGACGAGCCTCGAGATCATGCCGCAGCCGCCCGTCGACCGGGCCGCGCAGCACCCGTGGCCGACCTACCCCATGACCTTCCGGGTCGCCTCGGCGCACGAGGAGGGGGGAGAGCGCGTGTATGCCGTGTCGACCAGCGAGCTCGTCGGGGACGCCCGTGGCCGGGTCCAGGCGCTGCGCCTGCACGAGGTGCGGATGGGACAGAACGGCTTCGAGAAGGTCGAGGGCAGCGAGCGCGAGCTCCCGGCCCAGCTCGTGCTCCTCGCGATGGGGTTCCTCGGCCCGCAGCAGGAAGGTCTCCTCGACCAGCTCGGCGTCGAGCGCGACGAGCGCACGAACGTCGCACGCGACACGGCATACATGAGCAGCGTCCCGGGTGTCTTCGTCGCCGGTGACGCCGGCCGCGGCCAGTCCTTGATCGTCTGGGCCATCGCCGAGGGGCGGTCCGCAGCGCACGAGGTCGACGCGTGGCTCATGGACAAGCCGTCGAGGCTCCCGCGCCCGGTCAACCCGACCGACCGCCCCCTCCTGGCCTGACCTGACCGGTCCCGGCGAGACCACCCCACCCCACCTGGCCGCCTGGGTTTATCGGGTCACCCGATAAACCAATACCTCACCCGACAAGGCTTCTCGGGTGAGCTGAGGGGTTGTCCGGTGAGGTCGTCCGCCGAGGCCATGCGGGGGTTCCGGGATGTGGCCCGCGTCACGATGCAAGCGGTTGCACCGATAGGCTCGACGCATGCGTCGCGCCAAGATCGTCTGCACCCTCGGACCCGCCACCACGTCGGCCGAGAACCTCCGTGAGCTCGTCCGCGCCGGCATGGACGTCGCCCGCCTCAACCTCAGCCACGGCGACCACGCCGACCACGAGCAGGTCTACACCGACGTGCGGAAGGCGAGCGACGACACCGGTCGCGCGGTCGGCATCCTCGTCGACCTCCAGGGCCCCAAGATCCGCACGGCGCGGTTCGAGAAGGGCCCCATCCAGCTGGTCCCGGGGGCCACCTTCACCATCACGACGCGCGACGTCCCCGGCGACGAGAAGGAGGTCGGCACGACGTATGCCGGCCTGCCCGGCGACGTGACCGCCGGCGACCGCATCCTCATCGACGACGGCAAGCTGGCCCTCATCGCGACGGAGGTCACCGAGCGTGACGTCGTGTGCCAGGTGCTCGAGGGCGGCACGCTCTCCAACAACAAGGGGATCAACCTCCCCGGCGTCGCGGTGTCCGTGCCCGCGATGTCGGAGAAGGACAAGGACGACCTGCGGTGGGCACTCCGGATGCGCGTCGACATGATCGCGCTGTCCTTCGTGCGCAACGCCGACGACATCCGCGACGTGCACCAGATCATGGACGAGGAGGGCCTGCGCCTTCCCGTCATCGCGAAGATCGAGAAGCCCCAGGCCGTCGAGAACCTCGACGAGATCATCCGCGCCTTCGACGGCGTCATGGTCGCGCGCGGTGACCTCGGGGTCGAGATGCCCCTCGAGGAGGTGCCGCTCGTGCAGAAGCGGGCCTGCGAGATCGCCCGCCGCCGGGCGAAGCCGGTCATCGTCGCGACCCAGGTGCTCGAGTCGATGATCGAGAACAGCAGGCCCACCCGCGCCGAGGCGTCCGACGCCGCCAACGCCGTGCTCGACGGCGCCGACGCGCTCATGCTGTCCGGCGAGACGAGCGTCGGCAAGCACGCGTTCGCGGCCGTCCGCACGATGTCGCGGATCATCGAGAACACCGAGGACCACGGCATGCACCGCATCCGTCCCCTCGGCACGCGCCCGAGCTCCAAGGGCGGGGCCGTCACGGCGGCGGCCGCCGACATCGGCGAGCTCCTTGGCGTCAAGTTCCTCATCACGTTCACGACGAGTGGCGACTCGACCCGTCGCCTCGCGCGGGTGCGACCGCGCATCCCCATGCTCGCGTTCACCCCGAACCAGTGGACCCGCAGCCAGCTCGCCCTGACGTGGGGCGTCGAGACCTTCCTCGTCAGCGACGTCCGGCACACCGACGAGATGGCCATGCAGGTCGACGACGTGCTGCTCGGCGCCGGCCGGGTGGTGGAGGGCGACCTGGTGGTCATCGTCGCGGGCTCGCCCCCCGGCATACCGGGCTCCACCAACGCGCTACGCGTGCACCGCATCGGGGACGCGAAGAACCGGGTGGCGCCCGCCTACAGCGAGATCGTCGCCGAGACGGTCTGAGGGCCGGGGAACCGCCGTCGGTATGCTGACGACGCCCCGGCCGGGGTGGTGGAATGGCAGACACGGAGCACTCAAAATGCTCTGCCCGCAAGGGCGTGCGGGTTCAAGTCCCGCTCCCGGCACATGAGTGAGACCAAGCCCCCATCGGCGGCCAAGCGCATCCTCGTCGCCGAGGACGAGGCCATCATCAGGCTCGACCTCGCCGAGATGCTCGGCGAGGCCGGCTACGACGTCGTCGGCCAGGCCGGCGACGGCGAGCAGGCCGTCGCGATGGCCACCGAGCTGCGCCCTGACCTCGTCATCATGGACATCAAGATGCCCGTCATGGACGGCATCACGGCCGCCGAGCAGATCGGCAAGGAGCGCATCTGCCCGGTCGTCATGCTGACGGCGTTCAGCCAGACCGAGCTCGTCGAGCGGGCCCGGGATGCCGGGGTGATGGCCTACATCGTCAAGCCGTTCACCTCCGGCGACGTGACGCCGGCCATCGACATCGCCCTCTCGCGCTGGGGCGAGCTCAAGGCGCTCGAGGCCGAGGTGGCCGACCTGGGCGACCGGCTCGAGACCCGCAAGGCGGTCGACCGGGCCAAGGGCGTCCTCATGACCAAGCTGAAGATCACCGAGGCCGACGCGTTCCGCTGGATCCAGAAGACGGCCATGGACCGCCGGATGGGGATGCGTGAGGTCGCCGAGGCCGTCGTGGCGGGCATGGAGAAGGCCTGACCGACCGGCCACCCGGTCCCACGCCGACCGGCCTCCTACCGGAACCAGGTCACGAGCTGCGTGAGCAGTGGGGCGACGAGCAGGGCCGGCAGGAGGTCACCCACCGGGATGTCGCGGATCCGCAGGAGGCGAAGCGCGATCCCGCCGAGGAGGAGGCCGCCCGTCGCCGTGAGGGCCGCGATGTGGGCCTCCGGGACGAACGACCCCAGCAGGACCCCGAAGAGCGTGATCGTCCCCTGAACGACGGCCACCGACACCGCCGAGAGCATGACGCCGACCCCGAAGCTCGCTGCGAACGCCATCGCCGCGAACCCGTCGAGCACCGCCTTGACCGCGAGCTGGTCGATGCCCCGGCCGAGTCCGTCGTTGAGGGCCCCGAGGATGGTCAGCGGGCCGACGCAGAACAGCAGGGATGCCGTGAGCCAGCCCTCGATGAACCGCTCCCTCGCCGTGTCGTCGGTGCCGCCCTCGGTGGGCCACCTCCGGGAGACGACGGCCTGGATCCGGCCCGCCAGGCCCTCGAGGCGCTCCTCGATCCGGAGCAGCGAGCCGCTGATCCCGCCGATGAGGAGGGAGCCGAGGACGATGAGGAGCGGCACCCCGGCTCCCACGGCATCCCGCAGTGCCGGGTCGGTCACGGACACCGCCGACAGGCCCGCCACGAGGAGGGTCACGAGCCCCAGCGCGTCGGTGACGACGGACCGCGTGCGATCGCGCAGCCGGTGCCCGATCGCCATGCCCAACCCCGCCCCGACGAGCACTGTGAACACGTTGAGAACGGTCCCGGCGCCGGGGAAGAGGGAGGTCACGCGGGCAGCCTACGGGGATGGTTCAATGCTCATCGATCCGGGCTTCCGCCCGGGGGCACCCGGGGTCTAGTGTCGGGTGCTTGGGTGAGATCCCCCGCCCGGCGCGCTTCTCGCGGCGGTGCGGACCGACGACGGAGGTGCCGTGGCCAGGCGGACGGTGGACGTGACGCACGTGGACCACGAGAACCTCGAGGACCTCAGCGGGCTGTGGCTCTCGGCCCGGATCGACGCGGGCTCGAGCCTGCAGGCGGCGTCGCGGTGCGTCTCCGACGGACGCCTGTCGGCGGCGCTGCGCCGACCGGGGATCCAGGCCTTCGTGGCCAGGCTCGAGAACGAGCCGGTGGGCTACGCGATCACGAGCGAGAACCCCTTCGGCCTCAGCCCCACGCCCGAGCTGGCCATCGAGCAGCTCTGGGTCGCCCCCGAGGCCCGGCGCCACGGGGTCGCCAAGGGCCTCATCGCGGCGGTGCTCTCGAGCGCGGAGCGGTCGGGCTGCGAGATCGTCGTCTCGAACGTCCCCACCTCGAGCCGGGACGCCAACCGCTTCTTCGCGCGGCTCGGCTTCTCCTCCGTCATCGTGCGGCGCGTCGTCTCGACGAGCCAGCTGCGGCGCAAGCTCGCCCCCGAGAGCGTCGAGACCGGGCACGAGCTGCTCCGGCGCCGCCGCTCCCTGCGCAGCCGGGCCTTTCCCGCCGCGTCGCGCACGGTCTGAGCGGCGCCGCCCGCACGGGCGCTCCCAGCCCGCCCACGCGTCGCGCTCAGCCCTGGCGGCCGCCCTCAGGCCCCCGGGGCGTTGTCGCGGATCAGGCAGGTGATGCGTGACGTGCAGACGCGCCGCCCGTCCTCGTCGGTGACGACGACCTCGTAGCACACCAGCGTGCGACCCAGGCTGAGCGGTGTCGCGGTCCCCGTGACGAGCCCGGAGCGGGCGGCGCGGTGGTGGGTGGCGTTGATGTCGAGGCCGACGACGGCCTTCCCCGGGCCGGCGTGCAGGGAGGCCCCGATGGAGCCGAGCGTCTCGGCGAGCACCACCGAGGCGCCCCCGTGGAGCAGCCCGTAGGGCTGGGTGTTCCCCTCCACCGGCATGGTGGCGACGAGCCGCTCCGGGCTCACCTCGACGACCTCGATCCCCATCCGGTGCATGAGTGAGTCGGGGTTCATCGCGCGCAGTGCCTCGGCCTGGGCCAGGAGGTCCGGGGAGGGGTCAGCGGCGTCTGGGGTGTCGGTCATGGTGGATAGGCTGCCATGCGTGAAGCTGCTCCTCCTCGACGGACACTCGTTGGCCTACCGGGCCTTCTTCGCCCTCCCGGTCGAGAACTTCTCGACGAGCACGGGGCAGAACACGAATGCCGTGTACGGCTTCACCGCGATGCTCATCAACGTCCTGCGCGACGAGGCGCCGACCCACGTCGGGGTCGCGTTCGACGTCTCGCGCAGGACCTTCCGCTCCGAGGAGTACACCGAGTACAAGGCGGGCCGGTCGGCCACCCCGACCGAGTTCACCGGTCAGCTCCCGCTCCTCCAGCAGGTGCTCGACGCCCTGCGCATCCGCCACCTCGGGGTCGAGGGCTTCGAGGCCGACGACGTCATCGCGACGCTCACCCGCCAGGCCGTCGCAGCGGGTCACGAGGTCGTCATCTGCACCGGCGACCGTGACGCGTTCCAGCTCGTGTCCGACAAGGTCACGCTCCTCTACCCGGTGCGCGGCGTGTCGGAGGTGTGGCGCATGGACCCGGCTGCCGTCACCGAGAAGTACCTCGTGCCGCCGGAGCGCTACAGCGACCTGGCCGCCCTCGTCGGGGAGACGAGCGACAACCTCCCCGGTGTCCCGGGGGTCGGCCCGAAGACCGCGGCGAAGTGGCTCGGCCAGTACGGCGACCTCGCCGGTGTCGTGGCCCATGTCGACGAGATCACCGGCAAGGCGGGTGAGAACCTGCGGGCCCACCTCGACGGCGTCCTCCGCAACCGCAGGCTCAACCGGCTCGTCGACGACCTCGAGCTGCCGCTGTCCATCGACGACCTCGAGCGGAGGTCCTGGGACCGCGAGGAGGTGCACACGGTCTTCGACGGCCTCGAGTTCCGCGTGCTGCGCGAGCGCCTCTTCGCGACCTTCGAGGTCGAGAAGGACGAGGTGGAGGGCGGGTTCGACCTCGGGGGCGACGTGTTCACGGCGGACGACCTCGCGGTCCGGTTCGGCGAGGGTGCACCCGGTCGACGCGTCCCGCACGGCGTCGTCGTCGTCGGGCACTACCGCGCGGGCAGCGGCGACGCCGGAGCCGTTGCTGTGGCGGGGGAGGACGGCGGCACGGCATACCTCGACCTCACGACGCTGACCCCCGAGCAGGAGGACGTGCTCGGGTCGTGGCTCGCCGACCCCGACGCCCCGAAGGTGCTCCACGACGCCAAGGAGCAGCTCCAGGCGCTGTCGACCCGGGGCCTCACCCTGGCGGGCGTCACGAGCGACACCGCGCTCGCGGCATACCTCGTCCGCCCCGACCAGCGCTCCTTCGACCTCGAGGACCTCGTCGTGCGCCACCTCGGCCGCGAGCTCAAGGCCGAGACGGCCGGTGGTGCCCAGGGCATGCTCGACTTCGCGGCCGACGACGACACGTCGGCGCGCGACGCCATGGTGCGGGCGCGCGCGGTGCTCGAGCTGTCCCAGGTCCTCGCCGCGCGCCTCGAGGAGACCGGGGGCACCGAGCTGCTCCGCGACCTGGAGCTGCCGCTCGTCGACATCCTCGCGCGCAGGGAGCGCACCGGTATCGCGGTCGACGAGCCGGCCCTCGCCGACCTCGAGGCGGACTTCGCCGCGAAGATGCGCCAGGCCCAGCAGGACGCCTACGACGCCATCGGCCGCCAGGACGTCAACCTCGGCAGCCCGAAGCAGCTCCAGGAGGTGCTCTTCGACCAGCTCGGGATGCCGAAGACGAAGCGCACCAAGACCGGCTACACGACGGACGCCGACGCGCTCGCGGACCTCTACGCCAAGACCGAGCACCCCTTCCTCGAGGCCCTCCTCCGCCACCGCGACACGAGCCGGCTGCGGGTCACGGTGGAGGGGCTCATCAAGTCCGTCGCCCCCGACCGGCGCATCCACACGACGTACATCCAGACCATCGCGGCGACGGGGCGGCTGTCCTCGACGGACCCGAACCTCCAGAACGTCCCGATCCGCACCGAGGAGGGCCGCCGCATCCGCGAGGTCTTCGTCGTGGGTGAGGGCTACGAGTCCCTGATGTCCGCCGACTACAGCCAGATCGAGATGCGGATCATGGCGCACCTGTCCGGCGACGAGGGGCTCATCGAGGCGTTCCGCTCGGGGGAGGACCTCCACCGGTTCGTGGGTGCCCGGGTGTTCTCCGTCGAGCCCGAGGACGTCACGCTCGCGATGCGCAGCAAGGTCAAGGCGATGAGCTACGGCCTCGCCTACGGCCTGTCCGCGTTCGGGCTGTCCAAGCAGCTGACGATCTCCACGGGCGAGGCGCAGGGCCTCATGGACGAGTACTTCGCCCGGTTCGGCGGCGTGCGCGACTACCTCCGGGAGGTCGTGGCGGAGGCCCGGGCCACCGGGTACACCGCGACGATGCTCGGCCGCCGGCGCTACCTGCCCGACCTCATGAGCGACAACCGGCAGCGCCGCGAGGGGGCCGAGCGGATGGCGCTCAACGCTCCCATCCAGGGGTCCGCGGCCGACATCATCAAGCTCGCGATGAAGGGTGTCGACGCGGCCCTGACGGCCGAGGGCGCACGGTCCCGGATGCTGCTCCAGGTGCACGACGAGCTCGTCCTCGAGGTGGCTCCGGGGGAGCGGGAGTCCCTCGAGGCGCTCGTGCGGAAGGAGATGGGTGCGGCCGTCGCCATGGACGTGCCGCTCGACGTCAGCGTGGGGGTCGGTCGCTCCTGGCACGACGCCGCGCACTGACACCGACACTGGGAGCCGAGCGGAGTGGAGCGCTGCCCTCGCGGCACCGGCACAAGAAGGGCACCGGATCCGATCCGCGCCAGCCAGGCGTCGCCGTCACAGGTCGACGCGCTCCACGACGTCCCGACGGGTCACGAGGGTGAGGACGACGAGGAGGGTGGCGTCGACGACGATGACGAGGGTGAGCAGCTCGGTCGTGGTCGAGACGACAGCCAGCCCGGCCGTGATGGCGACCAGGGCCGCCCACAGGTACCACACCGCCCCGGCGTGCCGACGGGCGATCGCGCTGTAGACCAGGAGCTGCACCCCGGCGAGGACGGCACCGAGCCCGGCGAAGGCCCACAGCTCACCCTGGAGGGCGGCATACTCGCTGCCCCCGACGAACACGAGGGCCAGCGCGGGCAGGACGGCCACGACAGCCAGGACCACCGTGCCGATGCCCAGGACGCCCGCCAGGCCCCAGAGGTGCAGGTGCCGGTTGCCCCCCCGGCGGGACATGGCGGGGAAGGCGACGACGATGACGAAGTAGGGGAGGAAGAGGACCGCCTTGGACAGGATCACTCCCGCTGCGTAGAGGCCCGCCTCGTGGGCGTCGAGGACGGCGCGGGCGGCGAGCACGTCGATGCTGCTCAGGGCGAAGAACGCGAACAGGGCGTGTGAGCTCTGGGCCGTCTCGCGCAGGACACCGACGGACCCCGGCGCCCCGGCCCCCGACGCCCCGGCCGGACCGGGCACGACGAGGGTCCCCCGCCGACGCAGGGCCGCCCAGCCGATGACCGCGGGCACGAGGGCGCCGACCGCGACCCCGGTCATGGCCCCGAGGGGGTGCGGCCACGCCAGGATGCCGGCCATCCCGAACGCGAGCCGGGCCACCCCGTAGGAGCAGAAGACCGCGGCGAGGGCCCACCAGCGCTGCTCACCCTGGAGGACGCCGACCTGACCCCCCATGACCGCGTACGCCGCGGCGGGGACCGCGAGGGTGGCAGCGGTGAGCCACGTGTCGAGGTGCAGGGCCCACGTGACGAGCGGCACGGCGAGGAGGCAGACCCCCGCGAGGAGGAGCGCGGCACGGCGAGCGGTGACGGTGATCTCGGCCTCGGCCCGGTCCCGGTGGGTGGGGTCGGCCGCGACCCGGCGTGCCGCGGTGGCCTGGAGCCCGAGGGAGACGACGTTGGCGACGATGACCAGGCCCATCATGGCCGCGAACGCGCCGTAGTCCGCCGGCCCGAGGACCCGTGCGGCGATGACCGTGAACGCATAGCTGGCGACGTTGAGCACGGCCATCGCGAAGGCCACGACGAGCCCCCCGCGCACGACACGCGCGCCACTCGTGGTGTCCGACACGATCAGAGCGGCAGACGGCGGAAGACGGCACCCGGCAGGTGCCTGAGGACGGACATCACCGGGCGCATCGCGCGGGGCACCCAGATCGTCCCACCGGGTCCGGTGAGGTGGTCGACGATCGCCACCGCCACGTCGTCCGGGTCGACCGCGAGGGGCGCCTGGGCCAGCCCGGCGGTCATCGACGTACGGACGAACCCCGGGCGGACGACGAGCACCGTGACCCCCGAACCGCGCAGGTCCTCGCGCAGCCCGGTGGAGAACGCATCGAGACCGGCCTTGGTCGACCCGTAGAGGAAGTTGGACCGCCGCGCTCGCTCGCCGGCCACCGAGGAGAGGACGACGAGGATGCCGTGGCCCTGCTCCCGGGCCCGTGCCGCCACCACCGTGAGGGCCGAGACGGCGCCGGTGAAGTTCGTCGTGACGACCTCGGCCGCCGCCACCGGGTCCGCCAGGGTCGGGGCGTCCGGCAGCACGCCGAACGCCAGCAGGGTCACGTCGATGTCGCCGGCCTCGAAGACCGGGCCGAGTGCGCCGGCGTGGCTCGCGACGTCGGTGGCGTCGAAGTCGACCGCCTCGACCACGCCGTCGTCGCCCAGCATCGCGCTCACGGCATCCACGCTGGCCTCCCGAGCGGGTCCGGGTCGCCCGGCGAGGACGACCCGTCGCAGCCGCCCGCGTCCGGCCAGCCGGGCCAGCGTGGCCGCGGCGATGTCCGACGTCGCACCCAGCACGAGCACGGACTGGGGTGAACCGAGGGCGTCTAGCACAGGGAGAGCCTCCTGGCGAGGTCGGAGACGAACACCCCGTCGGGGTCGAGCCGGCCGCGCAGCTCGCGCCACCGCTCGAGCTCCGGGTACATGACGGGGATGAGGGACGGCCGGACTCGACCGTCCTTGGCGAGGTAGCACCGGCCGCCGGCGGACACGACGATCTCGTCGGCCCGGTCGAGGACGGGTCCGACGTCGGGGGTCGCGGGGATGTCGACGGCGAGGGTCCAGCCTGGCCGCGGGAAGGACATCGGGGCGGCGATCCCCGGGCCGAACCTCTTGAGGACGGGCAGGAACTGGGTGACTCGTTCGCGGCGCAGCAGCTCGAGCACCTGCTCCACGACCTCCCCGTCGGCGACGGCGAGCTGGTACTGGAGGAACCCGGTGGCTCCGTACGCGCGGTTCCAGCCACCGACGACGTCGAGGGGGTGGAAGAAGGTCGTGACCGGCGCCGGCGCCACGTGGGGGTGTGCGGGGGCCCGGCGGAAGTATGCCTCGTTGAACGCCCGTGCGCTCACGCGGTTGACCAGCCCGGACGGCGCCCACGGTGGTGCCGGGAGCGAGGTCCCGGCCCGGTGCCGCGCGAGCGGGATGCCGCCGCCCTCCTCGACCGTCGTGTGGTCACCGCTCGTGACGACGCCGCGACCAGTCGCACGCCCCGTGGCCAGGGTGTCGAGCCAGGCCACGGTGTAGGGGAAGCGCTGGTCGTCCTCGGCGAGCGCGACCATCGTCGCCTCGAGGTCGGCGGTCCGGCGGGTGTGCACCGTGATGCTCGCGGTCTCCACTGGCCGCATCCGCAGGCGCACCGAGGTGACGACCCCGGAGAGGCCCATCCCGCCGACCACCGCGCCGAGCAGCTCGTCGCCGCTCTCGAGGAGCCGGACCTCGCCCAGACCGTCGACGAGGGTGACGCCGACGACGTGCGCGCCGATGCTCGCGTCACGGTGGTGGTTCTTGCCGTGCACGTCGGCCGCGACGGCTCCCCCCATCGTGACGTGGCGGGTCCCCGGAGTGACGGGGACGAACCACCCGAGGGGCACGGCGTGGTCGATGAGCTCCCCGACGCTCACCCCCGCGCCGACCTCGACGACCCCGTCCCCGCCGATGGAGCCGATGCTGCCGAGCCCCACCAGGTCGAGCACCCGGCCCCCGGCGTTCTGGGCCGCGTCACCGTAGCTGCGGCCGAGCCCGCGCGCCAGGAGACCTCGCCCGTGCCTGCGGGACGCGGCGTCACCGCGCGCTGCACGCACGGCGGCCGCGACGTCGTCGATGGTCCGGGGCCGGTCGACGTCGGCTGCTGACCGGGTCGAGCGCCCCCATCCGGTGAGGGTGGTCCTGGGCGGCCGGCCGGGTGCCGAGGGGCGGGGGAGCCTGGCGGTCACAGCGCCACCCCGAGGGTGAAGGTGACGAGCCACAGCACCCCGAGGGACAGCAGGGTCGGGTCGCGCAGGACGACCTCCTCGGGCTCCTCCACCGCGGCCCGGTCGGCATCCAGGGCGTAGCGCAGCAGCGCGAGCACGAACGGGACCGTGCTCACCGTCGTCCACACCGCGCCGGGTCGGCCGGCGCTCGTCTCGAAGGCCCAGAGGCAGTATGCCGTGACGGTGACGGCTGCGCTGACCCCGAGGATCATTCGCAGGTAGGACAGCGGGTAGTGCGCCAGGCTCCGGCGCACCGGGGCGTCGTCGCCGTCCTGGATGCTCGCGAGCTCGGACAGCCGCTTCCCCGTGACCATGAAGAGCGACCCGAAGCCCGCGACGATGAGGAACCACTGCGAGAGCGGGAGCCCGGTGGCTGCACCGCCGGCGATCGCCCGCAGGATGAAGCCCCCCGACACGAGGCCCAGCTCGACCACCGGCTGGTGCTTGAGCATTGTGCTGTAGGCGAGGGTGAGCGCCAGGTACCCGAGGACGACCCACCGCAGCTCTCCGGGCTGCGCGACGAGCACCGCGGCGACGGCGAGCACCGCGCCGAGCGCCACGGCGGTGCGGCGGCTGACGCGTCCGGACGGAATCGGACGTCGACGCTTCGTGGGATGCCGGGCATCGGCGTCAGCGTCGATGACGTCGTTGACGCAGTAGGTGGCCGAGCTCGCGAGGCAGAAAGCGACGAAGGCGATCGCGGTGTCCCGGGCGACACCCGGCTCGGTCAGCGCGCCTGCCGCGAGGGGCGCGGCGGCGACGATGACGTTCTTGACCCACTGCCGCGGGCGCACCAGGTCGAGTACGCCGGACGCCACGACGGTCACCCTAGCGGGATGGCCTATCGTCGCTCGGCATGACGGGTCCGAATGGTCGGTGGCGTCCGTCACCGCCGGCCGGACGTCCTCGGACGACTGCATCGGCTCGCTGGCCCTGGCTGGTCGCGACCCTGTCGGCCTTGGTCGTCATCGGTCCCGGCCTGGCGCCCGGCTACCTCCTCGTCCGGGACATGGTCGCCGTCCCGGACCCCTCGGTCAACGGGCGCCTCCTCGGCCTCGGGCACGAGGCGCCGCGGGTCGTGCCCAGCGACCTCGTCGTCGCGCTGGCCGCCCACGTGGTCCCGGGCGACCTCGTGCAGAAGGTCGTCCTCGTCGGCATCCTCGTCGGTGCGGCGGTGGGAGCGGCACGGCTGGCCCCCGGCGGCAGCATCGCGGGCAGCGCCGCCGCCCTGGCCGCCGTGTGGAACCCGTTCGTCGCGGAGCGGCTCGCCATGGGCCAGTGGGCCCTCCTCGTGGGCTACGCAGCACTGCCGTGGGTCGTTCGCGGTGCCGCGCGGGCCGCGGCGGGCGGGCTGGGCGGGGCGACCCTGGCGCTCGGGCTCGTCGTGGGCAGCCTGGGTGGTGCGGCCGCCTGGCTGCTCGTCGTCAGTGGGCTGCTCGGAGCAACGGCTGGGATGGCTGTGGCCCGCCGCGGAGACTGCTGGAGGGTCGTCCGGAGGATGGGCCGGTGGGTGGCCCTGGCGCTGCTCCTCGCCGTGCCGTGGGCGGTGCCGGGTCTGCTGCGCCCGAATGCCACGACGAGCGACGCGACGGGTTTCGAGGTGTTCGCTCCACGAGCCGACACCCCCGGGGGCGTCGCGCTGAGCCTGCTCACCGGTGGCGGCATCTGGAACGCGGACGTCGTCACCCCGGGCCGGGACTCGCTCGTGGGCCTCGTGGGCGCGCTGGCAGTCCTCGTGTGGGGCTGCGCCGGGTACGTCCTCACCCGGCGGACGGCGGCGCGGGAGATCGATGCCGTCGCGGCCACGTACCGACCGGCCCTGGCCGGCGCAGGCGCCGTGGGTCTGACGGTGGCGCTGGTCTCCGCGGTGCCGGCCGTGCTCGCTCCCGCGGCCGGCCTGCCCGGCGGAGGGCTGCTGCGCGACGGGAGCCGGGAGATCGCGCTCTGGGTGGTCGTCGTCGCCGTGGGGACGGGGTGGGGTGTCGCCTGGCTCCAGCGCGTCGGGATGCCTCGCCTGCTGGCGGTGCTCAGCGCCCTGCTGCCCGTCGCGGCGCTCCCCGCGCTCGGGTGGGGGGTGGCCGGCATCCTCGAGCCGATCGACTACCCGGACGAGGTCCTCGCTGCGGTGCGCGCGGTCGACTCCGGTGACCACCGGGGCGCGGTGGTGGTGCTGCCCTTCGAGACCTACCGCCGGTACCCGTGGAACGGGGCTCGTCCGAGCCTGACCCCGTGGCCGCGCCTTCTCCAGGAGCGGACGGTCGTCTCGTCGGACCTGGTGGTGTCCCAGCCGGGCCACCTCACCAGGGTCGCCGGAGAGGACGCGTATGCCGCTGCCGTCCGCGCCGCCCTCGAGGCCCCCGACCCGGCGCGCGCCCTGCGCGACCTCGGCGTGGGCTGGTTCGTCACGGACGTGCGAGGCACCCCGGCGCCGGTGGGCAGTACCGCCGTCCTCCGGGGGGTGGACACCGTCGTCTACCGCACCGCGCAGGAGGGGGCCGTGGGTGCCGCTCGAGCCTTCGACCCTCCGGTCGTCCCCGTCCTCGCGGGCGACCTGCTCTGGCTCGTCGGGGTGGCCGTGACCCTGGTCCTGACGGTGCGACGGGCGCCACACCGCGAAGCGTCACCCGGTCCGGCCGGCATCGGCTAGCATGCCACCGACCGTGAGTGGACCCCCGCCAGACCGTCAGGAGCGGCATGAGCCTGCAGATCGTGATCACCGTGATCGTTGCTGGGGTCCTTGGTGCCCTGGCAAGCTTCGGGCTCTACCAGGTGGCCCAGCCAGCCGCGTTCTCGTCAGCGAAGCCGATCTACACCTACGGCGTGACCAAGTGACTCAGGGCTGACGTCGACTCAGGGCTGACGTCGCGGACGTCGGCCGCTCAGCCCCACCTCCGGACGCCGGGCACTCACGGCGTGGCGGATCATCCGGTCGAACTTCGCGATGGTCTGCTCCCACGTGAAGTCCGCCGCGAACGCCTCCGCCGCCTTCCCCAGCCGCTGACGCTCCGACTCGTCGAGCAGGAGCCTGCGCGTCAGCTCGACGAAGTCGTCGACGTCGTCCTGCTCCGCGAGGTACCCGGTCTGACCGTCGACGATCGACTCGGTGATCCCGCCGGTGCCGTGGAACGCGATCGTCGGCGTGGCGTGGAGCCCCGCCTCCACGACGACCAGGCCCCAGCCCTCCTTGATGGAAGGCACGAGCGAGACCCAGCTGCTGGCGTAGAGCCGGTGGCGCTCGTCGTCCGTGACGAAGCCGCGCAGGTCGACGCAGTCGGCGAGGCCCAGGCGGTCGACCTCGGCGCGTACCTCCCCCTCCCACCACCCGCGACCGGCGACGACGAGCCGCGCCGTCGGGAACTCCTCGCGCAGGCGCGCCATGACACGCAGGGCGATCTCGACGCGCTTGTGCGGCACGAGCCGACCGAGCAGGAGCAGCTGCGGTTCCGGCGACCGCCCCACGTCGTGGGGGACCGGGGGGATGGCACCGTTGTGGATGACCTGGATCCGCTCGGGTGGGATGCCGAGATCGGCCAGCTCGCTCCGGGTGACGCCGGACACGGCGACATACGGCCGACGCCGGTTGACGCGCGGCGCCACGCGCGACTCCAGGAACCAGCCGAGCCGGGCCGCCAGGGGGCCGAACACGACGGGCCACTGCTCCCGGTGGACGTGGTGGACGAGAACCACGTGAGGGGTCCGGCGCGCCCACACGGCCGCGAGGTAGGGGACGCCGTTCTGCGTCTCGACGATGACGTCCGGGCGCGGGACCCGGCCGGAGCGCACCGCCCACGCGGCCCGCGGGTACACGGACAGCCGTCCGCCCGTCCGGACGACGCGCGCTCCGCTGCTGCGGCGCTCGGTGGCCCGGGAGCCCGGGTAACGAGCGGTGAGCAGCGTGACGTCGTGGCCGAGCCCGGCCAGCCCGTCGACGACCTGTTCGGCGTAGACCTCTGACCCGCCGCCCTCCGGGTGCCCGGTGTCCCGCCAGTTGAGGAACAGCACCCGTAGGGGGCGTTCGGTGAGCGGGGGCGCCACAGGCTCGGTGTCCATCCGTCGACGGTGCAGGGTCCGGTTATGCTACCTGCCGGTACGGTTCGCCGGAGCAAGGAAGAGGAGTCCACGCGCGTGCTGACGTCCCCGCGCCGCGCCGGGCCCTCGGAATCCGGCCCGACAGTGGTCGAGCTCCCCCCGTCCGGGTCGCTCCGACGCTCGGTGTCCCTGTTCCGGGCCTTCCGTGTCGAGCAGACCGACCCCGCGCGCTTCTACGGGCTCCTCGCTGAGGACTCCGTGCGCGAGGTGTCCCGCTTCGCCGACCTCGAGGGCGCCCACGTCCTCGACGTGGGCGGGGGACCGGGGTACTTCGCCGACGCGTTCGCGGCCGCGGGCGCCCGCTACGCCGCACTCGACGCGGATGCCGGCGAGATGGCTGCTGCCGGCCAGCCGCGCACCAACACCGTCCTCGCCTCGGGGCTGGCACTGCCCTTCGCCGACGACAGTGTCGACGTCTGCTACTCGAGCAACGTCCTCGAGCACGTCCCGGAACCCACGGTCATGGCCGAGGAGATGATCCGGGTGACCCGGCCGGGGGGCACCGTCATCCTCTCGTGGACGACGTGGTTCTCGCCGTGGGGTGGGCACGAGACCTCGCCGTGGCACTACGTCGGCGGTGGCTACGCGGCGAACCGGTACGCGAGGAGGATGGGCAGGCGCCCCAAGAACGACGTCGGCCGCACGCTCTTCCCGACCCACGCCGGACCGATGCTCGCGTGGGCGCGCTCGCGCGTCGACGCCGACCTCGTGGCCGCCTACCCGCGGTACCACCCCCGATGGATGACGTGGGTGGCACGGGTGCCGGGGCTGCGCGAGGTGGCGGTCTGGAACCTGGTCCTCGTCATGAGGGTGCGCTGAGATGGCGACGGTAGTGGTCGAGACCGGCGCGACGACCACATCCGACGTGGATCCTGCCCGAGGGCGACCCGGTCCGGTGGCGGAAAGGGACTCCACGGCCTGGGTGTGGCGGCTGCGCCACCTCGTCGTGAGCGCGATGTTCGTCGCCGTGGCGCTGAACACCGATCCGGGCAAGATCGTCAACGACACCAAGCTCGACCTCGTCGTGCAGCCGATCGCGCTGCTGCGGCGCGCGCTGCACCTGTGGGACCCACTCGGCAGCGCCGGCCAGCTCCAGAACCAGGCCTATGGATACCTCTTCCCGATGGGACCGTTCTTCGCGGGTGGCGAAGCAGTGGGGCTTTCCCCGTGGGTCATGCAACGCCTCTGGTGGGGTCTGCTGCTGGTCACGTCCTACCTGGGCTTCGTGCTCCTCACTCGACGGCTCCACGCGGGGACCGAGTGGACGAGGCTGGTCGCGGGCGTCGGGTTCGCTCTCGCGCCGCACGTACTCACCATCCTCGGTCAGTCCTCGGTCGAGGCGTGGCCACCGGCGCTGGCGCCGTGGGTGCTCCTTCCCCTCGTCTCGCTCGGGGCCGAGGGACGACCACGGCGAGCGGCTCTTCTCTCCGGCCTGGCGGTGCTGGCCATGGGAGGAGTGAACGCTGCCGTGGACCTTGCCGCGGTGCTTCCGGCCGTGCTGTGGTTGGTGACTCGACGCTGGTCGCGGGCATGGCTCCGCCTGGTCGTCTGGTGGGGGTTCGCCGTCGTCGCCGCGACGCTGTGGTGGACGGTGCCGCTGGTCACCCTCGGCCAGTACAGCCCTCCCTTCCTCGACTACATCGAGTCCGCCGGGTTCACCACCAGCACGACGAGTCTTGTGGAGACGGTCCGGGGGACAGCCGACTGGGTCGCATACCTGGGGGTCGAGAGCACCCGGGCGGGGCATGCGCTGCTGACCGCGCCCCTCCTCGTCCTCATGACCGTCCTCCTCGCGATCCTCGGCCTCGTCGGGCTGACCTGGCGAGGCACCCCCGAGCGGGTGTGGCTGGTGCTCACGCTCATGGTCGGGGTGGTCCTCGTCACGCTCGGTCACGTGGGGCCTGTCGACGGCTTCTTCGCCACCGACCTCAGGACCCTGCTCGACGGCCCACTGGCGCCGCTGCGGAACGTCCACAAGTTCGACATCCTGATCCGGTTGAGCCTGTTCGTCGGCTTCGCGTCGGCTCTCAAGGCACTGGCCGTGGGAAGGTCCCCGGCGGAGTCGCGCTTCCTCCGACGCGTGGTCGCGGCGGGTGGGGCGTTCGTCGTCCTGGGCGCGTCGACACCCTTCTTCGGGCTGCTCGGCGCGCCCGCCGGATCCTTCGAGGAGGTCCCCGGCTACTGGACTCAGGCGACCCGGTGGCTGGACGCACACCAGGCCAACGGCCGCACCCTGCTCCTGCCCGGGTCCCGCTTCGCGCGATATGACTGGGGGACCGCTGGCGACGAGCCGATGCAGGCCCTCGCCACCACCCCGTGGGACGTCCGCAACGCCGTCCCGCTCAGCGGCGCCGGTCACATCCGGTGGCTCGACGGGATCGAACGCAGCATTGCCGACGGGGATGGCGGCGCAGACCTCGTCTCGACCCTCACCGCCGGTGGTGTCCGGTACCTGCTCGTCCGCAACGACCTCGCGTACGGCGCCGCACAGGCCACGCGACCGCTGGTCGTGCGGGCGACGCTCGGCGCCACGGACGGAGTGGAGCTGGCGGCGTCGTTCGGACCCCTGGTGGGGGGCGGCGACCAACCCGGTGTCGTGGTCGACCAGCGGCTGCGGCTGCCGATGCGTGCCATCGACATCTACCGCGTCGCCGCATCGGGTGACGCGCGGGTCGACCTGGTCGCCGAGGACGAGGTCGGGCACCTGGTCGGTGGCGCCGAGGCGCGGACCGGGGAGACCCGGATCGACCGTGCGTGGGTCCCGGCCGGTGGCGCCGGAGACACGGGCCAGGCCGCGGCACTCGGTGCGGGACAGCTGAAGATCCTCACGGACACGGCGCGTCGCCGGGAGGTCAACTTCGGCATCGGCACGTTCGGCGCATCGCACACCCTCACACCGGAGGACCCCCTCCGGATCGTGAAGCCCGCGCGTGACTACCGTGAGCAGGGCGACGCCGAGTCGGTGGCGCGATACCTCGGCGTCGAGTCACTGAGTGCGTCATCCTCGGCCTCGGACGCGGACGCCTATCCGCGGTCGGACCCCGCCGCGATGCCCTACGCGGCCTTCGACGGGAACGCATCGACCGGATGGCGACCGAACCCCATCAAGCCGACCGCTGGATCCTGGGTCGAGGTCGACTTCGGGCGAGAGATCTCGCTGGCAGGCGGAAAGGTGCAGCTCGATGTCGGCACGTCCGTGCGGCGCCTGGGGCTCGACACCGACAACGGCCCGACGTCGCTCCCCGTGCGGGACGACCGTGCCGACCTTCCGGCGGTCAGCACCCGTCGACTGCGCCTCACGATCGACGAGGTCGAGGGTGACCGGTCCGCTGCCCTGGCGGCGGCGGTCCGGGACGTCGAGATCCCGGGCGTGCTCGTCCGCCGGACCGTCGTGCTCCCGCCCGCGCCGTGGGACACCGCACCGGACGCCGTGGTCCTCTCGGGGGACACCGGACGTGGCGGGTGCCTCACCCTGGGTCTCCGGCCGCTGTGCGCCCCGACGCTGGCACGCACCGGCGAGGATGCCGCAGGCCTCGTCCGGACCTTCGCGACTCCACGCTCCTTCGCGGCGACTCTGCGGGCGAAGGCCGTCCCGGCGGTCGGATCAGCCGACCTCGAGCGGAGGGTGGTCCGCGCCCTGGAGCTGCCCGTCACGGCATCCGCGTCGAGCCGGGCTGTCCCCGACCTGGGGGGAGCGCCGCTCGGCGCGGTCGACGGTGACCTCGGCACGGCCTGGGTCGCGGCGCCCACGGACGCCGACCCCACCCTGAGCCTGTCCTGGAACCGGAAGCGCACACTCAGCTCGATCTCCGTGCTGCTCGACCAGTACGTCGCCGCGACGCGCCCCACGTCGCTCGTCATCGCGTCGCCCGACGGAGAGCGCACCGTGCCGCTGGACGGCAGTGGCCACGGCAGCTTCGAGCCGTTGCGCACCGACGAGGTGGCTCTCCACCTGCAGGCGGACGACAAGGTGCGCACCGTCGACCCGTACACCCTGGAGGTCGCTGCACTGGGCCTGGGCGCGTCCGAGGTGGTGCTCGATCCCGTCACGAGCCCGGTCCGGCCCGCGGGGGAGCACGTCGGTGACGCCACGTCCGTCATCCTCCGGTGTGGGGAGGGCCCGGTCGTCGCGGTGGGCGACGAGCGCGTTCGCACCCGGGCCTGGACGTCTGTGGGAGACCTCCGCTCGGGACGTCCGATCGACCTGGCGCCGTGCGACCACGCGGGACTGACGGTCCGAGGCGGAGAGACGACCGTGCTGCAGGTCGACCCGTCGGGTAGCCCGCTCCTGGTCTCCGACGTCCGCCTCTCCCGGGTGGGTGTGCCGGTGGGCGACGCGAGCTCTCCCGGGGAGGATGCGGTCGTTCAGGGCTGGTCATCGACACGGCGCGAGGTCACCCTCGGCCCGCGACAGAGCCAGACCGTTCTCGTGGTCCGTGAGAACGCCAATGACGGGTGGCAGGCGACCGTGGACGGCGAGGTCCTGGCGCGCACGACCGTCAACGGGTGGCAACAGGGGTACGTGGTGCCGGCCGGAGGGGCCGCCACCGTCCGCCTCGACTTCCTCCCAGACGGCCCGTACCGCATGGGTCTGGTGGCGGGCGCCCTGGCGGTGCTGGCGCTGGTCGCCCTCGTCCTCCTCCCCGAGCGCGCGCGAGCCGACCGGGCCGTCGTGGCCGCGGGACGAAGGGCGCGGCCGGCCGCCCTGCTCGCCGGGGTCGTGGCGATGGCGCTCGTGGGCGGGTGGGCGGGCCTCCTCGTCGTCGCGGTCGTCCTCGCCCTCGCGTGGGCGCTCCACCGCATGCCCCTCCAGGTGGGCCGACGCCGCATCGGCGCAGCAGAGGTGGGACCGGTCGTGGTCGCGCTCTCGTTCGCCGGGGCCGGCATGGCCCTCGCGCGCGGCGGGTTCGGCACGAGCGCCTACGCCGGCAACGCCCCCCTCACGCAGGTCCTCGTGCTGGTGGCACTCGCCGTGGTGACCCTCAGCCTGGTCCTACCTGCTCCAGCGGTCGCGGAGCCTCCGACGTCGCCGACGCCGGAGCTCGGTGCGCCCACCGGATCGTCGGGGACTCGAGGAAGCGGAAGCTGACGGCAGCCAGCACGCCCGTTCCCGCGAGCGTCAGGACCAGCACGGTCAGGACCCTGCCGGTCCACAGTTCGTACTCGAGGAGGTTCATCACTCCCGCGAGCACGACGAGGTGGTACAAGAACACGCCGTAGGAGATGTCACCGAGGTAGCGCGCCACGGGATTGGCGAAGAGGGCCTGGGTGACGGGGGATCGGCCGAAGACGGCCGGCCAGGCGAGAGCCAGGGCCATGACGAGGTAGAGGGTCTGCTTGGTCACCGCCTCGCCGACACCCGTGGAGATCCCGAAGGATCGCGGGCCTGCGATCGGCGTCGATGCGGCCGCGAAGGTGACCGCCGCAAGGGCCCAACACGTGAACGGATGCCGGCCGAGCTCCTCGGCGAACCACCACCGGGACCCAGCCGCCGGGGTCGCGCGGTCGAGGTGCACGCGGATCACCGCCAGCACCATTCCACCGGCGAACCACCCCAGGTACCCGGGCAGCCAGAAGCCACCGGTGATGAGCGAGGGGGACGTGGAGTGGTGCAGCAGGACGTACCACGGGATCGGCAGGAGCGTGCTGAGGGAGAGGGCCACGATGAGAAACCCCGGTCGCCACCGGCGGCGCGTGGCCCGCACCATGGCGATCCCGATCAGGGGAAGCAGGGCGTAGAAAGCGACCTCGGTGCTGAGGCTCCACGTCTGCGTGAGACCTTGACGCAACCAGCCCAGCTGGTAGATCTGTACCAGGGCCAGGTGCCGGACCCAGTCCCAGACCGTGGCCTGGGCGTTCTCGCCGAGCAGAAGGAGCGCCATCGCCACCGCGGCCACGTAGGCGGGCATGATCCGGGCCACTCGTCGCAGGGCGTAGGCCCGGACCGAGGGCAGGGGACCCCTCGTGACTGCGGCCGCCAGCCACGGTCGCACGAGGAGGAAACCCGAGAGGACGAAGAAGATGGCGACCCCCGAGTCCATCCGGGCCAGCGCACCGCTGCCCCATCCGCGTTCGTACCGACCGGTCGCGAACGCGCAGTGGGTGGTGACGACGGCCACGACCGCAAGGGCCCGGAGGCCGTCGAGCGCCGGGAAGGCGGCGTGGGCACCGGCTGTGACGTCCCGCTGGGTCGTCATGGAGCCGCCTCTGCGAGGGCAACCGGCGCGCCCACCGTGATGTCGTCGGTGCACACCCGCACTCCCGCCGCCGTGCCCAGCACGGTGAGCGCCGAGACCGGGCCCGCGGCGGTGAGGTAGCGCGCGCCCAGACCTTCGCCCACGGGCACGACGGTGTCGGTCCCGTTGACTCGCACGGTGAGCTCGGTCGCGGCACTGGCGATGTACCCGATGCGAATGACCGGTTCGGCGTCAGGTGCGATGCCGGCCAGGGGAATCGTCACCTCACCGCTGCCCAGGGCCCAGCCGCAGCCCGCTGCCGGCCCTGGGCGCGCTCGTATGCCGGCGACCGCCGCGCGGCGTAGATGACCCTCCTCGTCGGGGACGACGATCTCGGTGGCGGTCTGCCGCGGCCGGAGCCTCCGGTCATCCTGGAGGATCGGGGCCAGGACCCGGTGGCTGGTGTTGTACGGGGCGATGAAGCCCCAGGCGACGTCCTCCGGTACGGCGCTGTTGGCGAGCACCGTCCCGCTCGGCAGTGACTCGACCTCCCGGCTGACCGTCGTCACGTAGCCACGGGCCGGGTTGTCGACCCAGAGGGGGTCGTAGCGGACGGTCGACACCGAGGCACTCAGCGCCAGGAGGACAACCGCGATCACGGACGCCCTCACCTCGCGCCCTGGTTGCACGCCGGGCTCGACGACACCGAGGCCGACGCGCTGCATCGGGTCGAGGATGGTGTCCCCGATCCAGGCCCGTGCCGCGCGACGTGGCTCAAGTCGCTGGGCATCGGCGCGGACGAAGGCACCGGATATCGGCATCGTCGCGAGACCGAGGGCAAGGGCAGCAACGACGGCCAGGTCGGTCTGGTAGCGGTACTCCGTCCCGATCACCGGTCCGATCACCGTGGCGCGGCTGCCTGCGAGCAGCGCCAGGTTCACCGCGGCGTAGCCGAGCAGGATCAACCAGGCTCCTGCCGCGCGGTGCCACCAGGCAGTCGTCAGGGCCACGACCACCGCCACGATGAGGAACGAGGCCACCACGAAGAAGCCGTTGGGGTCAGCCAGGCCCCCGGCGAACCCGACCTTCGACCAGGTCCACGGCCCACCGATGAGCCCGGGAACCGTCCCGCGGAAGACGGACTCGATGACGAGGTCGGCGACGTCGTGTCCCGCGGGGGTCTCGCGCAGCGGGTTCGGGACGGTGCTGAGGTAGTAGCCGAGGTACGGGAGTGACACGACCGCGTAGCCGGCCCACAGGACTCGGTGCCGGACGAGCGTCTGCCGAACCCGCGAGAAGAGTGAGCCTGACGAGAAGAACACCACCGTCACGGCGACGACCAGCGGAACCGTCAGCATGGTCTTCTCGGAGAACAGCAGCCCCCCGGCGAGGGCGAGCGGTCCGGCCATGGCGAGGACGGGGCGCCCCGACCTGAGGTACCGAACGAGGAAGAGCAGCGCCGCTGCCATCGCCAGCTGCTGCGGTAGCTGGTTGACCGCTGCCGCCCACCACAGGAAGGCGGGGAGCGAGATGGGGGAGAGGACAGCCACCGCCAACGGAACGAGGATCCAGCCGCGGCTGCCGAACAGCTCGACGAGGAGCCGGTAGACGACGTAGGACAGGGCCAGCTGCAGGACCAGGACCACTGCGGCGACGGCCACCCAGCTCAAGGGGAAGGCGTGAGTCGTGAGCCACACCCATGCATAGGATCCCGGCATGAGGTGGCTGTTGTAGGGGTGGCTGAGGTAGTCCCAGCTCAAGAGGGGGAACTCGGTGGCGCGGCCGGTGAAGGCGAAGTCGTCGATGTAGAAGTAGCCGCGGACGAGGGTCCAGCCACGGAGCGCCGCGGCCCCGAGGCACAGCGCAGCGGCAGCAGCCGGTAGCGACAGCCACACGCGCCGCGTCGTCGCCGTGGTCGTGGTCGTCGTCGTGGTCGCAGGTGCTCCGGCATCAGCGCCTCGCGTCTCCGTCTCCACGTGCTGACTGGGCAGACGGGTCATGACGGCGTCGGGACTCTGAGTGGCTTGGCGAACCCGACGGCGATGTGTTCGGTGCAGAGCGAGCCGTACGTGAGGCCGCCGAACCTCACCGAGCTGACCGGTCCCTCGCTCATGAGGTACAGGCGGTTGACCCCCGGCTTCACGTGCACGGGCGTCTCGACGGTTCCGGCGGTGATGGTGGTGTCGGCCTCGAGGGACGCGACATAGTCCACCTGCACATACCACCGCCAGCTCATCGTCGTGCCCGACAAGGGGACGTCGACAGGACTGCTGCCCACGCGCCAGCCACAGCCGGCCTCGGGGCCCTGCTTGTTCGGGAAGCCGTCCACCCACACGGCCTTGAGGTGTCCGTCGTCGTCGACCATGTAGAGGTTGTCCGAGGCGGTGCCCGGCTCGAGGATCGCCGGGGCGTTGGGCATGGCCGCCACCGCCGTGCTCGAGGTGACGCCGAGCACCACCCCACTCGGCGCAGCAGAGTCGGGCAGGATGAGGTCGGCCATGGTGACTCGACCGTGCATCGCCGCGAGATCGCTACGGATCACACCGAAGAACCTGGGAGTGACGTCGTTGCGCCAGTTGGCGTCGAAGGACATCGTGGTGATGAGTGAGGCGACGACGAGCGCGAGCGTCACGCCCCCGGCAGCGACCGATTCCGGCAGTGCGGGCACGTCTGGCCTCGCCCGTCGCGAGACTCCATGGGGGTCCTCGCCCCGTCGGCGCCGGATGAGGAGCTGGACGTCCCCCCGCAGCCACACTCCGTGCAAGGGGAGGCAGGTCAGGGCCCCGAACACGGCGATGATGACGGCGAGATCGGTCGCGTAGCGGTACTCACGGCCGATGACGGGGCCGACCCACGGAGCGCGGGTCATGCCGAGGATGAACGCGTTCACGGCCCAGTAGCCGACGATGACGAGCCACCCGAAGATCGCACGGTGCCGGCGCATCACGGACCAGGCGACGAGGAGGGCGGTCACGACTGCGGACAGGAACACCACGGCGACCGGCGACGCGGCGGTGGCGCCGACGCCCAGCCGGTCCCACGTGAAGGGCCCCCCATAGGCCGCGGGGATCACGGCATACACCAGGTTCGCGCCCATGGTCTTCAGCGCCACGACGGCGGTGGGCTTGCCATTGACCGGCGAGGGCACCGTGACGAGGTAGAAGGCGACGTACGCGGTGGCGACGACGCCGTATGCCGACCACACGACGACGTGGGTCCGCAGGCACCTCCGGAGCCGGCTGAGGGGTGGCCCCGCGCAGAAGTACAGGAGGGTGAGGAGGAAGATCACGGGAAAGGCGAAGACCACCTTCTCCGAGAAGAGGAGGCCACCGGCGACGCAGAGCACCCCGAGCAACCCGTACCCGACCTTCGCCGTGCGGTGGTAGCGCACCTGGCACCACAGGGCGAGGGTCAGAGCGGCGATGCCGGGCAGCTGGTTCAGCGCAGCAGCCCACCAGAGCGTTGCCGGAAGGGTGATCGCGCTGAAGAGGTAGAAGGACAACGGGACGAGAATGGCAGGGCGCCTGCCGAACATCTCGGCGAGCAGCACGTACATCGCCAGACCGGCCAGCGCCTCCATGGCCAGGCCGCTCAAGGCAACGGGCGTGTAGTCCAGCGGCCACAGGGACGTGAGGACGTGCACCCAGGCGAACGCCCCCGGCATCACGTGGCCGTTCCAGCTCTCGAAGAGGTAGTCGAAGCTCCACAACGGTTGGGTCGCGGCCCGCTGGACGAATGACAGGTCGTCGTACAGGAACCAGCCACCGAACATCACGAAGCCACGGAAGACGGCCTGGATCGCGATCAGGCCGATCGCCCAGACCAGCACTCGCCTGCTCGGGTCGGCCTGGAGCCACCCGCGGAAGGGAATCCACAGGTTCGCATCGGGTTCGGACCCCTCCCCGAGCGCCTCGGCGCCGTCGAGGGCGGACGCGAGGTCCTGTCGCTCGCCGGGCTCGGCAGTCATGCCGGCGACGGGGTCCGGCACGGTCGAACGCCCCACACTCCCAAGCCCTCCAACCTCTCACCGATCATCCTGCAACCGCGTCTGGGCGGCGAGAGCCTAACCTCTGGCGCCGTGGCGGACCAGCAACTGACTGCGGTCCGCGTGCGGCCTCGTCGCTGTGCCATCGGTGCACGAGGCGCGCCCGGACTGCCGATCCCGGAACTGGCTCGCGTCGAGAGTACCCGCTGGTAGGGTCTCCCCGACACTCACCGCTGAGTAGCGAGGTTCAAGCAGACATGCGCCGGATATTTGGGATCGTTCTCCTGGGTCTGTTCGGCTTCCTGCTCGTGGTGGGACTCTTCGCACAGTTCTATGCGCCCGGCGTCCTGAAGAAGACGCCGCTCGACGTCAACACCCTGACGACGCTCTCCGGCCAGGGCAGCTACCTCGGGCAGCCGGAGACGCCGGTCAGCGTGTGGCAGCGCACCGAGGCGATCGGCGACAAGTCGACCGACGAGGTCATCGTCATGCGCAACTTCCAGTGCGTCATGAAGGACCCCGACGGGACCGCCCCGCAGAGCCCGGTCTGCCTCGACGCCACCGACGAGCGGCTCATCAACGCGTCGGAGGACCGGTTCGCCACCGACCGTGTCACCGCGCTCGCCGTCAACGACCCCAAGTACATCGGCGCCGATGGCGTCCCGCACGACGGGTTGGTCAACAAGTTCCCGTTCGACGTCGAGAAGAAGACCTACCCGTTCTGGGACGGCGTTCTCGACCGCGCCGTCGACGCCGACTTCCAGGGTGTGGAGGACGTCAACGGGCTGACGACGTACAAGTTCCAGATCGCCGTCGAGAACGAGTCCGCCGAGATCGCCAAAGACACGCCGGGCACCTACTCCGACACCAAGACGATGTGGATCGACCCGGTCACCGGCTCGATCATCGACCAGAGCGAGCAGCAGCTCCGCATGCTGAGCAGCGGCGACGTGGCGCTCGACCTCGACATCGCGTTCACCGACGCGACCGTGAAGCAGAACGTCGACGACGCGAAGGCGAACGGCTCGAAGCTCGGCATCATCGCCCTCGTCCCGTGGGTCTCCTACTTCCTCGCTGCCGTCGCCCTCGTCGGTGGGATCCTGCTGCTGGGCAGCTCGGGGCCCAGGCACACCTCTCGTCAGGAGTCGGACATCGACGAGATGCTCAACACCAGGACGTCGCGCTCCGCGTAAGCGGCTCGCTGCACCCGCGCCACGTCGTGCCGGGGTCGGCAGCACCCTGCCGTGCCTCCGCGTCAGGCGGGCCGGTCGGCGACGACGATGACCGTCCCCGGCAGGAGCCGGCCGCGCAGCGGTGACCATCCACCCCACGCCTGCGTGTTGCGCGCGGGCCACTCCGGCTCGACGAGGTCGACGAGCACGAGCCCCGCGGCGACCACCTGGCGCACGAGGTCGCCGAGCGTGCGGTGGTGCTCGGCATAGGTCACGACCCCGGCCTCGCTCTCGACGTAGGGCGTGCGGTCGAAGTACGACGTCGTCGCCGTGAGTCCGCCGGGCCCCGGGTCGTCGGGGAACGCCCACCGCACCGGGTGCGAGGTCGAGAACACGAACCGCCCACCGGGTCGCAGCACCCGGGCCGCCTCGGCCATGACGGCCCCGCTGTCGGCGACGAACGGCACCACGCCGTATGCCGTGTACACCCGGTCGACGGTGCCGTCACCCAACGGGAGGGCCAGGCCGTCGCACTGAACGAGGGGGAGCGGGCGGCGCGACGGCGCTGCAGGTGTACCACGGGCGGCGACGCCACCGGCAGCCGTGCCACCGGCAGTGACACCCCCGGGTGCCGTGCCAGCGGGTGCCGGGCCGCCGCCATCCGATGCCTGCGACGCATCGATCCGGCGGGCCGTGCGCAGCATCCCCATCGACAGGTCGCTCGCGACGACCCGCGCCCCGGGGTGGGCCTGAGCGAGCCACCGCGAGCACTGCGCCGCCCCGGCTCCGATCTCGAGCACCGTCATGCCGTCGCGCACCTCGAGGAGGTCGAGCTCCTCCTCGGTCCAGCCCTCGGGTCCCCACACGAAGTCGCTGTCGCCGAGGAACGCGCCGTGCTCCTCGTAGTAGTCGTCGGCCTCGCCGTCCCACCACGCCCGGTTCGCCGCGCGCGTCTCCCGGTCGCCGACGGGCCTCCGGGCGGCCTCGCTCACGCCGCGACCCGTGGCTCGGACCCGGCCCGCCGCCGGCGTCCGCCGACCCGCGGCCCCGGCATCCGGGACGTTTTGCCCCGTGTGCGCGCCCACGAGTAGGCTGTGCGAGCACTCGTGTGGCCGCTTCCGGTCACGCGTGCGCCCGTACCCTCCCATCGATCCCATCTGTCCACATCGGAGTTCCTACTACATGACTGCCAGCACGGTCGACACGACCGCCCCTCAGGTTGCCATCAACGACATCGGCACTGAGGAAGACCTCCTCGCCGCGATCGACGCGACGATCAAGCACTTCAACGACGGCGACATCGTCGAGGGTCGCATCGTCAAGGTCGACCGGGACGAGGTCCTGCTCGACATCGGCTACAAGACCGAGGGTGTCATCCCCTCGCGCGAGCTGTCCATCAAGCACGACGTCGACCCCAACGACGTCGTCTCGGTCGGCGACGAGGTCGAGGCCCTGGTCCTCCAGAAGGAGGACAAGGAGGGTCGCCTGATCCTGTCCAAGAAGCGCGCCCAGTACGAGCGCGCCTGGGGCACGATCGAGAAGATCAAGGAGGAGGACGGCGTCGTCACCGGCTCCGTCATCGAGGTGGTCAAGGGTGGCCTCATCCTCGACATCGGCCTGCGCGGCTTCCTCCCGGCCTCCCTCGTGGAGATGCGCCGCGTCCGCGACCTCCAGCCGTACGTCGGCAAGGAGATCGAGGCCAAGATCATCGAGCTCGACAAGAACCGCAACAACGTGGTCCTGTCGCGCCGGGCGTGGCTCGAGCAGACCCAGTCCGAGGTGCGCACGACGTTCCTCAAGGAGCTCGGCAAGGGCCAGGTCCGCTCCGGTGTCGTCTCCTCGATCGTCAACTTCGGTGCGTTCGTGGACCTTGGCGGCGTCGACGGTCTCGTCCACGTCTCCGAGCTGTCCTGGAAGCACATCGACCACCCGTCCGAGGTCGTCGAGGTCGGCGACGAGGTCACCGTCGAGGTGCTCGACGTCGACATGGACCGCGAGCGGGTGTCCCTGTCGCTCAAGGCGACGCAGGAGGACCCGTGGCAGCACTTCGCCCGGACCCACGCGATCGGCCAGGTCGTGCCGGGCAAGGTCACCAAGCTCGTCCCGTTCGGTGCGTTCGTGCGCGTCGACGACGGCATCGAGGGCCTGGTCCACATCTCCGAGCTGGCCGAGCGCCACGTGGAGCTGCCGGAGCAGGTCGTCACGGTCGGCACCGACATCTTCGTCAAGGTCATCGACATCGACCTCGAGCGTCGCCGCATCTCGCTCTCGCTCAAGCAGGCGAACGAGGACGGCGCCAACCAGGTCGAGTTCGACCCGACCCTCTACGGCATGGCCGCCGAGTACGACGAGGCCGGCAACTACAAGTACCCCGAGGGCTTCGACCCCGAGACCAACGAGTGGCTCGAGGGCTTCGAGAAGCAGCGCGAGACCTGGGAGAAGCAGTACGCCGAGGCCCACGCCCGCTGGGAGGCCCACCGTGCGCAGGTCGAGGCGTTCGCCAAGGCCGACGCGGAGGCCGCCGGCGGCAGCGACGCGACCTCCTACTCCTCGGAGACCGGCGGCACGCCGCCCGACGAGGGCAGCGCCCCCCGCCCGCCGGCACCGGCGTCCGAGGGCACCCTCGCCTCCGACGAGGCGCTCGCCGCCCTGCGCGAGAAGCTCACCGGCAACTGAGCGCACCGGCATACCCCAGCGGTATGCCGGTCGCTCACCGCACGAGGCCCGGTCACCCACGAGGGTGGCCGGGCCTCGCCGTGTCCGTCGCCCCCGCGGCCCGGGGCGCGTTCCCGGTGCCCGGCACCGGTGGGCCGCACCCGGAGCGCTAGGGTCGCGGACATGCTGCGCGTGGGCCTCACCGGCGGGATCGGCTCCGGCAAGTCGACCGTCGCGGCCCAGCTGGCCTCCCTCGGTGCCGTCGTCGTGGATGCCGACGCGGTGGCCCGTGAGGTCGTCGAACCCGGGATGCCGGCCCTCGCCGCGATCGCGGAGCGCTTCGGCACCGACGTCCTCGACCGCGACGGCCGGCTCGACCGCCCCGAGCTCGGCCGCCTCGTGTTCGGGAACCGGACAGCCCTGCGCGACCTCGAGCAGATCACCCACCCGGCGATCTGGGCCCGCACCGCCGAGCTCGTCGCGCAGGCGGCCCCCGACGCCGTCGTCGTCCACGACATGCCCCTCATCGTCGAGAAGGCGATGGCGGCGGACTACCACCTCGTCATCGTCGTCGGTGCCTCGGAGGAGATCCGACTGCGGAGGCTCACCGGGCAGCGGGGGATGTCCGAGGCCGACGCGCGGGCCCGCATCGCCGCTCAGGCCGACGACGGGGCGCGGCGCGCGGCCGCCGACGTCTGGCTCGACAACGAGGGGACGACCGAGGCACTGCGGGCGAGCGTGCTGCGGCTCTGGCACGAGCGGATCGAGCCGTTCGAGGCCAACGTGCGGCACGGCATCCGCTCCCGCTTGTCACACCCCACCCTGTCGGCGCCCGACCCGACGTGGCCCGCGCAGGCCGCGCGCCTGCTCGCCAGGATCGGTCACACGGTCGACGGGGCCGCCGCCACCCTCGACCACATCGGCTCCACGGCCGTGCCGGGGCTCGTGGCGAAGGACGTCATCGACCTCCAGCTCGGGGTCGCCCGGCTCGGGCAGGCCGACGAGGCGGACTTCGTCGCCGCCATGGCGGGGGCCGGCTTCGTCCGGGCCGAGGGCGACTGGTTCGACAACGCCCACGACGGGACGACGTGGCCCAAGCGGTTCCACGGCTCGTGTGACCCCGGGCGGGTGGCACACGTGCACGTCCGCGAGGTCGGTTCGCCGGGCTGGGAGTGGGCGCTGATGTTCCGCGACTGGCTCCGGGCCGAGCCCGGAGAGCGCGCGGGCTACGCCCAGATGAAGACGGACCTGGCGACCGGCGTGGCGTCGACCAGCGACTACGCGGAGGCGAAGGAGCCCTGGTTCGACGCCGCCGACGGGCGGGCACGCCGGTGGGCCGAGAGCACCGGCTGGTCGCCCTCGTCGAGCGCCCGCGCTCAGTAGAGTCAGGGCATGGCCGACGTCTCGGTCCGGGTGTTCGACGGCGACACCGGCGCCGTGTCCACGGGCACGGTGGCGGAGCTGCCGGTGCTCCTCACCCAACCCGGCCGCTGGGTCTGGGTCGACGTCCCCGAACCCGACCAGGCCGCGGCGCTCCTGCTGACGCAGACCTTCGGGGTGCACCCCAAGGCGGCCGCGGACGGGTTGACCCGCAACCACATCGCGCGGCTCCACCACTACGGTGACGTGCTCTACCTCGCGCTCCACCGGCCGGAACCGGGGGCCGCGGGCCACGTGCACTACCTCGAGCTCGACCTCTACGTCGGCCCGCGCTTCCTCGTGACACTGCACGGGCCGCGCAACGAGGTCGTCCCGCTCGAGGCGCTCTTGCGGGAGACGACGGAGGTGGGGGCCCGCATCGACGCCGGTCGGCTGCGCCCCACCCGCCCCGTGGCACTCCTCTACGCCCTGGTGTCGGCCCTGACCAACGTGCAGGAGCGGCTCGTCAACGAGTTCGCGCAGCAGGTGGGCCTGCTGGAGCAGCGCGTCATGACCCAGGCCGACGACGACCATCCCCAGGAGTTCCTCGACGAGCTGTTCACGGTGCGCCACACGCTCCTCACCGTGCGCACCATGGCGGCGCAGGGTGCCGAGGTCCTCGCCCGCACCGTGACGCTGGCGGGCCGGGCGGTGAGCGCGGCGGCCGACGACAAGGCGCACGCTGACCTGCAGGCCGACCTGCGAGCTGATCGCCGGGCTGACCGGCACGCCCTGGAGGACCTGCGCGACCAGTACGAACGGCTCGACCGGATCACCCGCAGCCAGCTCGAGTTCCTCGAGGGAGTCACCGACTTCTACCGGGCACGCACCGACACCCGCATGACCATCGCCGCCGAGCGGCTGGCCGTCATCGCCGCGGTGACCCTGCCCGTGGCCGCGATCTCCGGCGTCATCGGGATGAACGTCATCGTCAACGACAGCACCCAGTGGACGATGCTCATCGTGCTCGTCACGATGATGGCGGGGTTGTCGGTCTCCCTGCTCGTGTGGGCGAAGCGGCAGGGCTGGTGGTGAGCCCGGGCCTCAGGTCCGGGTCACGAGGTCCGCGACGGATGCCGCGCCGAGCTCGAGCAGGGTCGTGAGGAACAGCTCGAGGTCCTCCGCGCGGGTGCGGTGGTTCGAGATGGCGACCCGGATCACGAGCGTGTCACCCAGCATCGTCTCGCTCACGATCGCGACGCCGCTCTCGTGGATCCGCAGCATCAGCTCGTGGTTGACCTCGTCGAGCCGGTCGTGCGGAACGCCCGCCGGCGCATAGCGGAGGCAGACGATGTCGCAGCCGACGGGAGCGAGCCGTTCGAGGTCGGGGTGCTCGTCGACCCGGTCCGCGAGGGCATGGGCCTGGGCGATGTTGAGGTCCATGAGGCGCCCGAGAGCGTCGGCGCCGTAGGCCTTCAACGCCATCCAGACCCGCAGGGCCCGGAACCCCCGTGACAGGGCGATGCCGTACTCGTTGAACCACACGTCCCCACCGGCCAGCCCGCGCGTCGAGTGCGCCAGGTAGTGCGGCACCACCGAGAACGTCGCGCGGTGGGCTGCCTCGTCGCGCACCAGCGCGAGCCCGACGTCGATGGGGGCGTGCATCCACTTGTGGAGGTCGAGGGCGAGGGAGTCCGCGCGCTCGATGCCGCGCACCGCCGACGCCTGCCCGCTGAGCGCGAGGAAGCCGCCGATGGCTCCGTCGACGTGGAACCAGAGGCCCTCCCGCTGTGCGATGTCCGCGACCGCGGCGAGGTCGTCGATGGCGCCGGTGTTGATCGTGCCGGCGCTCGCGATGACGGCGAGCGGCTCGACGCCTGCCGCCCGGTCCGCCGCGATAGCAGCCGTGAGGGCCTCGAGGTCCATCGTCCAGTCGGGGCGGACCGGGATGGGGCGCAGTGCAGACGCCCCCAGCCCGAGGACCTCACAGCTCTTGCGGTGGCAGCTGTGCACCTCGGTGGAGGCGTACACGGCATACCGCCGTCCGTCGGTGAGGCCGTCGGTGCGCACCGAGGGACCGATGCGTGCGGTGCGGGCCACGGCGAGGCCGACGAGGTTGGCCTCCGAGGCGCCGCTCACGAGGAGGCCGCTCGCGTCGGTGGGGTAGCCCGCCGCCTCGGCGCACCACCGCACGACCTGCTTCTCCACGAGGATCGGGGCGTGGTCGGCGCCTCCCATGTTGGGGTTGAGGACGCTCGCCAGCAGGTCGGCGAGGTTGCCGACGGGGTTGCCCGCACCCATGTACCAGCCCCAGAACCGAGGGTGGTCGTTCCCCATCGAGTAGGGCACGACCTGGTCGAGGAAGTCGGCGTATGCCGTGTCGGCACCTTCGGGCGCGCGGGGGAGCGGCCCGTCGAAGAAGGCCCTGACCTCGTCGGGCATCGGCTGCCAGACGGGCTCGTCGCGGCGGCCCGCGAGGTGGTCGAGGGAGTCGTCGACCATCCGGTGGGCCAAGGCACGCAGGGCGTCCCAGTCCGCGGGGTCGAGGCCCGTGCTGCCGTCCGGCGCCGGGTCGGGATCGGGAAGGGGGATGGGCGACGTCGACATCTGGCGATGCTCTCACCCGGGTCCGACACCCGACCAGTGGCCGTGGAGACTCGGGTGGCGCGTGGAGGGTGCCTGGCGAGACCGGGGAGGGATGTCGGATGCCGGGGTCGAGGGCCGCGCCCGAGCACCGGGAGTCGCGCCGAGAGGCGGAGGGCTGGTGTTCAGGACCGGGGGCGTCGGATGGCTCCCAGGGCCACGACGGAACGACCCCCGCAGGGCGGGCTCCGCGGCTTCCCCGTCGACGGTCCGCGGGGTCGTGCGTTCGCGGCGTTGGGGCCGGGACCGGGGCCCTGTCGGTGGTCGGGTCTAGGGTCTCTCACATCAGCTCATCGTGGTGAACCCGGCTGGGGGACAGGGTTGTTGGGAGGGAATGATGGTCGATGAACCGATCGCGGGTGTGGTGGTGATCCAGGCCGTTGCCCCATCGCCTGACGACCCGACGCCCGCGTCGGTCGCTGCGGCTGAGGTCCATGCCGTGCAGCGAGCCCTCGGGGCGTTGGTGCGCCGAGTGTCGACGGGCCAGCCGGCTCGTGCAGGGTCGCGGGGCGAGTGGGCCGGTCTCGTCGAGGAGTGCCAGTCGCTCGTCAACACCGCCACCGCTGTTCAGGACGTCGCGATCACCCGGCTCGCGGCCATCGAGGAGGAGTGGCTCGAGGACGGTACGACCAGCGAGACGCATCGGGCACCGGGGCACGTTGCCCTCGACGCTCCCGACGTCGTCGCGGGAGCCCTCGGGGTCTCCCACGTCCATGCGCAACGGCGGGTGTCGCTCGCGGTGCGGCTCGTCGCAGACGGCGACCGCCACGACCGCGCGCTGGACGCGGCATCCGGGTTGTCGGCCCTCCACGAGGCGATGGCCGCAGGACGACTCGACGCGTACCGCGCAGGTGTCGTCGCCGAGGAGCTGGCAGAGGCACCCCCGGAGGTTGCCGAGGCCGTGGTGGGAACACTCCGTGCCTACCTCGGCGTCGACACGGCGGTGCAGCTGCGGCGGCGGTGTCGACGCGCGATCGTGAGGATCAGCCCCGACCTCCTGCGCCAGCGGGCCAGGCGGGCTCGCGAGGAGTGCGGACTGCGGCGATGGGCCGAGGAGCCCGGGGTCGACCGCTGGGAGGGCACCTTCCCCAGCGAGGACGCGGCCGAGGGGTGGGCCGCCGTCGACGCCCTCGCCCAGCGGTACGTCGCCGAGGGCCGGTGCTCACGGGTCGAGGCGGCCCGGTCCGTCGCGTTGATGGATCTCATCCGTGCGCAGACCACCGTCGACGTCCAGCTCGTCGTCACCGTCCCGGCCACCGAGGTCGAGCAGGCTGGTCACGGGCACCGACAGGGTCGGCCTGCCGGGACGCTCGACGACCTGGCACCGCCGGGAGGCACAGAGCCCTCGGTCGACCCTGTCTCGTCCGCCGAGGACGCGCGGCTGTCGGCACGTGCCGCGCGTGACGTCTGCGTGGCCGCTGATGAACGGGGGCGGCTGAGACCGCCACCGACGACGCCTGGTCCTCCGTCC
>DASSYJ010000009.1:0-45140 GCA_035703305.1 Ornithinibacter sp. | reverse complement strand
TGGTGATCCAACCCCCTGGTTGGTGCGGCGATGGCGGCGGTGGTGATCCAACCCCCTGGGTGGTGCCTCGACGGAACCGCTCATGATCCAACCCCCTGGTTGGTACCAGCTTGCCGGCGTGTTGATCCAACCCCCTGGGTGGTGCGTTCCGGGCCGGAGGCGTGAAGCATCCGGACCTCTCCGCACGCGTCCATCCGGGGCGCCTACCCGACGCTCTCCTGTGATGCCCACCCGACGCCTCACTGCGCCATCCACCAGCGCCACCCTCCCCACCGTCCCGCCGCCGGGCCGCGGTGGCCACGCGCTGGGCGACCGCCCCACGTCCCGCGGACCCGGCATACCCTTGTGGGCATGGCAGAGCGCACCTCGGGCATCGACCCAGCTGACGTCGAGCGGGTCCGGCAGCTCGCCGAGGCCGCTCGCACCGCCTCGCGGCGGCTCGCGCTGCTCTCCCGGGCGGAGAAGGACGCCGCGCTGCGCACCCTCGCCGACGCGCTCGACGCCGCCACCGACGAGGTCGTCGCGGCCAACGAGCGCGACCTCGCCCGGGGCCGGGAGCAGGGCATGCCCGAGAGCCTCCAGGACCGCCTCCGCCTCGACGCCCCTCGCGTCGCGGCCGTGGCGCAGGCGCTCCGCGACATCGCGGCCCTCCCCGACCCGGTCGGCGAGATCGTCCGCGGGTCGACCCTGGCCAACGGCCTCCAGATCCGCCAGGTGCGCGTGCCGATGGGCGTCGTCGGCATGATCTACGAGGCCCGGCCCAACGTCACCGTCGACGCGGCGGGCCTGGGCCTGAAGTCCGGCAACGCCGTCATCCTCCGTGGGGGAAGCGCCGCCGCCGAGACCAACCGCGCGACCGTCGCCGTCCTGCGGGACTCGCTCGCGGCTCAGGGCCTCCCCGCCGACGCCGTCGGCCTCCTCGAGGGCGGCCACGGCGCCGTCCGCGCGCTCATGACCGCCCGCGGCCTCGTCGACCTGCTCATCCCTCGCGGCGGCGCCGACCTCATCCGCACGGTGGTCACCGAGTCGACCGTCCCCGTCATCGAGACCGGCGTCGGCAACTGCCACGTCTACGTCGACCGGGCCGCCGACCTCGACAAGGCCCTCGCCATCACGGTCAACTCCAAGACCCACCGGCCCAGCGTCTGCAATGCCGCCGAGTCGCTCCTCGTGCACCGCGACGTCGCCGCCGAGTTCCTCCCCAAGGCGCTCGCGGCCCTCTCCGGCGAGGGCGTCACCCTCCACACCGACGCGGATGCCGGTGCCCAGGCCGACGTCGCCGGCGTCGCGCACGATGACGTCACCGCCGAGCAGTTCGCCACCGAGTTCCACGGGCTCGAGATGTCGGTCGGGGTCGTCGACGACCTGGACGCCGCCCTCGACCACATCCGTCGCTACGGGTCGGGCCACACCGAGGCCATCGTCACCGAGGACCGCGCCGCCGCCCGCCGGTTCACCGCCGAGGTGGACGCCGCGGCGGTCATGGTCAACGCGAGCACCCGGTTCACCGACGGGGGCGAGTTCGGGTTCGGCGCCGAGATCGGCATCTCCACCCAGAAGCTCCACGCCCGTGGGCCCATGGCGCTGCCCGAGCTCACCACGACCAAGTGGGTCGTCGAGGGCGACGGTCAGGTCCGGGTCTGAGGCTCCCGACCCTCCGCAGGGCGGCCCGACCCCGTGTCGAGGGAGTCGTGGGCGACGAAGTATGCAGGGCGCGCCTGCAACGCGACGTACGTCCGGCCGACGTACTCGCCGAGGATGCCGAGGGCCAGCAGCTGGACGGCTCCGACGGCCGCGACGATCACGACCGTCGACGTCCAGCCGGGGAGCGTGTTGCCGAGGAGCATCGCGACCAACGCGTAGACGAGCACCCCCAGGGCCGCGACGCCACCGAGGAGACCCAGCCAGGTGGCGAAGCGCAGCGGTGCGATGGAGAAGCCGGTGACCCCGTCGACCGAGAGACGGATCATCCTGCCCAGCGGGTACTTCGAGGACCCTGCCGCCCGAGGGGCGCGCGCGTAGCCGACCGACGCGCTCGGGAAGCCCAGCGCCGGGACGACGAGGCGCAGCACCCGGCCGTGCTCGGGGAGGGCGTTGACGGCGTCGACCGTGGCGCGTGACATGAGGCGGAAGTCGCCCGCGTCGACCGGGGCGGCGACGTCGGCGAGGGCCCGGATCGACCGGTAGAAGAGACGGGCCGTCACCCGCTTGAACGCCGTGTCGGTGGACCGGTCCACGCGCACCCCGTAGACGACGTCGACGGCCTGCCCGCGAGCGACCGCCAGCATCTCCCCGATCACCTCGGGCGGGTCCTGGAGGTCGGCGTCGATCGTCACGACCCACCGGCCGCGGGCCCGCGCCAGGCCGGCCGAGATCGCAGCCTGGTGCCCGGCATTCGCCCGCAGCCGCACGACCCGCAGCTGCGGCCACTCCCGACGGACCCGCTGCAGCAGCACCGGCGTCGCGTCGGACGAGCCGTCGTCGACGCAGAGGACCTCGTACGTCACGCCCCACGCGTCGGCCACGGGTCGGAGCCGCTCGACGAGCAGGGGCAGGACCTCCTCCTCGTTGTAGACCGGGATGACGACGCTGAGGTCGACGACGGTCAGGCCGGCGACACCGTGGGCCGGAGCGGAGGCGTCGTGGGGGTCGGGCATGGCCCAAGGGTAGATCGGCGCCCTGTGCCCGAGCCGTGGAACGACTGAGGGCCCCCGACCTGGATGTCGGGGGCCCCCAGCCGCCGGCCAGTGCCGACGGGGTCGAGTCGGTCGGTCCCGGCGGTGTCACCCGCGACGGGTCTGCCACGCGACGGTGGCGCCGCCCCCGAGGGGACGAACTTCGACTCAGGCCGTCGGCCGCGGCACCCACGCCGTCGCGCGCGTCGTACTCCCCGGGTGGGAAGCGGTGTGCCGTTATCCGTACGACCTACCCTTCCCGTGTCGTCCCGACAGGAGCTCCGTCGCTCCGGCGCGGTGGGGGCATGACGACAGTTCTAGTGCCGAAATGTATTGCGACGCAAGCGCATCAGAAAGAAAAGATGTGGTATGCCGCGTCGGCCTTCTCCGTCCACAGCCCGCACGCGTGGGACACCCGTCCGTGCACAGGGGTGTGGACGGAATCGGTGGACAACGAGGCGCTAGGCTGACCCGCATGTCCATGACCGTCGCCGTTGCCCAGGCCGAGGAGGCCGTCCGCGAGCTCCCCGTGCCGCCGTGGCTGGTCGGCGTGATGGCCTTGCTCACATTCGCGTTCCTCCTCGGCGTCACGTGGTCCTTCCGCGGCACCGCGCAGAAGTACGCCCGCCCCGACCTCGAGGGCGGCCGCCACGGGGCTGCCCGCCCCGGACCCGACCACAGCGCGGCCGACGACGCCCCGCACTGGCCCGAGCACCCCGGCCACCAGCACTGAGCACCGCGCGTATGCGGCTCGGGGTGATGGGCGGGACCTTCGACCCCATCCACCACGGCCACCTCGTCGCCGCCTCGGAGGTGCAGTCGCTGCTCGGGCTCGACGAGGTGATCTTCGTCCCCACCGGACAGCCCTGGCAGAAGGAGGGGCGCGACGTCGCCCCGGCCGAGCACCGCTACCTCATGTGCGTCGTCGCGACGGCGTCGAACCCGCGCTTCACGGTCTCGAGGGTCGACATCGACCGCGAGGGCCCGACCTACACCATCGACACCCTCCGCGACCTGCACGCCCAGCGGCCCGACGCGGAGCTGTTCTTCATCACGGGCGCCGACGCCCTCGCCCAGATCCTGTCCTGGAAGGACGCCGACGAGCTCTGGGGGCTGGCCCACTTCATCGGGGTGACCCGCCCCGGCTACCACCTCAGCGAGTCGGGGCTGCCCGCCGACCGGGTCGACCTCCAGGAGGTGCCGGCCATGGCGATCAGCTCCACGGACTGCCGGGACCGCGTCCGTGCCGGGGAGCCCGTCTGGTACCTCGTGCCGGACGGCGTCGTCCAGTACATCTCCAAGCACCACCTGTATGCCGCGCCGGCACCGTCCGCGGCCCCCGCACCCCCTCGAGGAGCACCGTGACCGCCACCGACCGAGCGCTCGACCTGGCGAGGGCGGCAGCCGCCGCCGCGGCCGACAAGCTCGCGACCACGATCACGGGTATCGACGTCTCCGACCAGCTCGCGCTGACCGACGTCTTCGTCATCGTCTCGGCGGAGTCCGAGCGGCAGGTCGGCTCGATCGTCGACGAGGTCGAGGACGTGCTGCGCGACAGGGGCGTCAAGCCCGTGCGCCGGGAGGGGCAGCGGGAGGGGCGCTGGGTGCTCATCGACTTCTCCGACATCGTCGTGCACGTGCAGCACGACGAGGAGCGGGCGTTCTACGAGCTCGAGCGGCTGTGGAAGGACTGCCCGTCGATCGACCTCGGCGTCGTGGGCACCGAGCAGGGCGCCCGGTGACGGGCCCCACCCCCACGACCGGACAGCGCCGACTGGTCGTCCTCCGCCACGGGGAGACGACCCACAACGCCGCGGGCATCTGGCAGGGGCAGCTCGACGCACCGCTCTCCGACCGCGGCCTCGAGCAGGCCGAGGCCGTGGGCCCGGCCATCGCGGCCCTCCACCCGGCCCGGCTCGTGACGTCCGACCTGTCCCGCGCCCGGCTGACGGCCGAGAGCGTGGGCCGCGCGTGCGGCATCCCCGTCGAGCTGGACGCCCGCTTCCGCGAGATCCACGCCGGTGGGTGGCAGGGACTGAGCACCGAGGAGGTCCGCGAGCAGTGGCCCGAGGGGTTCGCGGCGGTGACCCGCGGTGAGGACGTGCGCCGAGGTGGGGACGGCGAGTCGATGCAGGACGTGTGGGTCCGCGTGGGCGAGGCGCTCGGAGAGCTCCTGGCGGACCTGCCGGCGGGGGAGTGCGCCGTCGTCTCCACGCACGGTGCGGCCGCTCGCGCGATGAGCGCCTGGCTGCTCGGGCTGGACCTCGGCACGGCCTGGCGGGTGCTCGGCGGGCTGGGGAACTGCCACTGGGCGGAGTTCGACGAAGGGCGTGCCGGGTGGCGCCTCCAGGCGTGGAACCTGTCCTCGGAGGTGGCCTCCCGAGCCGGTTCCTCGCCCCCCTGAAGCCGATTTGGGGGACCGCGAGGCCATGGGTAGACTCGCCGTCGCCCCTTCGGGGTCCCCCACCCGGGGCTGTAGCGCAGTTGGTAGCGCACCTCCATGGCATGGAGGGGGTCAGGGGTTCGAATCCCCTCAGCTCCACCCCATGACGAAGGACCCGGCGCGAGTGCGCCGGGTCCTTCGTCGTCGTGGGGACGGGCCGGAGGGCCGGGCCGGGCGGGCCCGGGTCAGGCGGGCCCGGTCGAGGACTCGTCGCCGCGGAGCATCCCGAGCAGCGACCGGGCCTCCTCGTCACAAGCGCTGCATCCGCGCAGGTGCGCCTCCAGGGCCGGGTCGCGGTGCTCCTCGTCGCGCAGGAGGGCGTCGACGTACAGGTCCATGCGCTCGAAGCAGTCCTCGCAGGACAGCCACGGGGTGGTGTCGAGCAGCAGGGCGTTGACCGCTGCCGGTGTCAGCGACGGGGGACGCGTGGGTGGGGTGGTGCTCATGACGGGCCTGCCGGGGTGGTGGTGGGTGGGTCGGGGACACGGTCCGGTGGTCCGCCCGTGCCGCGAAGCTGGCCCCTGGCCGCGAGGTCGCCCCTCGCCGCGAGGTCGCCCCTGGCCACGAGGTAGCCCTCGGCCGTGAGGGCGGCCCGCAGCCGCACTCGGGCGTCGTGGACGGTCTTGTAGAGCGCCCCCCGGGTCGTGTCGAGCCGCTCGGCGAGGACGTCGATGGGGACGCCGTCGACGAGCAGGGCGACCGCGATGCGTCGCTGGTAGGGCGTCAGGACCCCGTGCATGGCGCGGACCACGGCATCTGCGAGGTCCGCCGCCTCCACGTGGTGCTCGGGACCCTCGTGCTGGGGTGCCGGCTGGTCCAGGTCGCGCAGCTCGACCTCCCGGTGCTGCCACTGCAGGCGACGCACCTCGGTGGCCGCCTGCAGGATGGCGAACTTGTAGGCCCAGGTCGTGAACCGGCTGCGTCCCTGGAAGGTGTGCAGCTTGGCCAGGACGGCCGTCATCGCCTCGTCCGCGGCCTGGTTGGCGATGTCGTCGACGGTGTCCGGCGAAGGGTCGGCCAGGGCCGCCCGCATCCGCCACACCTGGTGGGCCGACGCCCGCACCATGAGCGCGTGGAGGCTCCGCAGGGCTGTCACCTGCTGCGAACCCGGTGTCGACAGGGCGAGCACCCAGTCCTGCTCGTCGTCGCCCGGGGCGCCGGGGGCCGGACCACGGGTGGCCTGGGCGCTCCGGACCGGGTCGTCGGGCACGACGGTGCTCACCCCGCCACCTCGTCCGGCTCCAGCGGCGACAGGATGCGGGCCGCGAGGCGCGGCGGGCAGCCGGCATCCACGAGCTGCAGCAGGGCGTGGAGGTCGACGTGCATCCGGGCGAGCGAGTCCGCCAGGGCCGGAGGAAAGCCCGCCTCACGGAGCCGGCACGCGCGCCACGCCACGACGTCCACGGGAGGGCCGTCGTGGTGGCAGGGGAGCGGCGCCCTCCACGTCTCGGTCTGGTCGGTGCTCATGCCGTGTTTGCTGCGCGCCACACGGTCGGTCTTACCGAGGTGGGGGCGCGGGGTAAGACCTGCGGCTGCCGGCAACGCCAACACCCTGTCAGCGTCCCACCCCGCCACCTCGGCGTCACGGAGTGCCGTCTCGGAGCCGTGGTCGGGACGACCTCACCTCGACAAGGAAGGCGCCCATGGCCACCATCGACACGCGGTACGACCTGTCCACCCTCGACGGACCCGACCCGGGGCCGTCAGGTTCGGCGCGACCGATGCCCGACACCGCTCGACAGGCGTACCTCATCCTCCGCACGGCGTTCGTCGTCGCGCCCGTGGTGTTCGGGCTCGACAAGGTCCCGAACCTCCTCGTCCACTGGGACCAGTACCTCGCTCCGGTCGTCGCCGACCGCCTCCCGGTGGGCGCCCACGAGGCGATGTATGCCGTCGGCGCCGTCGAGGTGGTCGCGGGACTCCTCGTGGCGCTGCACCCGCGGCTCGGGGCCGTCGTCGTCGCCGGGTGGCTCGGCGGGATCGTCGTCAACCTCCTCCTCGTCCCCGGCTTCTACGACGTCGCGTTGCGCGACGTCGGTCTCCTCATGGCTGCCATCGCGCTCCAGCGCCTTGCGACCCGGTACGACCCTCGGCCGGTCCTCTGGCCGCTCCGGAAGGCCTGAGCCAGATGACGACCACGCCCCTCGGCGTGCGACCCGGGACGAGCGAGGACCGGGAGGTGACGGGTCCGGCCGTCGAGGAGGCCGTCGGACGGGTCCGTCACGCCCCCGGTCCCGCGCTGGCCGCCGTCCACGAGCCGGACCTGCCCGCGGCCTCCGCGGGTGCCCGCCTCCTGTTGCAGGCCCTGGGCGTCGACCTGGCCGTCGAGTCGCTGGCGAGGACACCCGAACGGATGGCCGCCGCCCTGGCCGAGCTCGTCACCCCGCGCCCGTTCCGGCTCACCACGTTCCCCAACGACGGCGGGTACGACGAGCTCATCGTCGCCCGCAGCATCCCGGTGCGGTCGCTCTGCGAGCACCACATGCTGCCGTTCACCGGGACGGCCCACATCGGGTACCTGCCGGGCGAGCGGATCGTCGGGCTCTCCAAGCTCGCCCGGGTGATGGAGCACTTCTCGTGCCGCCCCCAGGTGCAGGAGCGGCTGACGGTGCAGGTCGCGGAGTGGCTGTGGACGCAGCTGTCGCCCGCCGGGGTCGGCGTGGTGATCGAGGCCGAGCACCTCTGCATGACGCTCCGCGGGGTCCAGGCGCCGGGGTCCAGCACGATCACGTCGAGCCTCCTCGGGGTGCTGCGCGAGGACGCCCGGTCGCGCGCCGAGTTCCTCGCGCTCACCGGCGCCCGGTGACGCGCCTGGTTCTTCGACGTCCCGCGAGGTCACCACCGTCACCCTGACGATGGAGGCGGGGTGTCCGGCACCACGGTCGCAGCGGACGCGGTCGTCGATGCCCTGACCCCACCGGGCCGTGAGGCAGCCGGTCTCACGGAACCGGCGGCGTACCCTCGAGGGGTGTTCAGCGTGCGGTCGCGAGCCGTCGGTGCCGTCTTCGACGAGCTCGTCACCTTCTTCCGCCCGACGTACTCCCACGTCCGGGAGGAGCGCGAACGCCTCGAGCTCATGCGGGAGGAGGAGGGCGACGCCGCCCCCCGCCGGGTCGGCGGCGCCAACGTCACCGTGAGCGTGCCTGCGGACTACCGGGGCCCCCGCGGGCGGAACCACCCCCCGCGGCGGCGGCCCCCGAAGGGCCCGGTGGTCTGAGCCCACCGCGATCGCCCTCTGAGCCGCGCGCTCAGCCGGGCCAGACCCCGCTGCTCCCGCGCCTGTGGGATCCGAGCAGGTGGGTGTCCACGATGCCGACGGCCTCCATGAGCGCGTACATCGTCGTCGGACCGACGAACACGAACCCCCGGCGCTTGAGCGCCCTCGAGAGCGCGACCGACTCGGGCGAGGTCGTGGGGACCTCCGCGGCGGTTCGCGGTCGTGGGCTCGTGGCAGGGCGGAAGGACCACACGTATGCCGCGAGGTCGCCGTCTGCGTCGTCCCTCAGCGCCAGCGTGGCCCGCGCGTTCGTGATCGTCGCGAGGACCTTGGCGCGGTTGCGCACGATCCCTGCGTCGCCCATGAGCCGCTCCACGTCGTCGTCGCCGTAGCCGGCCACGACCTCCGGGTCGAACCGGTCGAAGGCCGCGCGGAAAGCGGGGCGCTTGCGCAGGATCGTCGCCCACGACAGCCCCGACTGGAACGCCTCGAGCGAGAGCCGCTCGAACATCCCGCGCTCGTCGCGGACCGGCATCCCCCACTCGGTGTCGTAGTACTCCCGCAGCATCGGGTCGACCGACGCCCACACCGGCCGGGCGAGCCCGTCGTCCCCGACGACGACGTCGGGGGCGCTCACGGACGCCGAGGGGAGCGATCCGGTGGGCTCCACGGCCGACGCCGGCCGGGGCAGCGAGCCACGACTGACCTCAGGCGGCCCGGGCGGCGAGTGCCGCGCGGACGTCGCCGGCGAGGTCGGCGGGCTCGCAGTTCGGGGCGTAGCGTTCGATGACCCTTCCGTCGCGGCCCACGAGGAACTTCGTGAAGTTCCACTTGATCCGACCGCCGAGCACGCCCTTCTTCTCGTCCTTGAGCCACGTGTAGAGCGGGTGCGCGTCGTCGCCGTTGACGTCGACCTTGGCGAACATGGGGAAGGTCACGCCGTAGTTGGCCTGGCAGAACTCACCGATCTCGTCCTCGGAGCCCGGCTCCTGCGACCCGAACTGGTTGCACGGGAAGCCCAGCACGACGAACCCGTCGTCCTTGAGCTCGGTGTAGAGCTCCTCGAGGCCGGCGTACTGGGGGGTGAACCCGCACCTGCTCGCGGTGTTGACGACGAGGACGACCTTGCCGGCATACGCGGACAGGCTGCGCTCCTCGCCGGTGAGGGTGGTTGCGGTGAAGTCGGAGAGGGTGGTCATGCCTCCCATCGTCACACGCGCGAGGGACACATCCCGAACCCGTGCCGAAGGTTCTGCCGCGGCGGCCGCGGCGGCCGCAGCGCCCCGGCATACCCTGTCGGCGTGCCCGTGCCGCCACCCCCGCCGCTCGACGTGGACGTCCTCGTCGTCGGTGCCGGTGTCTCCGGGGTCGATGCGGCCTGCCGGCTCGCGATGCACTGCCCCACGATGGCGTGGGCCGTCCTCGAGGCTCGGGAGGCCGTCGGGGGGACCTGGGACCTCTTCCGGTACCCCGGCATCCGGTCCGACTCCGACATGTACACCTTCGGCTTCCCGTTCCGGCCGTGGCACGGCGAGGCGTTCGCGACCGGGCCCGAGATCAAGGCGTACGTCGAGGAGACCGCCCGCCACTACGGCGTCACGGAGCGCATCCACCTCGGGCAACGGGTCGAGCGGCTCGCGTGGTCGTCGGCGGACGCCCGCTGGTCGGTCACGGCCAGCACGGCCGAGGGCCGGGTCACCCACACCGCACGGTTCGTCTACCTCGCGACCGGCTACTACTCCTACGCGTCGGGCCACGTCGTCGAGTTCCCGGGCCAGGCGGACTTCTCCGGCGAGGTCGTGCACCCGCAGCAGTGGCCCGAGGGGCTGCCCGTCGCGGGCCGGCGCGTCGTCGTGATCGGCAGCGGCGCGACGGCCGTGACCCTGGTCCCGGCCCTCGTCGAGCAGGGGGCCGCGCACGTGACGATGCTCCAGCGCAGCCCGAGCTACGTCACGGACCTCCCGGGGCGGGACGTCGTGGCCGACGGCCTGCGACGGGTGCTCCCCGCGAGGGCCGCCCACCGGGTGGTGCGCGGCAAGAACGTCGTCCTCTCCACCGCCGGGTACCAGGTGCTGCGCCGCTTCCCGGATGCCGGTCGCCGCCTCCTGCGGCGGCGGGCCGTGCGCCGGCTCCCCGACGGATACGCCGTGGACACCCACTTCGCCCCGCGGTACGACCCGTGGGACCAGCGTCTGTGCGTGGCCCCCGACGGAGACCTCTTCCGCGTCCTGTCCGACGGGCGCGCGGAGGTCGTGACCGACACGGTCGAGCGGTTCGAGCGCGACGGCATCCGGGTCCGGTCCGGCGCGCTGCTGCCGGCCGACCTCGTCGTGACGGCCACGGGGCTGGCGATGCAGATCGGGGGCGGCGCCGAGGTCGTCGTCGACGGGGAGCCGGTGGACCTGTCGGCGGGGCACGTCTACAAGGGGCTGATGCTGTCCGACGTGCCGAACGCGGCCCTCGCCGTCGGGTACACCAACGCGAGCTGGACGCTCCGGGCCGACCTCTCGGCGCGGTGGTTCTGCTCGCTGCTCCGGTTCCTCGAGCGCAAGGGGTATGCCGTCGCGACGCCGCGCTACCACGAGCCGCCGGTCGAGGGCGAGGCAGAGCGCCCGCTTCTCGACCTCACCTCGGGGTACGTCCAGCGCGCGGCGCACCTGCTTCCCCGCCAGGGTCGCGAGCGACCGTGGCGGGTGGTGCAGAGCTACCTCTACGACCTCGCGGTCATGCGGCTCGGTCGCATCGACGACGGCCACCTCGAGCTTCGCTGACGGCCCTCGTGAAGGGTGGGGTCAGTGCGGGGAGGCGATCTCGGCGACGCTGAACGCGACCCAGAAGAGCAGCACGAGGCCGGAGACGACGAGGCCGGTCCAGACCGGCCACGACCGCGTGCCCCGGCGCAGGTCGCGCACCGCGACCCAGACCCCGGCCCCGGCGACCAGGACCGTCGCTGCCACACCGATCATCCCCGGGCTGACACCGCCTGCCCGGGTGCCGGAGTCGAGGACCGCCCGGACGATGCGCATCAGCAGCCCGACCACCGGAGTGGCGAGCAGGGCGGCGAGGGCTATCCAGAGCGGTGGCCACGGTGACTCAGAGGCGGTGTGTCGGTCGGTTCGTACGACGTGGGTGTTCATCGGAACCTCCTCGGTGCACCTCCAGCCTATGAAGGCCCGAGGTGCACGGACGGCGGGTGTGACCCGTGGATCAGCGTGTCGTCTCCGCCCGCCTCACTCGGCGAGCAGCGGGTCGGCGAGGGCGATGACCCTCCGAGCACGCCGGGTACGGGACGGGACCTTCCCGACACGTCCGGTACATGCCCGGAGAGGTGACGCGGCTCCCTTCTGTGACCGAGCGGACGTCCGCGCTGGGACGATGCCGTTGTGCCCCCCTACGCCGTGTGGGTCGCCGCCCTCGCCACCGCCGTCGTGTGCGCCCTCGACTGGTGGGCGGTGTCACGGCACCGGCGCGCCGTCGAGCGGTGGGCGAAACCCGGGGCAATGGTCGGCCTCCTCGCGGTGGCGACGCTCGCGGGGGCCGCCGACACGGCATCCGGCAGGTGGCTCCTGCTCGCCCTGTCGCTGGGGCTCCTCGGCGACGTGCTGCTGCTCGATGAGTCCTCCAGCAGGTTCGTCGGTGGGCTCGCGGCGTTCCTCGTCGGCCACCTCGCCTACGTGTCGTCGTTCGTGCTGGCGGGCCTGGACCGGCCGGTGTGGGGCTGGCTCGGGGTGGGCACCGTCGTGGCGTGCCTGGCCGCAGGGCGACGCATCCTCCCGGGCGCCGTGGCCGAAGGCGGAGCGGTCCTCGGGGTCGCGGTCGAAACGTACATGCTCGTCATAGGCGCCATGGCGGTCACCGGCTGGGCGACCGGCCGGCTGTTCGTCGGGCTCGGCGTGAGCCTGTTCGTCGTGAGCGACACCGTGCTCGCGACGGGGCGCTTCGTCCAGCCGCGGCCATGGACGGCCCCGGTCACGATGGTCACCTACCACGGCGCCCAGGCGCTGATCGTCCTCGGGATCTTCGCCTCCTGACGCGCGGAGTGAAAAGGTGGGCACATGGCCGCCGACACACCCCCTCCCGCCGACACGCCGTCCGACCGCGACCCGGCCCCCCGGCCGCGCGCCCTGGACCGCAAGCTCCGGAGCATCCACGCCGGCACGTACACCGCCGACGACTTCGTGATCGCGGACGCGAAGGACGCCGACATGGCGTTCGGTGCGGTGTCCGCCGGCCCGCTCGAGCGAGACCCCGCGCCCGGCAGCCGGCCCGGCATCCACCGCACGCGCGCCGCCTACCTCGACGCGATGCGGGCGGAGGTCGCCGCCGGAGCCGTCGACATCCTGCTCACGTCGGCGAGCAACGGGGAGGTCCTCGCCGGCGACGGGTCGCTCGGCGACGAGGTCACCCTCGCGGTGCGGGCCAACGACACCACCGACATCTGGACCTCCCGGGGCTCGGCGTACCCGAGCCGCCCGTCGCGGCCGTTCCGCACCGCCCACCTGCCGTCCGTGCGGCCGTTCTGCGACCTCGTGCTCTACTCGGTCACCCTCAACAACGACGTCCACCACGACCTCGCGACCCTCGAGGCCTACCGCGACTTCCGGCTCGAGGCGGCCGAGGCCGGCATCCGCCATTTCCTCGAGGTGTTCAACCCCAACGCGCCGGAGGGCCTGGCCGGCGAGGACGTCCCGGCGTTCGTCAACGACTCCATCGTCCGGCTGCTCGCCGGGGTCACGGCTGCGCACCGCCCGGTCTTCCTCAAGATGGCCTACAACGGGAGGGCTGCCGTCGCCGAGCTCGTCGAGCACGACCCCTCACTCGTCGTGGGCATCCTCGGCGGCTCCGCCGGGACGACCCGCGACGCGATGGAGCTGCTCCACCGGGCCGAGGGCGCCGGTGCCCGGGTGTCGCTCTTCGGCCGCAAGATCCAGCGTGCCGAGTCCCAGCTCGACCTCCTGGCGACGATGCGCCGCGTCATCACCGCGGAGCTCTCGCCGGCCGACGGGGTCCGGGCGTACCACGAGGCCCTCGCCGGTGCCGGCATCTCACCGCACCGACCGCTGGAGACCGACCTCCAGGTCAGCGAACGGGTCCTGCGCGAGGAGTGAGCCGACGATGACCGAGCAGGGCAGGGCGGCCCCGCGCGACTCCGACGCGGTCCGCCCCGGGGCGGAGGAGAGGGACGCCGTGGATGCCGGTGCGCGCCGCGGCGTGCTCTGCGCGGGCACCGCCGTCGTCGACCTGAGCAAGGTCATCGACCACTACCCGCCGCTCGACCACATCGCGATCATCGAGGAGTTCTCGGTCGGCACGGGTGGCCCGGGCCTCAACATGGCCGTCGACCTCGCGCGGCTCGGCGCGGACTTCCCCGTCGCGTTCGCGGGTGTCGTCGGTGACGACGCCCACGGCGACCACATCGTCGCGGCGTGCCAGGCCGTCGGCATCGACACCTCCGGCCTCGTCCGCGTCGCGTCGGCCAGCACGTCGTTCACCGACGCGATGGTCGAGCGGCGCGGCGGCCGGCGCACGTTCTTCCACCACGTGGGTGCCAACGCCCTCCTCACCGCCGACCTCCTCGAGGTCGAGCGTTCGACGGCGCGGATCCTCCACCTCGGCGCCCCCGGTCTGCACCCCGGGCTCGACGCCCCAGGGCCTGGTGGGGTCAACGGCTGGGTGCGGGTGCTCGAGCGGGCGCAGGCGGCCGGCATCCGCACCAACCTCGAGCTCGTGAGCCTCGACCCGGCCCGGATGGGGGAGGTCGCGGCGCCCTGCCTGCCCCACCTCGACACCATCGTCATCAACGACCTCGAGGCGGCCGCCCTCACGGGGTCGCACGTCGAGGCGCCCTCCGCGGACGAGCCCACGCCCTGGGTCGAGCTCGAGGCGCTCGCCCGGGGGCTGCTCGAGCGGGGGGTCGGCCGGCTCGCCGTGGTCCACTTCCCGGCCGGGTGCGTCGCCGCGGCGCCCGACGGACGGGTCTGGCGGCAGGGCTCGGTGCGGGTCCCCGCCGAGGTCGTCGTCAGCGCGACCGGGGCCGGCGACGCGTTCGCCGCGGGAGTGCTGCACGGGGTGCACGAGGAGTGGCCGGTCGAGGAGAGCCTGCGGCTCGGAGTGGCCTCGGCGGCCTCGTGCCTCACGAGCGCGACGACGTCCGAAGGCCTCGCCAGCGCCGCCGAGGCGCTGGCCACCGCGGCCCGATGGGGGCATCGGCCCACCGACTGACGGCGGGCCCGCTGCGATACCCTGTGGGCTGTGACGAGGTTGCTGCTCCTTCCGTAGCCGCGCGGGCCACCGGCCCGGCGCGGCGACCCCTCCTGTGCGAGGGGTTTTTTCATGGGCACACACCCTCCACGGGCGCAGACGAGACGACGACGAGGACGAGATGAGCGAGACCCCGTACCGCTACACCGCCGAGCTGGCCGGGCAGATCGAGGTCGCCTGGCAGGACCGGTGGGAGGAGCGCGGCACCTACCACGCACCCAACCCCGCCGGGCCGTGGGCCGACCCCGAGGGCGTCGCCGAGCACACCGGCGGCCACCTCCTCGTCCTCGACATGTTTCCCTACCCGAGCGGCGCCGGCCTGCACGTCGGCCACCCACTGGGCTACATCGCGACCGACGTCTTCGCGCGCTACCACAGGATGCTCGGCAAGAACGTCCTGCACTGCCTGGGGTACGACGCCTTCGGGCTGCCCGCCGAGCAGTACGCCGTGCAGACGGGCCAGCACCCGCGCAAGACGACCGAGGACAACATCGTCATCATGGCGCGCCAGCTGCGCCGCCTCGGGCTGGGCCACGACGACCGACGAGCCATCGAGACGATCGACCCCGACTACTACCGCTGGACCCAGTGGATCTTCCTCCAGATCCACGGGTCCTGGTACGACACGGATGCCGTGCGCCCGGACGGTGGGCTGGGCCGCGCACGCCCGATCACCGAGCTCGTCGCGGAGTACCGCTCCGGCGTGCGCCCCCTGCCCAACGAGGACGGTCGCGACTGGGACGACCTGTCCGACGTCGAGCGGGCCGGCATCCTCGACGACCAGCGGCTCGCCTACACGAGCGAGGCCCCCGTCAACTGGTGCCCCGGCCTGGGCACGGTGCTCTCCAACGAGGAGGTCACCAACGACGGCCGGTCCGAGCGGGGCAACTTCCCGGTCTTCAAGCGCAACCTGCGCCAGTGGATGATGCGGATCACGGCGTACTCCGACCGGCTCGCCGACGACCTCGACCGCGTCGACTGGCCCGAGAAGGTCCGGATCATGCAGCGCAACTGGATCGGCCGCAGCCACGGTGCCCGCGTCACCTTCCCGGTCGCGTCGGAGGGCCAGGGGATCGAGGTGTTCACGACCCGGCCCGACACGCTGTTCGGCGCGACGTTCTTGGTGCTGGCGCCGGAGCACCCGCTCGTCGACGAGCTGGTCCCCGGCGACGGCTGGCCCGAGGGCACGCGGCCGGTGTGGACCGGCGGTGCGGCCACGCCGGCCGAGGCGGTCGCGGCCTACCGTCGGGCGGCCTCGCGCAAGAGCGACATCGAGCGCCAGACCGAGGGCAAGGACAAGACGGGGGTCTTCACCGGCGGGTGGGCGACCAACCCCGTCACCGGGACGCGGATCCCGGTGTTCGTCGCCGACTATGTGCTCATGGGCTACGGGACCGGCGCGATCATGGCCGTGCCCGGCCAGGACGAGCGTGACTGGGACTTCGCGACGGCGTTCGAGCTGCCCGTCATCCGCACGGTCCAGCCGGATGCGGACCACGACATGAGTACCGCCTTCACCGGCGAGGGTCCTGCGATCAACTCGAGCAACGACGAGGTGAGCCTCGACGGGCTCGGCATCGCCGAGGCGAAGGTGCGCATCACGGCATACCTCACGGAGAAGGGGCTCGGCGAGGCGACGGTGAGCTACAAGCTGCGCGACTGGCTGTTCAGCCGGCAGCGCTACTGGGGCGAGCCGTTCCCCGTGGTCTTCGACGAGGACGGCGTGGCCCACGGGCTGCCCGACGCGATGCTGCCCGTCGAGCTGCCGGACGTGCCCGACTTCAGCCCCAAGACCTACGACCCCGAGGACGCGAGCAGCGAGCCCGAGCCACCCCTGTCCCGCGTGCAGGAGTGGGTCGACGTCGACCTCGACCTCGGCGACGGCCGTGGGGTGCGGTCGTTCCGGCGCGAGACCAACACGATGCCGAACTGGGCCGGGTCGTGCTGGTACTACCTGCGCTACCTCGACCCGGAGAACCTCGAGACCATCGTCGACCCCGAGAACGAGGCGTACTGGATGGGGCCCAGGCCCGAGCCGGTCGCCGGGGCACCGGCGGGCACCCGCGACCCGGGAGGGGTCGACCTCTACGTCGGCGGGGTCGAGCACGCGGTGCTGCACCTGCTGTACGCGCGCTTCTGGCACAAGGTGCTCCACGACCTCGGCCACCTGAGCTCCGACGAGCCGTTCCGCACCTACTTCAGCCAGGGCTACATCCAGGCCCCGGCGTACCGCGACGACCGGGGGCAGCCCGTCGAGGCCAAGGAGGTCGAGGAGGGTGTCGGACCCGACGGCCACCCGACGTTCACCTGGCACGGCCGGCCGGTCACCCGCGAGTTCGGCAAGATCGGCAAGTCGCTGAAGAACATGGTGAGCCCGGACGAGATGTATGCCGCGTACGGCGCCGACACCTTCCGCCTCTACGAGATGGGCCTCGGCCCCCTCGAGCAGAGCAAGCCGTGGGACACGCGCGCGGTCGTCGGGAGCCAGCGGTTCCTCCAGCGGCTGTGGCGCAACGTCGTCGACGAGGAGACCGGCGCCCTGACGGTCGTCGACGCCCCCCTCGACGACGCGACGACGCGGGTCCTGCACCGCACGATCGACGCGGTCCGCACGGACTACGCCGAGCTCGGCTTCAACACGGCGATCGCCCGCCTCACCGAGCTCAACAACGCCCTCACGAGGCTCGAGGGTGGTGTCCCGCGGGAGGCCGCCGAGCAGCTCGTGCTCATGGTGGCGCCGTTGGCCCCGCACATCGCGGAGGAGCTGTGGAGCCGCCTCGGCCACGAGGAGTCGCTCGTGCACGCGCCGTTCCCCGTGGCCGACCCGGCGCTCGTCGTCGAGGAGACCGTGACCTGCGTGGTGCAGGTCAGGGGCAAGGTGCGCGACCGCCTCGAGGTGCCCTCGGACATCACCGAGGAGGCCCTTCGCGAGCTGGCCCTGGCGAGCACGAAGGTCCGGGCGGCCGTGCCCGACGGCATCCGGACGGTCATCGTCCGCGCCCCGAAGCTCGTGAACGTCGTCCCGGCCTGACGCCGCCGAGGTTTATCGGGTGACCCGAGAAACCCCCACTGCCCCGGACAAGCCTTCCCGGGTGGAGCGGGGGTTTCTTGTGGGATGTCCGGTCGGGGGGCGCCCGCGCCGGACATCTCGGGTCGTGGACCGGGTATGCCGGGTGGCCGCCGTCCGCTCGTAGACTTCCCCGCGTAGGTCATGAGTGCCAGCGACAAGCCCCGGCTCGCTGGCCAGCAACCCTCCTCCGCGGTGGGGTGCTCCGGGTGACGACCTGGTCGACGTCCCATCCGGCGTCGGCAAGCGCGGATCCCGGGGGTCGTCCCCGAGGTCCACAGGCCTCGGGAGCCGGACACCGTGTCGATCGCCACCACACCGCCCTCGTTCCACCGCCGCCCCCGGCTGCGTGCCGTCACCGATGCCGGGCCGCCGGCATCCGGGAGGCCGGCATCCGGGAGGGCGGCATCCGGGTGGCCGGCATCCGGGTGGCCGGCATCCGACCTGCGGCACCACGCCGCGCCCGCCCGTGACCTGCCCGCCGTCGTGCGGGCCGACCTCGTGCCCACGCTGTCGGGGGACCACGTCGACTACGCCAACCTCGACCATGCGGCCTCGACGCCGGCGCTCGAGCGCGTGGCGAGCGCCGTCGAGGCCGCGACCCGGTCGTACTCCTCGGTCCACCGCGGCACGGGCTGGCTCTCCCGCGTGACGAGTGCGCACTACGAGGCGGCCCGCGAGGAGGTGGCCCGGTTCGTCGGTGCCCGTGCGGACGACGTCGTCGTGTTCACCCGCAACACCACCGACGCGGTGAACCTCCTCGCCCGCTCCCTGCCGCGTGACACCTCGGTCGTCGTCTTCTCCGCCGAGCACCACGCGACGCTGCTGCCCTGGCGGCCGCGGGACACCGTGCGGCTCCCGGTGCCGGGGAGTGTGCGGGACGCCGAGGTGCTCCTCGAGACCGCCCTCGCCGCCCTCTCGCGCGGCACTGCTCGTCGGCCGCGCGAGGCCCTGGTCGTGCTCACCGCCGCGTCCAACGTGACGGGGGAGATCTGGCCCGTCGACCGGCTCGCCGCGATCGCGCGCCGCCACGGGGCCCGGGTCCTCCTCGACGCCGCGCAGTATGCCGCGCACCGCCCGGTGGACCTCGCGGCCCTCGACGTCGACTGGGTGGCCTTCTCCGGGCACAAGGTCCACGCCCCGTACGGCGCCGGCGTCCTCGCGGGTCGGCGTGACTGGCTCGACGCGGCCGCCCCCTACCTCGCCGGCGGCGGCGCGACGGCGGAGGTCACCGAGCACTCCACGCGCTGGGCCACCGGTCCGGCGCGCCACGAGGCCGGCAGCCCCAACGTCATCGGTGCCATCGCCCTCGCCGCGGCGTGCGCGACGATCCGGGAGCACCGCGCGGCCGTGGAGGAGCACGAGGCGCGGCTCACCGGGCGGCTGCTCGAGGGCCTGCGGGCCATCGAGGGCGTGACGACGTACTCGCTGTTCGGCGACGACCACGACCGAGGGCCCGTCGTCACCTTCACCGTCGACGGCCTCGACAGCCACCTCGTGGCCGCGGCGCTCTCGGCGGAGCACGGCATCGGCGTGCGCGCGGGCAAGTTCTGTGCCCACATCCTCGTCGACGCCCTGCTCGAGGAGGGCACCGACGAGCACGCCACCGCCGTGCGGGTCAGCGCCGGCCTGGCGACGACGGCGGAGCACGTCGAGCGCCTGCTCGACGCCGTCACCGTCCTCGCGTCGGAGGGCCCGGGCACCGCGTACGTCGAGACCGCGGAGCACGGCTGGCTGCCCGTCGACGACACCCGGGAGCTGGACGCACCGCTGCTCTGGTGAGCCCACGGCATACCGGGTCGGGTCCACCGCACCGCCTCGGGTGTGTGGCCGGGCCCGGAGGACCTACCGGTCGACGAGGTGCAGGGCGCGCCGCGGGCACGCGATCACGGCCTCGCGGGCGAGGGCGCGCTCGCCCTCGCGCACGGGTCCGATGACGACGGGGTAGCCCCACTCGTCGAGGTGGATCCGCTCCGGGAGCAGCTCGGCGCAGAGCCCCCGGGCCCGGCACTGCGGCCAGTCGACCCGCAGGGTGGACGTGGGCGGGGTCACGAGACGACCGCCAGGCGGCCGGAACGACACGCGCACGCGCGGTCGAGGTGGCTCTCGACGTGGTCCCCGAGCACCGTGAGCAGCGAGGTGACGAGCCGCGCGGTGCCGTCGGGGTGGGCGCAGGCTCCTCGCCCGCGCACCAGGCCGGTGAGCTCGCGGATGCGGCGGCGCGTGTCGGCGCGGCCGGCCAGGGCCCGGACCTCGTCCGCCAGCGCCGGCAGCCCGTTGCGGCAGGGACCGCAGCGACCGGCCGACTCCGCGGCGAGGTATGCCGTGAAGCGAGCCGTCTGCGCCACCGGGCACGAGCCGTCGGAGAGCGAGACCAGCGCGCCCGCCCCGAGGGATGCGCCGAGCCGCTGGAGGTGGGCCGTCGACCAGCGCAGGTCCGGGACGTCCCGCGGGTGGATCCACGACCCGTGGAAGCCGCCGACGAGGAGGGGAGCGGCGAGGGCGGCCGGCCCGAGCACCCCCCAGGCGGCGTCGCCGTGCCCGACCTCGACGACCCGCACCCCGCGGAACCTGCCGTCGTCGCCGGGCGGTGTCGTCAGGGTGAGGAGCGTCGTGCCGGGCTCCTCCGGTGTGCCGTGCGCGGCATACCTTTCGGGTCCCCACCGCACGACGGCGGCCAGGTGGGCGTAGGACTCCGCGTTGGAGAGCAGGGTCGGCCGTCCGCGGTGGCCGTCGACGGCCTCCGGAGCCCACGACGTGACGGGGAGCCCCGGGCGGCCGGCGATGAGCTCGAGCACCGCACGGGACTGGCCCGCGACGAACCGCGCCTCGGCCTCGTGGAGGACCCACCGGATGCCGCGCTCGCGCCGCTGCCGCGTGGCGGCCGACACCGCGGTGCCCACCCACGGGCGGTCCTCGGACGTGACGACGTGGACCTCGTGGGAGCCCACCGCCCGGGCGGCCAGGGCGGCACCGTCGAGGACGAGGTGCGGGGCCACGCCGAGGAGCCCGCTGTCCTTGGCGCTCGCGGGCTCGCCCTCGGCGGCGTTGACGACGACCACGGGCCTGCGGCGGGGTCGCGGCCCGCGGTGGGCGAGGACCGTCTCCAGCTTGCGGGCGAGGGGGAAGCCGGCGCCGCCGCGGCCGCGCACCCCGACCGGGTGCAGGAGCCCGACGAGCGTGTGGCCGTCGAGGCGTGGCAGGGGGCCGAACCGGTCGAGGTGCGCGTCGAAGCCCGTCCCCGCCCCGATGGCGGAGAGCAGGAGCGGGCCCGGGAGGACCTCCACGGATGCCGGGGGCCGGATCACCGGGCACCGCCGGAGAGGACGGACTGGAGGGCGTCCACCCCACCCTCGAGGACGGCCCGGCGGCGCCGGACCCGGACGACGGCAGTCACCCTGGCCAGCGCGGCGAGCACGACCGCCGCGACGCTGGCCGCCGTCATCGACGCCATCCACGGGCGCCCGGCGTCGGTGCCGATGCCGATGCCGTGGGCGACCGCCGAGCACCACGCGAGGTAGGTCGTGAGGTGGACGAGGGACCAGCCGCGGTGGGAGATCCGCGTGCGTGCCAGCGAGGTGGCGACCACGACGACCGTGACGTCGAGGGCGACCGCGCCGAGGGCGAGCCAGAGCGGCTCGTACGTGGCGCCGAAGGGGAGCACCGCCTGCCACCAGCGGATGTCGACGTACTCGTCGAGGACCGCCGTGAGCACGTGGGCTGCGAGGAGGAGCACCGACATGGCCGCGAGGGCGCGGTGCAGGCCCTGGGTCACGAACCGCGGCCACCAGGGGTGCACGGCCCTCCCGGTGGCGAGGACGCCGAGGAGGACCGTCATCGTGAAGACGAGGAGGAGGACGACGCCGGTGCCCCGGTTGAGGTACCACAGGACGGGGGAGGTCATGGCTGCTCCTCGACGCCGAGGGCCACCCAGTGAGGCGTGCGGCTCACGCGTCCCTCGTGGTCGACCAGCCGTGCGGCGACGCCCCGAGCGGTGAGCCACTCCAGGGCCGCGTCGCCGAGGACGATGGCGGCCGTCGTCGCCGTGTTGGCCGCGGCGGCGGTGTGCCCCAGGGCGGTCACGGTGCGCCAGCGCCCCGCCGCCGGGGTGCCCGTACGCGGGTCGACGAGGTGGTGCCACTGCCGACCGCCCCGCCGCCAGCGCCGGGCGGACACGCTCGACGTCGCGAGGCCTCCCGAGCTCAGCGTGACCCGGGTGCGGGGTCCCCCGGCGGCGAGGTCGGCGAGGCTGTGGCCGACCACGACGGGGTAGCCCACCGGATCGTCGGATGCCGTGCGCCCGGCCCGGGCCACGCGCACGTCACCACCGACACCCACGAGGACGGGGACGTCGAAGGCGTCCTCGAGGGTGAGGGCAACGAGGTCGGCGGCGAAGGCCTTGCCGGTGGCCCCGAGGTCGAGGGCGGCACGCGGAGGGACCGTGACCGTGCCCTCCGTGACGACGACGTCACGCCAGCTGCCTCGCCGCACCGGGAGCTCGGCGGCGCTCGGGTCGTCGGCAGGCACGAGGGCGAAGGTCCGGTCGTAGCCGGCGGCGCTGAGCAGGTCGCCGAGCGTCGGGTCGACGATCCCGTCGGTCTCGGTGGCGGCCTCGAGGGCGACGCGCACCGCGCCCACGAGGACGGGGGAGACCGCCACCGGGGTGCCCGCGGACCGGTTGGCCAGCGCCAGGTCGCTGTCGTCCCGGAAGCGGCTGCACGCGAGGTCCACCTCGTCGAGCACCTCCGCGGCACGGGCGGCGGCGGCATCCACGACGTCAGGGTGGGTCCGCAGGTCCACGTACGTGCCGAGCGCCCGCCACGAGGCCGCGCCGCGGACGCGGTCGACGGTGCCGGGTGCGGCGATCGCGTCCACGGTGCTCACGAGCCGGCCCTCACGAGCCACTGCTCGTGGTGGGCGGGGGAGGGGGCGGCGCGGGGCTCGAGGTCCTCGAGCTGGTCCCGCCACCGACCTTGGCGCTCCCCGACGACGACGCGCGAGCGATCACCGTGGGGCCGACCACGGTCTTCGTCGGCCTCTGCTTCGTCACGACGACGGGGTTGTGCTTGGCCCACTCGACGAGCGCCTCGTGGTGCGCGCGGGCGGCCGCGGCCTCCGAGGCGAGCCGAGCCCGCTCCTTGACGGCGTTCTCGCGTGCGGTCTCCTGTGCGACGGCCGCGCTCGCGATCCCCGTGCCCGCGGTCGCGGCGGCTGCCAGGGTGCCGCTGAGCACGGTGAGCACCAGTCGGGATCGGTCACGTTGCCCGGTGCTGAGGAGGGGTCTCACCAACAGGTCCTCTCGAGGTCGGGTCGGACGCCGCGGTCGGTGCCGGGTGTCCTGTGTGTCTCAGGCTGCGGGTGCGGAGGACAAGCGCGCCTCATCCGCCCGTTAAGGGAACGTCATGGCGCCGGTGGAGCCGCGGGGGCGCCCGGCTTAACGCACTCTTGACGGGCCGACGACCCGTCCTTGAGCGAGGGACCGCCACCATCGAGGGACCCAGCCCGTCAGCCCGTCCAGCCCGGAGGTTCCTTGTCCCTCGCCAGCGTCATCGGTGCCGGCGCCCTCGTCGGCGGCGTCGCGGCGTTCGCCGTGTATGCCGCGGCAGCCCCCGACCCCGCGCCCGGCTCCGCCACGCCCACGCCGTCACTCCCGCCGGTCCCGACTCCCACGGTCACCGTCCTCGCCGACTGCACGCCTCCGGCCACCCTCGTCGACGGGGTGTGCGTGACGACCAGGCCCGGGCCGACGGTGGAGGACGACTAGGCCTGCCGTGCACGCGCCAGCGACGGGCAGCACGCCGAGGTGCGCCTCACGGACCGGTCGACGGCACCCGGTCCTGGGTGCCGGCCCCGGCCTCCTCGCCCATGGGCAGGCGCACCGTCACGGCGAGGCCGCCGAGGGCGGACGTTCCGAGGGCGACCGTGCCGCCGGCGCCCTCGGCGATCCGGTGGACGATGGCCAGCCCCAGCCCGGTGGAGCCCGCGGCGCTGTGGCCACGGCCGCGGTAGGGCTGGCGCATTCCGGGACCGGCGTCCTCCACGACGAGCACGACCCGGTCGGGGCCCTGGTCGACGATGACCCGCGCGCGGGCATCGTCCGGGGTGTGGGCGAACACGTTGTCGAGCAGGGTGTCGACGAGTTCGGCAAGGTCCTCCGCCGAGAGGCGCACGGCATCCGAGCCGGCGCCACCGGTCTGCTCGAGCTCGAGCAGGCGACCCTGCTCCTCGGCAAGTGGCTGCCAGAAGGTCACCCGCTCTGCCACCACCGGGAGCACCTCGGTCGTGCCGCGCAGCTCCTCGCGAGCGGTCCGGCGGGCGTCGCGGACGACGTCGTCGATGCTGCGCTGGAGCTCGTCGACGTGGTCGCGCAGCCGCCGGGAGACCTCGGCGTCGCTGACGAGGTCGGTGTCGAGCCGCAGCGCCGTCACGGGGGTGCGCAGGCGGTGGCCGAGGTCGGCGGCGTGCTCGCGCTCGGCGGCGACCAGCTCGTGGTTGCGGTCGGCGAGGGCGTTGAGGGCACGACCCAGCTCGGCCGTCTCGGGGGGTCCACCCGGCACCGCCCGGGCCGTGGCGTCACCCTCGCGGAGCCGGTGCGCGACGTTGGCGACATCGGTGACGGGCACGCTGATCCGGCGGCCGAGCCGCCAGGCCACGGCCACGGAGGCGGCGACGAGGGCCGCGCCGAGGACGCCGATGGTGACCCAGGCTCCCGTGACGCCGGCGCGCAGCTCGGAGGTGGGCACGGTCGCGACGACGACCTCGAGCCCGCGGGCAGTCGCGACCGGCACGACGGCATCCAGGCCGTGGTCCTCCGTGACGGTGAAGGCGGCCTGCTCGGTGCGGGCGCGCTCGACCGCTGCCACCTTGTCGGCGCCGACCGAGTCCCCGCCGAGGACGGACCCGTCGGGCTCGACGACGACCACCTCGGGCCCACGCGCACTCAGGTCGGCGACGGTCCGCGAGAGGGTGTCGCGGTCGCCGAGGGTGGCCACGAAGGTCGCCACGCTCTGGGCCTGCTCCTTGGCACGGGTCGTCGCCCGGTCCTCCGCGAGGTTCGCGACGAGGAAGCACAGCGGCACGATGAAGGAGACGACGACGGCCGACGTCGTCGCCGCGACGAGGAACGCGATCCGGCGGGCCATCAGGGCGGGCCGTCACCGGCATCCGGCGGCGCCGAGAGGCGGACCCCCACGCCGCGCACGCTGTGGATGTATGCCGGATGAGCCGCCGTCTCGCCCAGCTTGCGCCGCAGCCACGAGAGGTGCACGTCGACGGTGCGCTCGCCCCCGCCGTAGGGCTGGTTCCAGACCTCCGCGAGGATGTCGCGCTTGGTGACGACCTCGCCGCTGCGCTGCACGAGGAGCAGCAGAAGGTCGAACTCGCGCCGGGTCAGCTCGAGGTCCTGTCCGCGGAGCGTGGCGGCCCGCGAGGCGGCGTCGACGACGAGGTCCCCGACCTGCAGGGGGGCGTCCGGGTCGTCCGCGGCGGCCCGGCGCAGCACCGCACGGATGCGCGCCTCGAGCGTGTCCATCCCGAACGGCTTGACGACGTAGTCGTCGGCGCCCGCGTCGAGGGCCCGAACCACCGACGGGTCGTCGTCCCGGGCCGTGACGACGATGACGGGGGTGCGGCTCACCGCCCTGAGCATCGTGAGGAGGCTGTGGCCGTCGAGGTCGGGGAGCCCGAGGTCGAGCAGCACGACGTCGGGCTGGTCGTCGAGCGCCTGCTGCAGGCCCGGCATCCCGGCCGGCGCGCTGGACACGGCGTGCCCGCGCTCGGTCAGCGACCGCACGAGCGAGGACCGGATCGCGGGGTCGTCCTCGATGACGAGCACGTGTGCCACAGTGGGAACGCTAGGGCAGGTGGAGGGTGAGGAGTGCGGGGATGCGACGACGCCCACTGCTCGCCATGGCACTGGGCTGGGTCCTCGTCGTCGTCGCGGTCGCCGCAGTGACCTTCGTCGTCGTCGACCGCGCGGGTCGGGGGGTCGGGCAGGCGTCGGCGGCCCGGACCCTCGCGGCCGTGCCCACGAGTGAGGTGACGGCGACCCCGACGGGGTCACCGAGCCCGGGTCCCACGTCGAGCCCTGGACCCACGTCGAGCCGCGAGCCGGGTGGCACGGGCGCCTCGGAGCCGCCCTTGGGGGACGCACCGCGGACCGTCGCCTTCACGACGAGGGGTGGCACGGTCGTCGTCACGTGCGTGGGGCCCGAGCTCCGCCTCGGGTCGATCACGCCCCGAGACGGCTGGCGCTTCGCCCACGAGGTGGAGCACGGCGGCATCGAGGTGAACCTCACCGCCGCCGGCGACGACGAGGAGCTCATCGTCCGGTGCGACGGCGGAGTGCCCACAAGGGTGGTGGGCTGACGGCATCCGGGATTCTCCGCACGACTTCTGGTCCAGTCGGCTCCGAGGGTGCAGGCTGAAGGCACCCGAGGGCGTGACCGCCGTCACGTCCCGCACCCAGGAGGACCCATGGCCGTGCTCGACACCCCCCAGCTCCTCGCCGCGCTCGAGCCCGTGGCCGAGGAGAACCTCAACCGCCACCTGTCCGTCGCCCAGGAGTGGATGCCGCACGAGTACGTCCCGTGGTCGCTGGGTCGCGACTTCAAGGAGCTCGGGGGTGACCCGTGGTCGGTCGACCAGTCGCAGCTCTCGCAGATCGCCCGGACGGCCCTGGAGGTCAACCTCCTCACTGAGGACAACCTTCCGAGCTACCACCGCGAGATCGAGCGGGCCTTCGGGCGAGACAGCGCCTGGGGCGCGTGGGTCAACCGCTGGACGGCGGAGGAAGGCCGGCACGCGTTCTGCATCCGCGACTACCTGCTGGTGACCCGTGGGGTCGACCCGGACGAGCTCGAGCGGGCGCGCATGGAGACGATGGAGACGGGCTACGACTCCGGGGACAAGCCGCTGCTCAACGTCTGTGCCTACGTCTCGTTCCAGGAGCTCGCCACGCGCGTCTCGCACCGCAACACCGGTCGCTTCACCGACGAGCCGATCGCCGAGAAGCTCCTCACCCGGGTCGCCAAGGACGAGAACCTCCACATGATCTTCTACCGCAACATCATCCAGGCGGCGCTCGAGCTCGCGCCGAGCCAGACGATGCGGGCGATCACCGACGAGGTCGTGAGCTTCCAGATGCCCGGCGCGATCATCCCCGGGTTCGGGCGCAAGGCCGTGCAGATGGCAATGGCCGGCATCTACGACCTGCGCATCCACCACGACGACATCGTGACCCCGCTCCTGCGCCAGTGGGGCGTCATGGAGCTCGAGGGCCTCGACGCGGACGGAGAGGCGGCGCGCGACGAGCTCTCGGCCGCGGTGGCCGCGCTGGATGCCGAGGCCACCCGGTTCGTCGAGAAGCGCGAGGAGCGGGCGGCCAAGCTCGCCGCGCGCCGGGCCTGAGGTCGCCGGCGGCGGGACCACTAGCCTGCTCGGGTGAGCACCGCCCTCGTCACCGACTCCACGGCATACCTTCCGGCCGACCTCCTCGCCGAGCTCGGCGTCCACGTCGTGCCGTTGCACGTCGTCGTGGGTGGCCAGGAGCACGCGGAGGGCGTCGACATCGACGCGGCCGCGGTCGCCGCCGCACTGCGCGAGTTCCGGCCGGTGTCGACCTCCCGGCCGGCGCCCGCAGCCTTCCTCGAGGCGTACGAGGAGGCGGCCGAGGGCGGGGCCGACGCCGTCGTGAGCGTGCACATCTCCGGGGACATGTCGAGCACGGTCGGGGGGGCCCAGCTCGCCGCGGCCGAGTCGCCGGTGCCGGTGACCGTCGTCGACTCCCGCGCGATGGGCATGGCGATGGGGTATGCCGTGCTCGCCGGTGCGCGGCTGGCCGCCGGTGGGGCGTCGGCCGAGGTCGTCGCGGATGCCGTGCGCTCCACGTGTGCTGCGGCAACCGTCGTGTTCTATGTCGACACGCTGGAGTACCTCCGGCGGGGCGGGCGCATCGGGAAGGCGGGGGCGCTCCTCGGGTCGGCGCTGGCGATCAAGCCGATCCTCGGCCTTCGCGACGGTCACATCGTCCCGCTGGAGCGGGTCCGCACGTCGACCCGGGCGATCGCGCGGCTCGAGGAGCTTGCGGTCGAGGCGGCGACCTCGCTGCCGGAAGGCGCCGACGGCGTGGACGTCGCGGTGCACCACCTCGACTCGCCCGAGCGCGCGGAGCGCCTGGCCGAGCGGCTCCGGGCCCGGCTCGGTGAGGGCGTCGAGGTGCGAGTCGTCGAGCTCGGCGCCGTCGTCGGGGCGCACGTCGGTCCGGGGACGCTCGCGGTCGCGGTCGTGCCGAGGCTGGCGCGCTGACCGATGGGCTGGGTTGTCGTGGAGGTCGCCCTCGTGGCGGTCGTCTGCTTCCTCATCGGGTCGGTGAACCCGGCATCCCTCGTCGCCCGGGCCATGGGTCGCGACCTGCGGGTGTCAGGGTCGGGGAACCCGGGGGCGACGAACGCGGGGCGGGTGCTGGGCCGGAAGTGGGGTGTGCTGGTCCTCGTCCTCGACGTGCTCAAGGCCTACCTGCCGACGGTCGTGGTGCTGCGCACGATGGGGACGGTCCCCGCCCTGGTCGCGGGGCTCGCGGTGGTGCTGGGTCACGTCTTCAGTCCGTTCCTCGGGGGTCGTGGGGGGAAGGGAGCGGCCTGCGCGCTGGGAGCCGTGCTCGCGGTGGAGCCGTGGGTCGGTCTGGCCGCCGTCGTGGTGTTCGGGCTGGCCAAGACGGTCGTGCCGTTCGTGGGTGAGGCGTCGGTCGTGACGGTGGCCGGGATCGGGCTCGTGGGGGTGCTCGGGATCGTGGGTCTGGCGCCGTTCGTCGGGGCGGTCGTGGGGGTCTGGCTCGTGCTGCTCTCGCTCCTCGTGCTGTCGCGGCACCGGCGCAACATCGTGGCGTGGTGGGGGCGGCGCGGGGGCTGAAGGCGCGGCATTGGTGCGGCCGGGGCATCCGCCGGGGAGGCGACAGCGGGTGGTGCGGCGGCAGCGGGTGGGGCGGCGCGAGCAGGTGGGGCGGCGCCAGCGGGGGGCGCGGCGGCCGAGGTGGGAGTGCGTTCAGGGACGTCCAGATGCTTCACGTGGCGAGCCATGTCGCCCCGGTGGTGGAAAGGCTGGGCTGGCGATCCATCGGGTTCGGATGGTCCGGGTGGTGAGCCATATCGCCCCGGTGGTGGAAAGGCTGCGCTGGTGATCCATCGGGTTCGGATGGTTCGCGTCGTGCGCCGGCAGAGGGCTTTCGAGTGGCGGGCGGGGCCCCGCCTGCCGTCCACACCCCCATCGTCCGCATCAATGTCGTCCACAGATTCGGTGGGAGGACGGTGCCTGCCGGGGCGCTGCCTACCGTCGCCGTATGCCGCGTCGCCAGCCACCAGAGGTCCTGTCACCCCGGGCGATGGCGCGGCTTCGCGTGCCGCGGGGGTACGTCCCCACCGCACGAGACCTCCACCGCGTGACGGCTCCGGGGGGAGTCGGGGACCGGGAACCCCGGGCCGGCGTGGATCGCCACCATCTGGTGGACACCGGAATCGAGTCCGGGGGCCTCGGGACCGGTGACCGGTCCGGTGCGGGCGGCGCACGCTCCGGCCGACACGGCCGCCGGGTTCGACCGCGGCGATGGGTACGTCCGCCCGTCGCTTTCGTCGACGCCCGCTGGCAGCCGGGACGTGCGGCGGTGCTGGGCCTGGTGGTCGTCGCGCTGCTGGCGGTCGCGGTCTTCGGCGTGCGCGTGGCGAGGGCACGCTCGGACGCGGATGGCGTGGTCATCGCTCCCGGAGGTGGTTCGAGGGCCGGACCCACAGGCGTCTCGGCCGGGGCAGTGCCCGTCGGAGTGCCTCCGGGCGCTGCCGGCAGCGGGTCCGCGCACCCCTCAGCAACCACCACGGCCGGCACGAGCCCAGTGGCGGGGATCGTCGTGGTCCACGTCGTGGGGCAGGTGCGCAAACCCGGGGTGCTGCGGCTCGCCGTCGGCGCGAGGGTCATCGATGCGCTCGAGGCGGCCGGGGGTCCGACGCGGAAGGCCGACCTGGCCCGGGTGAACCTCGCACGTGTCGTCGTCGACGGTGAGCAGCTCCGGGTGCCCGCGCCGGGTGACCCCGACCCGGTGGTGGGTGGGGCCACGGGTGTTCCGGGGCCTGGCGGCGCAGCGGGTGGGCGAGACGGCCTGGTGTCGCTCAACACCGCCGATGTCGGCGCGCTGGACACGCTGCCTGGTGTGGGGCCCGTGATCGCCCAGCGGATCGTCGACTGGCGGACGGACCACGGTCGGTTCACCAGCGTCGACGAGCTCGCCGAGGTCAGTGGGATCGGGGAGAAGCTCATGGCCCAGGTGCGACCCCTGGTGACGTTGTGAGGCAGCGAGCAGGCGATGCCACGAGGGGGCGTGCTGGTGACGCCCGGAGAGGGCGTGCTGATGACGTCGTGAGACGACTCGCTGGTGATGCCGTGAGGCGGCGTGCGGGTGGCGCGGCGAGGCGGCGTGCGGGTGGCGTGGCGAAGTGGCATGCGGGTGGCGCGGCGAAGTGGCGTGCGGGTGGCGCGGCAAGGCGGCGTGCGGGTGGCGCGGCGAGGCGGCATCCCCGTGACGCCGAGGGTCGACGTGCGGGTGAACCCGTGGGGCGCCGCTCACGAGAGGAGTCCTCAGCGCGGCCGCCGGGCCGCACGCGCCCGGTCGCCGACCTCCGGTTGCTCGCTCCGGCCGTCGTGGCGTGGGTGGTGGCTGCGGCCGCCCTCGGCCTGTCGGCTCGGGGGCACCTCGCGGTCGCCGCAACCGCCGTCGGCGGCGGTGCACTTCTCGTCCTCGTCAGCCGGGACCGCACAGGGTCCGGGGCTGCCCAGTCGGCGGGAACGAGCCAGGTGCACCCCCCGCGACTTGAGACCGCGCGAGCGGACAGCCGCTGGGCGGCACGTGCATGGGCGTCGGCGCGGTGGCCGGCCGCGCTCTGCGTGGTGCTCGTCGCCCTGCTCCAGCTCGCCGCCGCCGGTCACGCCGTGCTCCGCGCGCGGGGCGGCGTCGAGGACCTCGCTCAGGAGCGCGTCGCCGTGTCGGCCCTGGTCGTCGTGACTGGCGACCCCGTCGCTGTCGCAGGACGCGGCGACGATGCCCGGGTCATCCGCGAGGGCACCGTGACCAGGTTCGACGCCCGAGGGACGAGCCGCGACGCACGAGCGCCGGTGCTCCTCACGGGGGGCGAGGTACTCGCCCGGCTGGCATGGCGAGGGACGGTCCAGGTGCGCGGGCGGCTGGGTCCGGCCGAGCCGGCGGACGACCGTGTCGCGACGCTGTCCGTCTCCGGTGCGCCGGTCGCGGTGGCCCCACCGGGTCGGGTGGCCGCCGCGGCCGAGGAGCTGCGGGCCGGGCTCCGCGCGTCGGTCGACGACGCCCCCGCCGACGCGCGCGGGCTGCTTCCCGGTCTCGTCATCGGTGACACGAGCCGCACACCCGAGGACCTCACCGCGGCGATGCGTGCCACCGGGATGACGCACCTGACAGCCGTCAGCGGGAGCAACGTCGCCGTCGTGACCGGCCTCGTGCTGGGGTTGTGCGTGCTCGTCGGCGTCCCCCGGCGCCTCCGGCCGCTGCTGGCGCTGCTCGCGCTGGCCGGCTTCGTCGTGCTGGCCCGACCGGAACCGAGCGTCGTGCGCGCGGCCGCCATGGGAGCCATCGGCCTGATCGGACTCAGTCGCTCGCGGCGTTCCGCAGGGCTGCCGGTGCTCGGAGCGGCGGTGGTCGTCGTCCTCGTGCTCGACCCCTGGCTGGCCCGGTCCTTCGGCTTCGCGCTGTCCTCGTTGGCGACGCTCGGCCTCCTCCTCTTCACCCGGCCCTGGGGCGACGCCATCGGGGCACGGCTACCGCCGCGCCTGGCGCCGCTCGGCCCGGCGCTGGCCATCCCGGTCGCCGCTCAGGTCATGACGGCTCCACTGGTGGTCGTGCTCCAGGGGTCGGTCAGCGTCGTCGGGGTGATCGCGAACCTCCTCGTGGCGCCGCTGGTCCCCGTCGCGACCATCGCGGGCGTCGGCGCGGCACTCGTGTCCGTCGTGTGGGGGCGCGGTGCGGAGCTCGTCGCCTGGGTCGGCGTCGTGCCGACGACCGGCATCGCGCAGGTGGCCCGGCGGTTCGCAGAGGTGCCCGGCGGCACCCTGCCCTGGCCGGACGGGTGGCCGGGCGCCGTGCTGCTCGCCGCGCTGAGCCTCGTCGTCCTGTTCTCCGGCCGTGCGCTCGTTGCCGCCGTCGCACGCCACCCGGTCCTCTCGATCGCTGCCGTCCTCCTCGCGGCCGGCGCCCTCGTGCCCACGCGAACGATGACGTGGCCGCCGACAGGCTGGCGCGTCGTCGTGTGCGACGTCGGTCAGGGGGATGCCGTGGTGCTCCGCAGCGGTCCGCACCGAGGCGTGCTCGTCGACGCCGGCCCCGACCCCCCGCTCGTCGACCGGTGCCTCTCCAGGCTCGGTATCGCCACGCTCGACGCCGTCGTCCTCACGCACTTCCACGCTGACCACGTCGACGGGCTCGCCGGGGCGATCCACCGGCGCACCGTCGTCCAGGTGCTCGTCGGACCCGTTCGGGAGCCGGTGCAGGGCGCGGCCGCCGTCGATCGACTGGCGCGGGCGCACGGCATACCGGTCTCTGTCGTGCATGCGGGCGACCGGATCACGCTCGGCGACGTCGACGCCGTGGTGTGGGGCCCGTGGCGCCGGATTGCCGACGGGTCGGTGCCCAACAACGCCAGTGTCGTCATGGCCACCAGGACGGGTGACGTCGACGCGCTGCTCCTCGGTGACGTGGAGCGGGAAGCGGCCCACGACCTGCTGTTGCGGATCCGTCGGGAGCCGTCGATGGCGTCCGCTGCGAGGGGTTTCGAGCTGGTCAAGACGCCGCACCACGGGAGCAGCAACCTCGACGACGAGCTCATGGCGTCGGTCCGGGCGCCGATCGGTGTCATCAGCGTGGGTGCCGACAACGACTACGGACACCCGTCACTGAGGCACCTCGATGTGTTGCGCCGCAACGGGTATGCCGTGTTCCGCACCGACCAGCGGGGTGACGTCGCGGTCGTGCGGCGCGGGGGAGAGGTGGTCGTCGTGACGTCCCGGTGAGGCCGACTGCGCCGAGTGCCGACCCGTGCCCCCCTGTTGGGCTCGAGTGGAAAGGGGGCGCATCGCCTGCTGTGTATCTCCTGGCATCGAACTCACCACCCCCGGCTGGGCGTGGCGACCGCACCTCAAGCGAGATGGCCCCTACCGTTGGAGAGCATGACGGGAGGACCCGGCGGTGGCTCGGGATCCGGTCGGCAGCGGCATCCGCACGGGGGTCTGGCGGTCGCTGACCGGGTTCCGGAGACTGCGCTGCGCCGACCCTCACCAGGGGCCGACAAGGACCCGCAGTCACGCGGGCTCGCGCCGCGGCCGCCTCGTCCGTCAAGGGCGGTGTACCGCCGGCGCCGGCTCGTCGCGGCCGGGCTCGTCACCATGGTCCTGGTCGGTGTCCACAGCACGGTGGTTGCGCTCACCCGTCCCGATCCACGCGCCGCCACCGCCCAGCAGGTCGCGGCCGCGGGGCGGGCCGCGGGGGCGAAGCGGGTCGTGCCGACGCAGCCCCGGGGCGCCGTCGACTGCCGGGTCACCCCCTGTGTCGCGCTGACCTTCGACGACGGGCCCGTGCCCGAGACGGCGAAGCTCGTCGACGTCCTCGCGGAGCGGGGGGTGCGGGCGACGTTCTTCGTCATCGGGCAGCAGGCCAAGCGGTACCCCGAGGTGCTCCAGCGAGCAGCCCGAGCCGGTGACGAGATCGGCAACCACTCGTGGAGCCACATCGACCTCCGGAGTGCCGATGCCGCCACCGTGGCGAAGCAGCTCGACCGCACGTCCGACGTCGTCGAGGCGGCCACCGGGGTGCGTCCCGCCACGATGCGTCCGCCCTACGGCGAGGCGACGAAGTCCACGGCCGCGAAGGCCGGTCTGCCGCAGGTGCTCTGGTCGCTCGACACCCGTGACTGGGACGGTCGCAGCACCTCCGTCGTCGTGCGGGGTGTCCTCGCGGACGTGCAGCCCGGCGACATCGTGCTCCTGCACGACTCGCACGCCGGCACGCGAGCAGCCGCGCCCCTGATCGCCGACGGGCTGCTCAGGAAGGGGTACGCCCTCGTGACGGTCTCGGAGCTGCTGGGCACGGACCTCAAGGCCGGCCGAATCTACCGCTCCGGACCGACCCCGAAACACTGACGACGCCGCCACGACCGACGCCGTCAAGGGCCCGACGCCGTCGTCCCCCGCGCCCGAGGCCCGCGCGGGGAGGGATCGACCGTCAGATCGACCAGGCGGGCTCGGGGGCACGGACCGTGGGCGCCTGCGACTGCGCCTTCGCGCTCTCGGCGAGGGCGTCGAGGGTCGCCTTGACGGCCGGCACCCTCTGGAGGTCGGAGGTCGTCACGGCCATGATCGACCGGCGGGATGCCGGGGTGATCGGCAGGGCGACGACGTCGCCGTGGTGCACGGTGCGCAGGATGAGGTCGGGGATGAGCGCGACGCCGAGGCCCTCCGCCACGAGGCCCATGACGGCGACATAGTCCTCGGTCTCGTAGGCGACGTCGGGGCGGAATCCGGCGTTGTGCGTCAGCTGCAGCAGGTGGCCGCGACATCGTGGGCACCCGGCGATCCACGGCTCACCGGCGAGGTCCGCGAGGTCGACCTTCTGCTGGTCGGCGACCGGGTGACCCTCCGGCACGGCGAGGCGCACCTCGTCGTCGAGGAGGGGGGTGATGACGAACTGGTCGAGGTCCTCCTCCCCGCGGCCGAGGTCGGTGCCCTCGTAGGCGAACGCCACAGCCAGGTCGCACTCGCCCGCCTTGAGCGCCGCGAGGCTCTCGGGTGGCTCGGCCTCGGTGAACGTGATGTTGACGTCGGGGAAGCGCTGCTTGACGAGCGAGAGGGCCCGGGGGACCAGCGTGGCCGACGCCGACGGGAAGGCCATGAGCCGCACCCGCCCGCTCCGCAGCCCGGCGATCGAGGCGACCTCCTCCTCTGCGGCGTCGAGGGCGGCGAGCACCGGCGTGGCGTGCCTCGCGAGGACCTGTCCGGCCTCGGTGAGCCGCACGTTCCTCCCGACCCGCTCGACGAGGACCGTGCCGGTGCGCTGCTCGAGCCGGCGCACCATCTGCGAGATCGCGGGCTGGGTGTAGCCGAGCGATGCGGCGGCAGCCGTGAAGCTGCCCTCGTCGGCGATGGCCTTCATGACCCGGAGTCCTGCGGCGTCGATCATGGCGGCATCCTATAACGTCTTGTTATCACGAGCCAGTCCGGCTCAACGGATGGTGATACGTGCGGCACGCCGACACAGGGGCGGACGGCCGAGAGGGCCGGCCCCGTCGCCGGGACCGGCCCTCGTCGTCACTGCCGTGGTGCGAGGTCAGCCGCGGGCCTTCGCGCTCCCCGTGAGCCGGAAGGTGTAGTCGGCGTCGAGCACCTGGATGTCACCTCCGGTGAGGTTGGAGATGACCGCGGTCACCTCGCCCTTGCTGCCGAGGCACGTCGTGACGAAGCCGGTCTGGTGGATCGAGTCAGCCTCGAACCGGTAGACGTGGTTGCCCTCGGTGTCGACGATCTCGCCCGCGGACGTCGTGCCCGGGGTGAGGTCGCAGGGCGACAGCAGCTGGACGACCCAGTCGTTGTCCTGGAGACCGTTGGTCTCGATCCAGTTGCCGGGCTCGGAGCTCAGCGTCGCCGCCTGTCCGCCGACCGTCACGTCGTCGACGAAGAACCCGGTGTCGAGGTATGCCGCGTCGGTCGAGTAGCGGAACTGCACGTCCGTCGTCCCGGCCGGGAGCGGCGCGCTGTGCAGGTGGATGTAGGTCGGGTCGTCGACGAAGTACTCGCCGCCGGACGTCCCTGTGAGGCCGTTCCCCTCCTCGTTGTTGTCGTGGGGGTTCTCGTTGGTGGTCACGGTGTTGCCGTTCTCGTCGAGCAGCGGGACCGTCACCCACTCACCGTTGACCTTCGCCTCGAGGAAGCCGTAGTCCCAGCCGTCCTCGATGAAGTACCAGGTCCAGAAGTCCACGACCGCGCCCGGAGCCGTGCCTGCGCTGGCCACGTCGAGGACGTTGTCGTTCTGGCTCTCGGCACCACCCCACCAGTGGGTGGGCTCGGAGTGCGGTGCCACCCGTTCGGTCGGGTTGCCCTCGAAGTCGAGGCTGAGGACCTTGCCCAGGTTGCGGAACGTCTCGTAGGAGACCCCGAACGGCAGCGCCGTCTGGTCGGGCACCTTGGGGTAGTGCTTCCACCGGGCCTCCGGCATCCGGCCGAAGTACTCACCGCGCCGGTTCCAGAACTGGTCGTTCGCGATGTCGACGGTCCAGCTCGTGAAGGCCGGGTTGCCGAAGTCGATGTTCTTGATGTCCCAGAGGTTCGAGCCCTCGTCGTCGAGCTTGACGGCGATCGCCCAGTCCTTGAACAGCTCCCGGGCGGAGCGCAGGTCGGGGCCTGACGTCTGCGCGTTGTAGGCGGTGATCGCCGCCTGCACGCCGTCGATGCCGTCCGCGGCGTTCTGGAAGATCAGCTTGATGAGGAGGTCTCCGCCCTTCCCGTCGTACTGGGAGTCGGCGGTGAAGGTGCCGTCCCCGTTGCCGCCCGCCTGTTCCCACAGGTAGAGGAAGTAGGTCAATGACGCGCCGTAGTTCTCGAGGCCGCCGCCCCACCGCGTGAGGGAGGTCTCGCGGTGGAACACCTGCTGGTAGGTCAGGTGCGAGCCGCCGATGTCGTACCCGTTGAGGAAGATCGCCAGGTCGGCGAGCCCCTCGTCGACCCACGAGACCTCGCCCGGGTCGGAGTAGTTCATGAGGAGGTGCTCGAGCTCGTGCGCCACGACACCCTCGTAGAGCTGGGTCCGCCCGTCGGGGTTCCCGGTCTGGTCGCCGATCCGGTTCGCCCAGTCGAAGGCGTCCACGACGATGACGTTCATGCCCGAGTCGTCGATGTACTCGGGGGCGAAGTAGCCGGCCGTGTACGTGTCGACGGAGCAGTCGTAGTAGGACTCGTCCTGGACGTTGTAGACGAGCATGACGAGGGCGTCGCTGCCCGGGTCGTTCGGGTCGGCGAGGCCGATGGGGCCGAAGTGCTCCTCGTCCACGGGGACGATGTGGTTGGAGAGCTCGTTGCCCAGGTAGTCGACCTGGGCCTGGGTGATGACGTAGTCACTCGCCGAGTTGTCGGCGCACGGGGTGAAGTCGTCACCGGGGTTCTGGTCGAATGCCGGGTCCATGCTGTCGACACCGGTGGCGTCGCTGCCGAGCACGGTGTCGATCGGGACGTAGATGTAGACGGGGGTGCCGTCCACCGTCGTCCCGGCGTAGACCTTCTTGAACGCCTGCTCGTAGGTCCCTCCGGCCTCGCTGTCGTTGATGTCGACGGTGATCGTCGGATCACCGGGGTCACCACTGGTCGCGGCCTGTGCGGTCGCGGTCGTTCCGATCGTCGCGAGGGTGAGTGCGGCTGCGCCCGCCACGACCCCCCGTGTCAGTCTGTGCACGCTGGTGCTCCTTCTCGCTGTGCCACCTCGTTGTGGCGCGGGAGCCGCAGCGCGCCCTGCCCGGCCGCCGGAGATCCCATTGGTCGCCCCACCTGTCCTGAGGCCACGAAGGGCAAGGTAACAACCGAAGGCCCGCTCTGGAAGGAGTTCGTGCAGGCCAGTCGCCCGACGGCTGCAGTTTCTCCGCTGGACCGGCCACGCCGCAGGGGTGCGATGATCGACCGTATGCCGGATGCCGCCGCGCTCGTCGCCCTCCTCCGTGTCCACCCCGGCACGTTGGTCCTCACGGGCGCGGGGATGTCGACCGACAGCGGCATCCCCGACTACCGCGGGCCCGACGGCACCCGGCGAGTCACGCCGATGCAGCACGGCGAGTTCGTGGGGTCGAGCGAGGCCCGCCGTCGCTACTGGGCTCGGTCGTTCATCGGCTGGCAGCGGTTCAGCCACGCCGAGCCGAATGCCGCCCACCACGCGGTCGCCGACCTCCAGCGCCGCGGCGCGCTGGGGCACGTCATCACCCAGAACGTCGACGGCCTCCACCAGGCCGCGGGCAGCCGGGACGTCACCGAGCTCCACGGCAGCCTCGCCGAGGCCGTCTGCCTCACCTGCGGCGACCGGTCGGACCGCGACCTCCTCCAGGCCCGGATGGCCGACGCCAACCCCGGCTTCGAGCTGCTGCCCGACGGGGAGGCCCCGGACGGCTCCCGGGTCAGCAGCCAGATCCGGCCGGACGGCGACATCGTCATCGCCGACGAGCTCGTCGCCGGCTTCGTGCTGCCCCGCTGCCTCGTCTGCGGCGGCGACGCCCTCAAGCCCGACGTCGTCTTCTTCGGCGGGTCGGTGCCACGGGACCGCGTCGACGCCTGCTACGCCCTCACCGACGCGGCGCCGGCGCTGCTCGTGCTCGGCTCCTCGCTCGCGGTCATGTCCGGGCTGCGCTTCGTCCGCCACGCGGCGCGCCGCGGCATCCCGGTGATGGCGGTGACCCGGGGGCCCACGCGCGGCGACGACCTCATGACAGTGCGGGTCGACGCCGCGCTCAGCCCGACCCTCGGCGCCGTCGTGCGCGCCGGGCTCGCCGCCTGAGCGCCCGCGCCGCCGTGCTCACCGTCCGGACCGCCGGACCGGACGACCTCCGGGGCATCGCCGCCGTCTACAACGACGCGGTCCTCACCTCGGTCGCAACGTTCGACGTCGAGCCACAGGCGCCCGACCTGTTCGCCGACCGCGTCGCATCGAGGCGGCCCGGCGACCACGTCGTCGTCGCCGAGGAGGGCGGCCGGGTGCTCGGGATGGCGTACGCCGCGACCTACCGGCCGCGCCCGGCATACGACCACACCCGGGAGACCTCGGTCTACCTCGCACCAGGCGCACGGGGCCGCGGCATCGGGCGGACCCTCTACGACGAGCTGCTCCGGCGGGTCGACGCGGACGGCATCCACGTGTGCCTGGCCGTCATCGCCCGGCCCAACCCGGCCTCGGAGGCCCTGCACCGTGCGGTGGGGTTCCGGCACGCCGGCACGCTGCCCGAGGTGGGGCGCAAGTTCGACCGCTGGGTCGACACCGCGTGGTGGGTCCGCACCCACCCGGCGCACGGAGCCGGCACCCCGCCCCGCTGACCCACAGCGGAGCCCTCAGGAGAGTCCGGCCCCGACCCGTGGCTGCGCGTCGGGCTCCACCTCGGGCTCGCGTCGTGTCCTCCGGCGCCGGCGACCGGACGGCTCGGCGGACTCCCAACGGAACCGGAGCACGATGACGACGAGCCCGACCAGGGTCCAGGCCACCAGCACGGCGAGGTGGCCCCAGGAGAGCCCGCTCCCCTCGACGACCGGCCGGGCGGCCTCGGTCATCGCACTGGAGGCGTGGCGCAGCGGGAAGAACCACGAGATCGCGTTGAGCACGGGGGGGAACGTGACCCCCACGACGAAGATGTCCGAGATGAAGCACAGGGGGAGGAGGGTCCCCAGCGCCACGCTCACTCCCGCCTGGGCCGAGTGGACGAGGGTGGCCACGGCGATGCCGAGCACCGCGAAGCAGATGGTCGTGGCGACGAACGTCACGATGACGGCCGGCCAGGCCGGCGGCACGGGCAGGCGGTACATCGCCGTGGCGAGCGCGGCGATGCCGGCGAGGGTCAGCGCCGCCACCCCCAGCGCACCGAGGGTGCGACCGGTGAGCAGCGCCACCGCAGGCAGCGGCGTCGCCCGCATCCGCTTGAGCACGCCGCGCTCTCGGTCCTCGGCGAGTCCCTGCGGCATGTTGACGTATGCCGTGACGGCCGCTCCGTAGACCGCCATCGTCGCCGCGTAGAAGGTGCCCAGGGGCTGCCCCGACGACATGAGCTGGTCGCCACCGCCGTTCACCGTGGGGATGACGGCCACGAGGATGACGGGGAAGGCGACGGCGAAGAAGACCGAGGACAGGTCGCGCCAGAGGATCCGCTGGGTGTGGCGGAGCTGTGCTCCGACGAGGGTGGGCACGGCCGGGCGGCTGGTCCGACGCGGCACCCGGTCGCCGGCCGTGGCCCGGACCTCGGTGTCCGGGGCGTCCGCCCCGGCTCGACGCCGCTCCCGGCGGAGTGCCCAGACCGCCGTGAGCGCACCGACAATGCCCCAGGCCGCGATGACGGCGACGTGGTCGAGCTGGTTGCCCAGCTCGGCAAGGTAGGGGTTGAGGGCGTCCTGGAGGATCGCGACGAGGTGCTTCAGGGGGAACACCCAGCCGAGCGTCGACATCCAGGCGGGCATCTCCTCGTTGCCGAACATGAACATGTCCGAGATGAAGGCGAGCGGGATGACGATGCCGTTCGTCACGGCGAGCGTCGTCTGCGGGTTGGGGAGCAGGAGGGCGAGCGCCAGGCCGCACGCGCTGAAGCTCACCGCGGCCACGAGCACGGTGAGGACGATGACCGGGATCGACCGGCTCGGGACCTGGAGGTCGTAGAAGAGGCTCCCGACGGTGAACACCAGTGCGAGGGCGACGAAGGCGAGCACGATCGCTGCACCGACGCGCCCGCCGAGAAGCACCCACGACGGCACGGGGGTGCCGTTCTGCCGCTTGACCACGCCCGAGGCCCGCGCCTCGGCGAGGCCGACCGCGAGGAAGGAGAACGTCGCCATGACGACGCCGAAGGACGCCAGGCCGGGGGCGAGGTACTGGATGAGGTGGACGCCCGTCGCGGGGTCGACGACGACGTCACCGATGAGGGACGCGAGCAGGATGAAGAAGAGGAGGGGGAAGCCCACGCTGAGGATCAGGGTGATCGGGGTCCGCACGAGGCTGACGAACTCGTGGCGCACCTGCCGCAGGAGCATCCCGACCTCACCGCTCATGACCGCTCCCCTCCGTCGAGGCGGCCTCGCCGACGAGGTCGAGGTAGACGTCCTCGAGGCTGGGTCGCGCGAGGCTGAGGCCCTCGAGCTCGATGCCGCGGTCGACGGCCCAGCTCGCGATGGTGGCCACGTCCGCGGTGGGCGAGGCGGTGTGCACCTCGACGACGGACCCCGCGATCCGTCGCTCCTCGCCCAGGGCCGGCAGGTCGTCGCCGTCGAGGCCCTCGGGGATCCGGAACGAGATGACGTCGGCCATCCCGGCCTGGGCCGACAGCTCGTCGGGCGTCCCCTGGGCGACGACGTGGCCGTGGTCGATGACGACGAGGCGGTCGGCGAGGTGCTCGGCCTCGTCGAGGTAGTGCGTCGTGAGGAGGATCGTCGCGCCCAGGTCCCGCAGCCCCTCGACGAGCTCCCAGGCCCGGCGCCGAGCGGAGGGGTCGAACCCGGTCGTGGGCTCGTCGAGGAAGAGCAGCTCGGGGTTCCCGACGATGCCGAGCGCGAGGTCGAGCCGGCGCCGTTGGCCCCCGGAGAGTGTCTTGACGCGGGCATCGGCCTTCTCGGTGAGTCCGGTCAGCTCGATGACCTCGGCCACGGGGCGAGGGTTCGGGTAGTACCCGGCGTGCAGCCGGAGCAGCTCGCGAGGGGTGAAGGTCTCCTCGAAGCCGGCCTCCTGGAGCACGACGCCGATGCGCTCACGGAGCTCCCGCCCGCCGTTGCGGGGGTCGAACCCGAGGACGCTCACCGTGCCGTCGTCGGCCGCGCGGTAGCCCTCGAGGATCTCGACGGTCGTCGTCTTCCCGGCGCCGTTGGGTCCGAGGAGTGCCACCACCTCGCCGGTCTCGACGGTGAGGTCGAGGCCGTCGACCGCCCGCACCTCGCCGTACGTCTTCCGCAGACCCGAGACCTCGATGGCGGCCACGCGAACCTCCCGGCACCGGCCGCCGACCTGGGCACGGCGGCTCCTGCGACCAGTGAACCGCAGCACAGCACCTCGGGGCGGAGACTGTCGGCAACCCCACCCGCGTCGCCCGACTCGCGGTGCCGTGGTGCCCGGCGCCGGTCCGTGGCCCGGGCATAGTGTGGCCCCATGGGAGCGACCGGATCGGGACCCTTCGAGAACGACGACGCCCTCGACTTCCTCGACACCCTCGAGGACCTCGTGCCCCGGGAACGCGCCGGGCGGGTGCTCGAGGCGCTCGACGTGGTGCTCCTGCGGACGGGCTACATCGAGGCTCCCGAGATGTGCGAGGCGGTGGCGGGCGCGGCTGCCGTCGGAGCCTCGCTCAACCCGGCGGCCGCGGCGGACGAGCCCTACCTCCCCCGCTGGCTCGAGGCCGAGCCGCTGCCCACCGACGACGAGGAGCTGCTCGAGAAGTCGCGCCAGGTGCTGCGTCGGGCCGTGCGCTCCCACGACAACGAGTGGTGGGAGCTGTGGGAGGAGGCCGGTCTCGCCGACGACGTCGTCACGTCGTGCCGCCGGGCCCTCGGCTGGCTGGGAGACCGGGACGACTGAGGCCGCCGTGCCGGTCGGTGGTCCACGGCATCCGGCCTCGCGCAGCGACTTCAGATCCGGCGGAGCACCGCCGTCACCTTGCCGAGGACCGTCGCGTGGTCACCGTCGATCGGTGAGAACGCAGGGTTGTGGGGGAGCAGCCACACCTTGCCGTCCTTGCGCTTGAAGGTCTTCACGGTCGCCTCGTTGTCGAGCATGGCCGCGACGATGTCGCCGTTGTCGGCGGTGGGCTGCTGGCGCACGACGACCCAGTCGCCGTCGCAGATGGCCGCGTCGACCATCGAGTCGCCGACCACCTTGAGGAGGAAGAGGGACCCCTCGCCGACGATCTGGCGGGGGAGGGGGAACACGTCGTCGACGACCTCCTCGGCCGTGATGGGCACGCCGGCGGCGATCTGCCCGAGCACCGGCACGTAGGTCGCCTCGGGCCGCTGGTCGTTGATGCCGGTGACGTCGACGTCGTCGTGGTCCGGCACCCCGCGGTAGCCCGGCGCCTCGCTCGGGGTGTCGGGGGAGATGACCTCGATGGCCCGCGGCCGGTTGGGGTCGCGACGGAGGTAGCCCTTGCGCTCCAGGGCCGAGAGCTGGTGCGCCACCGAGCTCGGGCTGGTGAGCCCCACGGCATCCCCGATCTCCCGCATGCTCGGCGGGTAGCCGCGCCGGTCGATCGAGTTGCGGATCACCTCGAGCACCTTGCGCTGCCGGTGGGTGAGCGCCCCACCGTCGCCGCGGTCCGGCATCTCGTGGATGTCGGCGTTCCTCGGACGTGCCCTGTCGACCCCTTCGGTGTCGTGTGCCCGACCGGGCTCGTCACGACCCCGGCATCTGTGCAGGTCAGCCGGCCTGTCGGTGGTGACGGGCAGGCTGTCTGCCATGAGGACAGCGTACGAGTCTCGTACACACATTTCAAACATTTCTTCGAGGCGTGTCTTGAACGGGTCGAACATCCGTGCTACAACTCGTACAGACGTTCTATCGAACACTGGTTCGATGGTGGCCCTCGCCGCCGGGATGGAGGAGAGCATGAGCGCACACGCGTGGCAGCCCGAGGAGATCGGGTATGCCGGGGCGTCCGGCCCGCGCCGACCGCACCTCGTCCTCCTTCCCGGTGGCGCCGGCGAGGCCGCACCGACCGGTCCCCTCCGCCTCACGCGGCGGGGGCGGGTCGTCCTCGTCGCGCTGGCGCTCGTCCTCGGGATAGGGCTCGGCCTCGTCGGGCTCCGGGCGGCGGGGGCTGCCGAGGTGCCGCGGGTCGTCACCGTCGAGGCGGGCCAGACGCTGTCGGAGGTCGCCGCGACCGAGCTGCCCGACCTGTCCATCAGTGACGGCGTCCTCGCCATCCAGCTCGAGAACCGGATGACCACGGCGCAGGTGAGCGCCGGGCAGCAGCTCGTCATCCCGCGCGGCTGACCCGGGATCCGCGTCGCCGGCCGAGCGGGCCCCTTCCCGCCGGCAGCGACCCACAGACCTGAGTCCCTCGACCCGACTCAGAACGCCGAAGGGCGTCGCCTCCCGTGCAGGGGAGCGGCGCCCTTCGTGCTGTCGGTGATGCCGGGCTGTCGCTCGCCCTCAGCGCGGTGCCCGCTTGACCTCCAGCTCGAGGGGCAGCTCGAGGAAGCGGGCGAGCCGCTCGGCTGCGTCGACGACGGCGGCGCGGTCAGGTCCGCGCAACGGCACGTCAGGTGACACGGTCACGTGCACCGCCGACCGCGAGACGAGTCGCTTCCAGGCGGCGACGTCCTCACCGTCGAGGATCACGGTGCCGCCGGCGATCTCGGAGAGCGGCCGCTGCCGGGTGACCTTGGGGTTGCGACGGGGGAAGCCGGTCTGGGCGTAGGTCAGGCTCACCTCGTCGAACGTCGGCACGAGGTATGCCGGGTGCGGCTTGGTCGTGCGCGCCGGAACGGCCGGGTCGAACCAGAGTGTGTGGCCGTCGATCTCGACGTGCTCGAGCACGTCGGAGAGGTCGGCGAGGCCGGCCCGGATCTCGGTGAGGGTCAGGGTGCTCCAGCGCACGAGGTCCCGCTCGGATGCCGGCCCGTGGCCCGAGACGAACCGGCGGACCAGCTCACGCCGGGCGGCCTCACCCTCCAGCCGGTCCGACGGGCTCGATGGGAGAGTCTCCTCGACGAGGACGTAGGTGTGCTCGGCACCCCGAGGTGGCCCGGAGCAGATGACCGTGCGGAGCTCGGCGATGAGGAGCTGGTGCGCCATCTGCTCTCCGCTCGAGGCCAGGCCCCGGGCGGCGAACGCAGCCGTCAGCTGACGCCGGGTCATCGGCGTCGGACCGGTGAGCAGCTCGCAGAGCGCCTCGAGCGCCCGACCCACCGTCGCGTGGTCGAGCTCCAGGCCCCGGTGGCGCCCGGCCAGCGAGGACTCGACCTTCGGGCCGGTGGCCCGCTGGATCCACCGGACGTCCTCCGGGGCGACGAAGTGCCACGTGGGCCGGAGGATGTGGGTGCGCACCCACCCGCCGGCCAGCTGCTCGGCCAGCACCTCGGCATACGTCGTCCTCGGCCGCATGCGCATCGCGAGCGACCACGCCGCGAGGGGAGCCGCCTGGGACTGGATGCACGTGAGGAGCCGCACGACGTCGGCGCCCCGCGGGAGGCCGGAGGAGGCGAGGCGCTGGGTCGCGAGCCGACGGCGGCGCACGTCGGCGAGGGTACGGAGGCTCACGCCCGCCATCGTGGCACCGATGTCCGACACCCGCCGGGCGGGCCGGGAACGCCCTCTCAAGGAGCCGCGATCCCGGGAATGGATGCGGCCGGGTGCTCGTTGTGCTTCACTGTAATGAAGTAAGCATCGACAGGAGCATTACCATGCGACACCATCACGCACGATTTTCCGACATCAGCGACACCCCCGACACCGACGGGCCCCGACCCCGCGGGGGCCGGGGACCGTCAGCTCGCGGCCTCGGCCGCGGCCCTCGCGGTGGGCGCCCCGGCCCGGGAGGTGGCCCCGAGGGCATGCGCCGCGGACGCGGTTTCGGCCGTCCGGGTGGCTGGCAGCAGGGCGACCTGCCCAGCGCCGACGACGCCGACAAGTGGTTCGCCGGTCGCCTGCCCGAGGGCTGGTTCGACGACGTCGACGTGACCGTCGACCGCGAGGAGATCACCGTCATCGGC
>DASSYJ010000105.1:0-3524 GCA_035703305.1 Ornithinibacter sp. | reverse complement strand
GGAGCGATGGACGCGGACGCCACCCCCGAGCCAGGCGACCCCTCGCGACGGGTCCTCGCCCAGTTCCAGGACCCCTCGCCCACCTCCTGCTCGCCGCCATCGCCATCTCGTTCGGCGCCTGGCTCGCCAAAGGTGCCGAGGCCGTCCCGGTCGACGTGGTCGTCATCGCGCGCATCGTCGTCGCGAACGCCGTCATCGGCCTCGTCCAGCAGGCCAAGGCCGTGGAGGCCGTCGCAGCGCTCGCCGACCTCACTGCCGCCACCTCGACGGCGGTGCTCCTCTCGATCGCCGTGTTCCTCCCCGGGGCCTCGTCGAGGGCGGGAACTCCCCCGAGGTGGCCCACACCGTGGGCCTCGCGAACCTCGTGTTCGCGCAGCTCTTCAACGCCCTGAACTTTCGCTCGACCACGACGACCGCGTCGTCCTCTGGGTCGAGGAGGTCGCCACGCTGGTCCGCCGCCTCGCTGGGTAGCCTGCGTGGGTGCCCCTCGACCCGACCGACCCACCCCTGGCACCGCTGCCGGACCCCGAGGCCAGGACGCTGCTCGTCACCCTCAACGGCCGCGACCGGCCCGGGGTGACCATGGCGCTCTTCGACGCCGCCGACACCGTCGGCGCCGCGGTGCTCGACCTCGAGCAGGTCGTCGTGCGCGACCACCTCGCCCTCTCGGTGCTCCTCTCCCCCGGCCGCGACGAGAACGTGCTCGTCGACCGGCTGATGCGCGTCGGCGAGGCGCTCGACATGCGGGTCGACCTCGAGGTGGGTCGCGGCGACAACGCCCCGCGACGGACCGGCCGGGCCGCCGTCGTCGTCATGGCAGCGCCCCTCGAGGCACGCCACATCGCCGCGGTCGCGGCCAGGATCGCCGAGCACGGCGCCAACATCGACCGCATCCGCCGACTCTCCCGCTACCCCGTGACGACCGTCGAGCTCGACGTGTCGGGCGCCGACGTCAGCGGGCTGCGCAACGACCTCGCCCTCGTCTCGCACGAGAGCGGCGCGGACATCGCCGTCGCCCCGGCGGGCCTGGCGCGGCGAGGCGGTCGGCTCGTCGTCATGGACGTGGACTCCACCCTCATCCAGGACGAGGTCATCGAGCTCCTCGCCGAGCACGCGGGCCGTGCCGCGGAGGTCGCCCAGGTCACCGAGGCGGCGATGCGGGGGGAGCTGGACTTCGCGCAGAGCCTCCACGCCCGGGTCGCCACGCTCGCCGGGCTCCCCGAGTCGGTGCTCGACGACGTGCGGGATGCGGTGCGCCTCACCCCGGGCGCCCGCACGCTGGTCCGCACGCTGAAGCGCCTCGGCTTCACGGTCGCCCTCGTGTCCGGCGGGTTCACCGAGGTCGTCGAGCCGATCGCCCGCGAGCTCGGCATCCACCACGTGCGGGCCAACCGGCTCGAGGTGGTGGATGGTGCGCTCACGGGTCGCGTGGTCGGAGAGGTCGTCGACCGGGCGGGGAAGGCCGCCGCCCTGCGGGAGTTCGCCGCCCTCGAAGGGCTGCCGCTGAGCCGCACGGTCGCCATCGGCGACGGGGCCAACGACCTGGACATGCTCGCCGCCGCCGGTCTCGGCGTGGCGTTCAACGCCAAGCCACTCGTGCAGCGGCAGGCCGACACCTCCGTCAACGTCCCGTACCTCGACGCCGTGCTGTTCCTCCTCGGCATCTCCCGGGAGGAGATCGAGGACGCCGACGCCGGCGACGAGCCCGACTAGGCTGACCGGCGTGCCGCGCTACCCCTCGACGACGCCGACGCTGTTCATCATCGGCGGGGCCGAGGACCGGGTCGGGAAGGCCGCACTGCTCCGCCAGTTCGTCCGGCTGGCGGGGGGGCGTCGCTCGCGGCTCGTGCTGGTCCCGACCGCCTCCTCGTTCCAGGACGAGGTCATCGCGTCGTACACCGAGGTGCTCGACCGGCTCGGCGCAGCGCGGGTGGACGTCGTCAACCCGGCATCCCGGGAGGAGGCCCACGACCACCGGTCGATCTCGCTCGTCGACGACGCCACGGGTATCTTCATCAGCGGGGGGAGCCAGCTGCGGCTCTCCCAGCTCATCCCCGGCACGCCACTGGGCGACGCGCTGCACCGGGCGCACGACCGGGGGGCCGTCGTCGCCGGCACCTCGGCGGGGGCGTCGATCATGTCCGACTTCATGATCTCCATGGGCGAGGAGGGCGTCACGCCGCGGCAGCGGGCCAGCCAGCTGTCCGCCGGCCTCGGCCTGCTCCCCGGCGTGGTCGTCGACCAGCACTTCGACCAGCGCTCCCGCTACGGCCGGCTCCTGTCCGTCATCGCGCCCTCGCCGCACCTGCTCGGCATCGGCATCGACGAGGACACGGCGATCGTCGTGTCCGACCGCCGCGAGTTCACCGTGCGCGGGGCGGGGGCGGTCTTCGTCCTCGACTGCCGCGGCGCCCGCACCGACGCCCCCGACGCCCGTGCGGGGGCCCCCGTGCTCGTCTCCGGCGCCACCGTCCACACCCTCCCGGCGGGGGCGACGTTCGACCTCGGCGAACGCCGGCTCACCGGCTTCGTCGAGCAGCACCCGGACCTGCTCGCCACCCTCGCCGCCGCCAAGGCCTGACCCGGCGACGCCCGACCCGCCGAGGCCCGACCGCCCAGGCCCGCCCACCCACACGAGGAGAAGCGCCGATGGACCGCCCCACCCCGTCCGGCCCCGCCGCCCCGGAGCTGCGCATCATCGAGTCCCGGGTCTACCGCGGCGGCAATATCTGGTCCTACGAGCCGGCCGTGCACCTCGTCGTCGACCTCGGTGTCCTCGAGGGCTACCCCACCGACACCCTGCCCGGGTTCACCGACCGGCTGCTCGAGCTCGTGCCGGGGCTCGAGAACCACACGTGCTCCAAGGGCGTCAAGGGCGGCTTCGTCGAGCGGCTGCGCGAGGGGACCTGGCTCGGCCACGTCACGGAGCACGTCGCACTCCAGTTCCAGCAGGAGGTCGGTCACGACCTGCGGCGCGGGAAGACCCGGATGGTCAAGGGGCGGCCCGGCGTCTACAACGTCATCTACGGCTACAACGACGAGGGCGTCGGCCTGGCCGCCGGCGAGCTCGCGGTGCGCCTCGTCAACCACCTCGTGCAGGAGGAGGAGGGCTTCGACTTCCAGGGCGAGCTCGAGCGGTTCCTCACCCGCGCCGAGCGCACGGCATTCGGACCGTCCACCGGCGCCATCCTCGAGGAGGCGGTGAGCCGCGACATCCCCTACATCCGGCTCAACAGCGCCAGCCTCGTGCAGCTCGGCCAGGGCGTCCACCAGCAGCGCATCCGCGCCACCATGACGTCGAAGACGAGTGCCCTGGCCGTCGACATCGCCGGCGATAAGGACATGACGACCAAGCTCCTTGCGTCGGCCGGGCTGCCCGTGCCGAAGCAGGAGACCGTTCGCTCGGCCGACGGGGCGGTCGCGTCCGCGCGCCGGATCGGGTTCCCCGTCGTGCTCAAGCCGCTCGACGGCAACCACGGGCGGGGTGTCTGCCTCGACCTCATGAGCGACGAGGAGGTGCGGGA
>DASSYJ010000043.1:0-11089 GCA_035703305.1 Ornithinibacter sp. | reverse complement strand
GCCGCCCTCCCGGACGCCGTCGAGTTCGACGACGAGCTGCCTCGCGCCCTCTCCGCCTGAGCCCCTCCCGGGCCGTCCGCCCGCCACCCGGGGCACCGGACGCGGGTCGGAGCAGGGTCCGTGGCGGACCTACACTTGGCGCCATGAGTGAGCAGCAGAGCGCCCCCACCACCGGCACGACGCGCGTCAAGCGCGGCATGGCCGAGATGCTCAAGGGCGGGGTCATCATGGACGTCGTCAACGCCGAGCAGGCCAAGATCGCCGAGGATGCCGGCGCGGTCGCCGTCATGGCCCTCGAGCGGGTGCCCGCCGACATCCGGGCGCAGGGCGGGGTGTCGCGGATGAGCGACCCCGACATGATCGACGGCATCATCGCGGCGGTCTCCATCCCCGTCATGGCCAAGGCCCGGATCGGCCACTTCGTCGAGGCCCAGGTGCTGCAGAGCCTCGGGGTCGACTACGTCGACGAGTCGGAGGTCCTCACTCCGGCCGACTACGCGAACCACATCGACAAGTGGGCCTTCACGGTTCCGTTCGTCTGCGGCGCGACGAACCTCGGCGAGGCGCTGCGCCGCATCACCGAGGGCGCGGCGATGATCCGCTCCAAGGGTGAGGCCGGCACCGGCGACGTGTCGAACGCGACGACCCACATGCGGCAGATCCGGCAGGAGATCCGGCGCCTGCAGAACCTCCCCGAGGACGAGCTCTACGTCGCGGCCAAGGAGCTCCAGGCCCCCTACGACCTCGTCAAGGAGGTCGCCGCGGCCGGCAAGCTCCCCGTCGTGCTCTTCACGGCCGGCGGCATCGCCACCCCCGCCGACGCGGCGATGATGATGCAGCTCGGCGCCGAGGGCGTGTTCGTCGGCTCCGGCATCTTCAAGTCCGGCAACCCCGAGCAGCGCGCCGAGGCCATCGTCAAGGCGACGACCTTCTTCGACGACCCCGACGTCATCGCCAAGGTCTCCCGCGGGCTGGGCGAGGCCATGGTCGGCATCAACGTCGACGAGATCCCCCAGCCGCACCGCCTGGCCGAGCGCGGCTGGTGACCGCGGGCCCGTCAGGTCCCAGCGGCTCCACGGGCAGCTCGCAGGGCGGCGGCTCCCCGGGCAGAGGCGCCCTCGAGTGCGCGGCTCGGCTGGACCACCGGGACGTGTTCGGGCTCACCAGCCCACGCGGCACCCTGCGCGTCGTCGACGGCATCCTGTCGTGGCAGCCGAGCGGCTGGGGGGCGCCGGTGTGGCACGTGCCGGCAGGTGAGGTCATCGGTGGCGCCGCCAGCGGCCTGGCCACCTTCGACCTCTGGCTCGAGGCCGCCGTCACCGGCACCGTGGCGGTCGTGGTCGAGCCGTCCGGGGGTCGCTGGTCCGTCGGCGGCGGGAACGCTCCCGACGTGCGGGGTCAGGTGGCCCTCGACGGGTTCGTCGACGCGCTGCGTGCCGGGGGCGCACGGATCATGGGGGAGCCGCGGTCGATGTGGTCCCGCCCCGGCGACGGGGGCCTCGACCTCAGCTGGCCCTTCTGAGCGTGGATCCGGTCAGGTGACGGTGGCGCGGGTGCGGAACTCCTCGCGCTCGAACTCCCGCCCCGCCACGACGGCCTGGAGGTGCTCCGCGGCCCGCAGCACGTCCCCGTGGGTGAGGTAGAGCGGGGCGAACCCGAGTCGCACGATGTCGGGCTCCCGGAAGTCCCCCACGACGTCGCGCGCGATCAGGGCCTGCACCACGGCATACGCCTCGGGGTGGTGCACGCTGACCTGCGAACCGCGTCGCCCCGGCTCCCTCGGCGTCGCCACGACGAGGTCGGGCAGGAGGGTGTCGAGGCACTCGAGGAAGAAGCCGGTGAGCGAGAGCGAGCGCTCACGGACCGCGCCCACGTCCACCCCGTCGTATGCCGCGAGCGCCGCCTCCAGCGCCAGCATCCCGAGCACGTGCGGCGTCCCGACCCGGCCACGCGTGACGCCGGGGGCGGGCACGAAGTCGGGTGCCATGGCGAACGGCGTCGCATGGCCGTTCCAGCCCGACAGCGGCTGGTCGAAGTCCTCCTGGTGGCGGTGGGCGACGTAGAGGTAGGCCGGCGCCCCCGGTCCACCGTTGAGGTACTTGTAGCCGCAGCCGACGGCGAGGTCCGCCTCGTGCTCGTCGAGGCCCACCTCGAGGACGCCGGCGGAGTGGCACAGGTCCCAGCACGCGAGGGCGCCGACCGCGTGCGCAGCCGCCGTGATGGCGGGCAGGTCCCACAGCTCGCCGGTGCGGTAGTCCACCGAGGAGTACGCCGCGAGCACGAGGTCGCCCCCCACCTCGGAGACCCGCGCCACGGCCCGCTCGGGTGGGACCCGTTCGACGACCAGACCGGCGTCGCGGGCGGCGGCATCGGTGACGTAGAGGTCCGTCGGGAAGGAGCCCGGGTCGGTGAGCACCACGCGGCGGTCGGGCCGCATCCGCGATGCCGCGACGACGACCTTGTAGAGGTTGACCGTCGTCGAGTCGGTGCAGACGACCTGCCCGTCGGCGGCCCCCACGAGGCGGCCGATGCGGTCGCCGACGCGGGTGGGGGCGTTCCACCAGTCCGCCTCGTTCCAGCTCTCGATGAGCCGGTTGCCCCACTGCCGGTGCACGACGTCGGCGACGGCTTCGGCCACGCCTGCCGGGAGCGCGCCGAGCGAGTTGCCGTCGAGGTAGACGACCCCGGCCGGCAGCCGGAACCGGCCGCGCAGGTCGGTCGCGGCATGGAGGGCGTCGAGCCCGAGGGCCCGCTCGGTCAACGCTGACGGCATGCGCCCGACCGTACCGCGGCGGTCCGCGTGGTCAGCCGCCGAGCAGCTGCAGCCGACCCCAGACGTAGCGCCAGTCGACGTTGTTGCTCTTCCGGCGCGGGTTGTTCGACTCCATGACCGCGAGCGCGCCCTTGGCGGTGCTGTCGCTGACGTTGAGGTTCGTCGCGAGGGTGAGGCCGGCGTGGGGCGAGCTCACGTTGACCCGGGACCACGGGATGGCTGCCTCGATGGTGTAGCCCTCCCGGCTCACGAGGACCTTGACCTGTCCCTCGACGAAGAGCTCGCCCCGCACGAGCTCCCGGCCCTTGGCGACGTTGATGGCGCGGACGTCGCGCCCGTCGGGGGTCGGCCCGATGAGGACGTGCACGTCACCGGGGTCGAGCACGTCCGTGCGGACCGGGTCCTGAGCCACTCCGAGCTCGAAGCCGACCGAGTCGCCCTTCCAGACGGCCCAGGGCTCGTCCTCGTGGGTCTGCGTGACCGCCGGATCCTTGACCGTGACGTACACGTAGTAGTTGTCAGGATCCCACCCGAGCATCCACGACGCCCGGACCGTGGCCGGCCCCCGGGCGATGACCGTGTCCGAGTCGTATGCCGCGTGCCCGGTCCACTCGTCCGGCAGGCCGTCGATGGTCGGCGGGCTCGCGAAACGCGCCGCCTCGACCGTCGGCCCAGGCTGCGCCGCGCGCGTGGGCGGGGCCTTGGTCGCCGTCGCCGTGTTCGACCCGCCGGTCGGGGTGGCAGGGCTGGTGACTCCCGTCGGTGAGGGTGACGAGGTCGCGGTGCCACCGGTGGGTCCGGCGTCGGGTCGCAGGAGCAGCCAGAGGACGAGACCCACGACGACGAGTCCTGCCGCACCCAGGGCGAGCCAGCGCACGAGCTTCTCGCGGTCGTCGTCGTGAGGACCGGGTTCCGGACCTGGGACGGGTCCTGGCACGGGCTCGGGCTGGCGCCCAGGTTCCGGTTCGGGTCCGGGTGGGATCGGAGGCACTGGCGGGGCCGGCACGGGCGGGGTCGCGGGCGTCGCCGCTGCGGCCGTGATGCCCTTGAAGACCTCGCCGTCGGAGGCGCGGAGGAAGAGGATGGGGGTGGCCCACTCGGCACCGAAGTCGACGTTGAGGGTCTTGCGGGCGCTGGTGACGGCCTGGTCGACGGGGAGCCCGTCGGTGACGGCGCCGTAGAAGTCGCCGGCGAAGGCGATCGCCGCGCGGTCGCTGATCGGGAACTGCATCGCGACGACCGCGGCGGCGTCCTGCTGGACCAGCCCCTGGGCCATGCCGCCGAAGGGGTCGCTCTGGTCGACGTGGGCGGAGCGGCAGGCGTTGAGCACGACGAGCCGGAGCGGGTCGTGGTCGCGCACGAAGGGTCCGAGCACCGAGGAGGTGACGGCCGAGCTGCGGCCGTAGTCGTCGCAGAAGTAGAGGACTCCCTCCTCGAGGCGGGGGTCGAACTCGCCGTGGCCGACGAAGTGGAGCACGTGGGTGTCGTGGGAGCGCAGCCAGCGGCCCAGCTGGCCCACGGTGGGCTTGGGCAGGCGGTCGACGACGACCTGCCCCGAGGCGATCCGGTCGGCCAGGGCCTGCTCGACCCGGGCGAACTCCGCGTCGCCGTCCAGCTCGGCGAGGTCGGTGGGGGAGGAGACCACGACGAGGATCCGCAGCGCACCGGCGACGCTCAGCGGCCGGATCGGCTGCGGGATGTCGAGGTAGCGGACCAGGGGGGTCCGCTCGGACTGGGCGATGAAGGCGTTGCGGCGCTTGTCGTACAGCAGCTCCCAGGGCAGGCCGGCCAGGGCCGGGGCGTCGGTGAGCCGCAGCCGAAGGCGCAGGCCCTGCCCGGCCGCGGACGCGGCGTCCTGGCCGCGACCCCAGGCCAGGGCCACGTCACCGGCGAACACCGCGTCGAAGAGCGGGCCGCCGAAGTCGCGGGCCGCCTGGACCTGGGGGTTCTGGGCGACCCGACGGGTGTCGGACCGACCGGGGTCGAGCTTGAGGAGCAGGTTCTCCAGGAGCGTCGCGTCGAACGGCAGCGTGAAGTCGACCGTCGGGGTCTCGCCCGTGGGACTGGTGACGACGCGTGCGCGGAACCCGGTGGCCGTCGTCTCCACGAGGACGTCGAAGTTCTGGTAGCTGCGCGAGGTCACGGGAAACCCCTTTCCGGAGGCCACTCGGGCCTCTTTCCACGAGGATGACGCATACACCACCATGGAGCGAGGTCAACGCTCCGTGATACGCCTGCGGCTCGAGTTTCTTCGCGCACGACGTATCAGGGACGCGTCGCCGGGCTCCACACCCCAGGAGGAGCACGTGGCAGACGTCGAGACCTGGAACGCGCTCGCGGATGCCGTCGCCGTCCTCGGCGACGGGGACGTGGCGTCGCTGACGCGCGCCCTCGCGGCATACGGCATGGCGGAGGCCGACCGCGACAGCCTGGCCGGGGCGATCTCGGGCCGAACCGACCCTGCCGGTCGCCTGCTCGCCACTCTTGTCGCCACGTGCGCCGTGCGCCCCGAGCCCGTGGTGCCACGCCCGTCGCCTGACGTGGCCGCCATGGACCGCGCCCGGTCCGTGGCGGGGGCCCTGCGCCTCGCTCCCGTCGACGCGCTGTCCGACCACGTCTCCGCCGAGGAGCTCGCCGAGCTGTGGGCGCTGCCCCCGGACGACGCGGGGGCGCTGGTGCTCGACCTCGTCTCTCGTGCCGTCGCCACGACCTCGGGGGAGAGTCGCCGGGCGGGTCTCACCGGGGCCGAGGTCGTGAGCGGCGTGGCGCCTGCCTCGCGGCTCCCGGTCGCGGACCTCCTCGGCGCCACCGCGGGCCTGTCCGGCGAGGACGGGGCACGCATCGCCAGGATCCTCGGGCGCAGCCCTTCGGCCCGGCTGCTGCGTGGTCTGACCGGGGCCGTCGAGGCCGGTGTCGACCCGGCGTGGCTCGCGGGGCTGCTCGAGCTGGTCGCCCGCGAGAGGGACACGCTGCCGGAGCCCGCGTCGCACGAGCCGCCGCTCCTGTCTGCCGAGCCGCCCGCGCCGCCCGAGCCGGTCCTGCGCGGTGGACCGCGCGGCGAGAGGTCCGCGTCCCGGCCCCGGGGAGGGGTCGAGTCCGTGGCCGTGGTGGGACACGAGGCGGGGACCGACGCGGCGGTGGAGGCGGCCTCCGTCCACCCGACCGCGAGCCGCACGGCATACCCACGCATCGACCTCGACACGAAGACGGCCCGGCCCGACGTCGTCGTGGTCGACACCCCGTTCGAGGTCACGGTGGGCCTCGCCCCGCGCAAGTCGGGCCTCGTCGTCTCGAGCGGCAAGGTCGAGACCGTGGCCGGGGAGGACAGCGAGCTCGAGGTGGTCCTCGTGCACGACCCGGCCTCGCTCGTGCCGGCGGGGGCGACCCGGTTCGTCCTCACGGTCACCGATGCCGACCCCTACCCCGCCGTGACGGTCGGCTTCACCGCCACCTACATCGAGGACGGCCCGGCGACCCGACGGGTCGGCGTCCACTACCTGCGCGACGGACAGGTCGTGGCCGTCGCGTTCCGGTCCTTCGCGTGCGTCGACGACGCCTCCCTCGTCGCGGCGGCTCCCACGGTGGCTGCCCGGGACGTCGGGCTCCTCGACCTCGCTCCGGTGGCCGCCGCCGACGCTCCCGACCTCGTCGTGGCCGTCTGCCGCTCGGACGCGTCACCGACCAGCTGGGTGTGGACGGCGTATGCCGGCGCCTCGGGGGTCACGGTGCCCGACGCCCCGAACGTCGCCGGCCTCGACGACGACGTCTCCGCGTTCGCCCTCAACACCAGGCGCGCCATCCAGTTCTCGACCGACCGGGTCGCCGACTACTACACCCTCGCCGGCCGCGCGAAGCGCATCGGCGCCGCCATCCCGCAGGGCATCCAGGCCGCGCTCCACGCCCTCGTCACCGAGCCGGGACGCACGGTCGCCCCCGCCGTCCTGCTGCTCACCGAGGAGCTCTACGTCCCCTGGGAGCTGGGGACGATCGAGCCGCCGCTGACCACCCCCTGGGGTGGGTCCTCGCCGTTCCTGGGAGCCCATGCCGCCATCGGGCGTTGGCCGTTGAGCGAGCAGAAGCCGCGTCCGTCCCCCCGCTCGCGGGTCGACGTCCGCGCCGGAGCGGTCGTGACCGCCGACTACACCGGGGTGCCCGGGTGGGGCAGGCTCGACAACGCCCTCGACGAGGCCTCGGCCGTCGCCCGGCTGTTCAGCCCACCGGCCACGTCGGTGCCCCCCGACCTGGTCAGCATCATCGACCTGCTGCGAGGCGTGCCACAGGCCGACGTCGTGCACGTGGCCCTGCACGGCCAGTTCGACAGCCAGGGCGACCAGGAGGGCATCGTCCTGCTCACCAAGGATGCCGGCGGCGCGGTCAGGCCGACGTTCCTCACGCCCATCGAGGTCGAGAACGGCGACCTCGGAGCCGGCCCGCTCGTGTTCCTCAACGCGTGCCAGGTCGGCTCCGACAAGCGGGTCCTCGGCAGCTACGGGGGGTTCGCGACGACGCTGCTGCGCATCGGGGCCAGCGCCGTCGTCGCGCCGCTGTGGAACATCGACGACGACGTCGCCCGCTCGGTGGCCGAGGCCTTCTACGCGCAGGCCTGGGTCGCCGCGGACCCCGTCGGGATCGGCGAGGCGATGCGGTCGATCCGGGCGCAGTACACCGAGGAGGCCGTCGAGGCCGGCACCCCCGGCGTGACGGCGACCCTCGTCGCCTTCCAGGTGTTCGGGCACCCCCGCCTGCGCCTCACCAGACCGACCTGAGCACCACGGAGGGACACGACATGGCAGAGCAGCTGCGGCCCGAGGGGATCCCCGTCGTCATCGGCGACGTCGTCATCACGACGCCGGGGCTGACCGGGGAGGTCGAGGTACACCCGGCCGGGAGCGCCGGGATGCGCGGGGCCGAGGACTCCACCGAGGAGTTCCTCACCGCCCTCGACGAGGCGTCGATGACCGAGCAGGTCACGGTCGAGGTGAGCCGGCAGGTCGAGCTCGACGACCGGGGAGGGAGCCGGGCCGGGGGAGGTGGTGAGGAGATCGTCGTCGAGGTGCCCGGTCCGGGCGAGGGCAACGGCCAGGTGCTCCTGTATGCCGCGGAGGACGGTTCGCTGACGTGGCACCTCCCGGACTCCTTCGACCCGCAGGACACGCCCTCTCGAGGGGGCGAGCGGCGCACCTACCGGGTGCCGCGCGCCGTGGTCCTCGCGGAGTCCGCGGAGGGTGACCAGCGCGGCATCCTCGGCGCCCTCGGGAGCAAGCTCTTCAAGGTGCTCGTCTTCCCGCTGGTCGACCCCGTCCTCGGCGAGGTCGGCAACCACTTCGCGGGTCGGTGGGAGGAGCACTACCGCCGCAACCAGGTGCGGTGGATCGGCGTCGACACGCTCACGTCGCGGGATGTGCCGGCGTTCGGGGACCCCGACTGGGCGCGGGCCGCTCGCGGCGCCGCCCTGCTGTTCGTCCACGGGACGACGGCGATGTCGCACACGGCATTCACCGCCCTCCCCGCCGCGGTCCTCACCGAGCTTGCGAGGCGCTACGAGGGACGGGTGTTCGCCCTCGACCACTTCACGGTCTCGGTGACCCCGAGCAACAACGTCGAGTGGCTGGCCGGGGTGCTTCCCGCGAACGCCTCGCTGACGGTCGACGTCGTCACCCACTCGCGGGGCGGCCTCGTGGGCCGTGCCCTCGCGGAGCGGGGGAGCGAGCTGGGCCTGGGCGACCGCCTGCGGGTGCGGAACCTCGTCATGGTCGCCCCGCCGAACGCGGGCACGGCCCTGGCCGACAAGGAGCACCTCTCGCAGCTGCTGGACCGCATCACGAACCTCGTCCAGTACATCCCCGACAACGGCGTCACCGACGTGCTCGGCCTCGTGCTGGCGATCGTCAAGCAGCTCGCGGTCGGGGCCTTCGGTGGCCTCGAGGGAATCATGTCCATGAACCCGTCGGGGCCGGGCCTGAAGGCGTTCAACGCCTCTCCCGGCAGCACGGCGACCTACCGGGTCGTGGCGTCGGACTTCGAGCCGCCACCCGGCTCCTCACTCGCCCGGATCGCCCGCGACGAGGGCACGGACATCGTCTTCGAGGACGTCCGCAACGACCTCGTCGTGCCGACGGTCGGGGCGTACGACCTGCCGTCGACGCCGGGATTCCCCGTCCCCGACCCGCTCGTGTTCCCGGCCGAGGCCGGGGTGGACCACAGCTCCTACTTCGGGCGCCCCGAGCTCGGGCCCAAGCTCCTGGAGTGGCTGCCCGGGGCATGACCCGACCCTGACCACGCCCGCCCCCACCCCCGACCTCGTGCGACCTGCCTACGGTTCGGGCGGCGCGGCATACAGTTCTGGCTCGTGACCGGCATCCCCCTCATCGGCGTCCTCGCGGTCCAGGGCGACGTCCGCGAGCACCTCGCCGCGCTCGAGGCGAGCGGCGCGCGCACGACGACGGTGCGCCGCCCGGACGAGGTCGCGGCGGTCGACGGGCTCGTGATCCCAGGCGGCGAGTCCACGACGATGGACAAGCTCGTCCGCGCGTTCGGCCTGCAGGCGCCACTGCGCGAGCGCATCGCCGGCGGTATGCCGGTGTACGGCTCGTGCGCGGGGATGATCATGCTCGCCGACCGCATCGCCGACGCACGCCCCGACCAGGAGACACTCGGCGGCCTCGACATCACGGTGCGGCGCAACGCGTTCGGGCGGCAGGTCGACTCCTTCGAGGAGGACCTCCACATCCGCGAGCTCGGTGGCGAGCCGGTGCGCGCGGTCTTCATCCGGGCACCGTGGGTCGAGGAGGCCGGCGAGTCCGTGCACGTCCTCGCCCGGGTCGAGGAGGGACCGGCCGCGGGTAGGATCGTCGCCGCGCGACAGGGAGACCTGCTCGTCACCTCGTTCCACCCGGAGGTGACCGGTGACCACCGCGTCCACCGACTGTTCGTCGACATCGTGAGGCAACACCAGAGGGAGCGTTCATGAGCGGCCACTCCAAGTGGGCGACCACCAAGCACAAGAAGGCGGCGATCGACGCCAAGCGGGGCAAGCTCTTCGCCAAGCTCATCAAGAACATCGAGGTCGCGGCCCGCACCGGCGGTGGCGACCCCGGGGGCAACCCGACGCTCTACGACGCGATCCAGAAGGCCAAGAAGTCCTCGGTCCCCAACGACAACATCGACCGCGCCGTCAAGCGGGGCTCGGGCGCCGAGGCGGGGGGCTCGCACTGGGAGACGATCACCTACGAGGGCTACGCACCCGGGGGTGTCGCCGTGCTCATCGAGTGCCTCACCGACAACCGCAACCGGGCGGCCGCCGAGGTCCGCACCGCGCTCACCCGCAACGGCGGCTCGCTGGCCGACCCCGGCTCGGTGTCCTACCTCTTCACCCGCAAGGGTGTCGTCATCGTCCCGAAGTCCGACGCCCAGGGGGAGGACGAGATCCTCGAGGTCGTCCTCGACGCCGGGGCCGAGGAGGTCAACGACAACGGCGAGACGTGGGAGATCGTCTCCGAGGCGTCCGACGTCGTGGCCGTGCGCAGCGCCCTCCAGGACGCCGGTGTCGACTACGACTCGGCCGAGGCGTCGTGGGTGCCGAGCATGCAGGTGCCGCTCGACCTCGACGGCGCCAAGAAGATGATCCGGGTCATCGAGGCCCTCGAGGACTCCGACGACGTCCAGGACGTCTTCGCCAACGGCGACATCCCCGACGACGTCATCGCCCAGCTCGAGGACGAGTGAGGCGGATGCCGTCGCGCCGCCGCGGCGTACCCGTTGCCGCCGCGGCGTGACCGTTGCCGCCGCGCCCGTCGAGATGAGGCAACACGCCGACTGATCGACACCGGCGGCGTGCGTGTTGCCTCCTCTCGATGGGGCGGGTCGGGGCCGTGGGCAGCAGCGACCACCAGCCGCGTGTTGCTGCCCCGGCCGACGCGCCCGGCTGTGTAGCGTGGGGTCCCGAACAGGTGTTCTAACCGGCATCCGGCGACCCGGGTGGCGACGAGGTGAAGGGATCTCCCGCGTGCGCGTGCTCGGCGTCGACCCCGGCCTGACCCGCTGCGGGCTGGGCGTCGTCGACGGGCGAGCCGGCCGCGCGACGATGGTTGCCGTCGGTGTCGTGCGCACCCCGAGCGACGGCCACCCGGGGCAGCGGCTCGTCTACCTGGAGCGTGAGCTCGACGGGTGGCTCGCGCGCTTCGAGCCCGAGGTCGTCGCCGTCGAGCGGGTGTTCGCCGACGTCAACGTGGCCTCGGTCATGACGACGGCGCACGCGACCGCCGTCGCCCTCCTCACGGCGACCAAGCGCGGCATCCCCGTCGTGTTCCACACCCC
>DASSYJ010000124.1:0-10893 GCA_035703305.1 Ornithinibacter sp. | reverse complement strand
ACGCCTCCTCCAGGACCCCGTGCACGACGGCGGCCTGGGCACCTGGGCTCCCGGCGCGGCTGGCTCCCGCCAACCCGGCACAGCTTGCGTGCCAGTCGGGTTCTGCGGCTGACGCCGGCGCACTGAGCGCGAGGCCAAGCCCGGCTGCCGTGATGCAGACGACTGCGGACCTCTTCATCGGTCGCTCCTTTCCAACGGCTGAGCGATCGTACTCGCGACGCCGATCGGTCGACCAGACCCGAACGGGCCACTCTCCCGGCCGAAGATCGTGCAACAAGCGGCCATACGGGCGTTCTGGAGTGCTCGCCGGGCTCGGGCGAGGAGTCCGGCACGGGCCGCCACTGGGCTGTGGCTGCCCGACGGCTGAGTCCCCCGAGGCTGGCCGGGGTCGGGGACTCAAGTGGGCGCGAGGTGGACTGAGGGCCGCTCGTCCTCAGTGGTCAGGCCGGACCGAACAGGAGGGCAAGGACCCCGGACAACAGGTTGACCCCGACGAAGGCCACCGCGAGCACGGTGAGCACGATGGCCGGGACCCTCGCGCGGTTGTCACCGAGCGCGCGGGCCCGGTTCGCGAACCGCCAGACGAGCACGGTCGGGACGGCGAACAACGCCACCGCCAGCAGGAGCACGAGAACGGCGACCCACACGGCGGGCGTGGCCCCTTCTTCGACGCCCATCACGGTCGAAATGCCCTCGCCCAGGACGAAGGCCAGGACGAAGGCGATGGGGGCCCCCATCAGGCACGCCCACGCGAACCGGACGTCGCGGTCGTCACGTGGCACCGGAGTGGGGGGAACGGGGTGGGTGGTGGCATTCACGACGCGCGCCTCCTCGGGGGGACGAGACCCGGGGAGCCGGGGCTCCACCTCCATCGTCCTGCGCCCCCCGACGTCCACGACCATGCTGTGACCCACGGAGCACCGGATGCCTCTCGGCGCCTGGCGCCCCCGCCGCGCGGCGGCACCGAGCACGACACGACCGCCCGAGCCGTGCGCAGGACGGGCTCACCTGCCCGGTCGGGTGGGGAACCTCCCGGCGCAGACGGACATCGCGCCAGGCCCCATATCAGCCGGGACTGGCCTCAGCCGGCCCTGGCCTCAGCCGGCACTGACCTCGGCCGAGCCCTGACAGTCGGCCGCGGGCGTCGGCCGGGGGCCGTCTGTCCACGCGGTCAGCTGCCGTCGGCCGGCTGGAAGATCTCGACGAGGTTTCCCGAGGGGTCGGCGACGAGGACCTGACGACCGCCCGGCCCGGCCACCTCGTCGCTGCGGAAGGTGACGCCTGCGGCTCGGAGGCGGTCGACCTCGGCGTCGAGGTCCTCCACGACGAGGTGGATGCGGTTGCGGCCCGGCACGTCGAGCTCCTCGGGTGTCGCACGGGCGCCCGAGCTCGCGGCACCGGAGAGGAGGAGCCGCAGCGGGCCGCGCACGACGTCGGCGAACGCGGGGGCGACGATGCTCTTCACGGTGAAGCCCAGGTGGGTCGTGTAGAAGTCGACGGCGTCCTGGACGTCGTCGACGAGGTAGCGGACGCTCGCGTACTGGTCTGACGTGGCCATCCGTCCACCGTGTCACAGTCCGCCCCTCCCGGGGTGGGCCGCGTCCCCGGGTTTCCGCACCGACCAGCGGAGCTCGGAACCGCGCGAGCACCTCGTTCCGTCGCGCACGGGCACGCGCGATGATCAGGGGATGCAGGTGGAGCTCTGCGTCGTGCAAGGGTGCCCACACGCGGCTCTTGCGCTGACGCGGCTGCGCGAGGCCCTGACCGCGCTCGGCCGGTCGGGCACGCCGGTGACGACGACCGTGATCGGGTCGCAGGACATGGCCGGGGCGCGCGGCTTCACGGGCTCTCCGTCGTTCCTCGTCGACGGCCGTGACCTCTTCGCCTCGTCCGCTCCGGCCGCGGTCGCCTGCCGCCTCTACCGCGGCGAGGGCACGACCGAGGGCCTTCCCACGTCACGAGCACTCGCGGAGGCCATCCGGTCGGTCCCCCGGGCGAGTCCGTGACGAGGCGATGACCAGACGCGGACGAAGCCGTAAGGAGGGTTGGGTGATGGTGCTCGACCCCTGTCGGGGCCACACTGGTCGCACCGTGGGTCGCCATAGCCCGGACCGGACGGCTACCGAGGGCCCCCCACGGCAGGAGGATGCATGGTGTCGGGATTCCACGACGGGAGCAGGTCGCTCCAGGACCGCTTCGACACGCGTGCGCTGGCCGACCGCATCGACGACCTGCTCGTGAGCGACACGATCGACCAGGGAGACCGGGCGTTCATCGAGGCGCGTGACATGTTCTTCCTCGCGACCGCCGACGCCGAGGGGCGGCCGACGTGCTCGTACAAGGGCGGCGACCCGGGGTTCGTCCGCGTGCTCGACCCCCACACCGTGGCCTTCCCCAGCTACGACGGCAACGGGATGTACCTGTCGGCCGGCAACGTCCTCGTCAACCCCGCCGTCGGCATGTTGTTCATCGACTTCGAGCGCGGCCACCGGATGCGGCTCGACGGCACCGCGAGCATCGACCTCGACGACCCGCTGCGCGAGGAGTACCCCGAGGCCCAGTTCGTCGTCCGGGTCCGGGCGAGGGCCGTCTATCCCAACTGCCCTCGCTACATCCACCGCTACGCGCTCGTGCGCCGCTCACGGTTCGTGCCGGCGAGCGGTTGCGTCACACCGGTTCCGCAGTGGAAGCGCTCCGACTGGGCCATCGACGCACTGCCCGAGCACGACCCGGCCCGCGACCCGGGCGAGCGCGAGGTCCTGGGCCGCTGAGCCCAGCCCGCGCGCCCTTGCCTCGTGCGAGGGGGCCCCCGATGGTCACCCCGACGGGTACGGCCGGGCCGGCCCGGGCGGGTCCTCGCCGACGCGGCCGTCGACAGCCTCCCGGATGAGGTCGGCGTGGCCCGTGTGCCGGGCGTACTCCTCGATCATGTCCACGAGCAGCCGGCGCAGGCTGATCTCCCGGCTACCGCCCTCGAGGTACGTCGAGCCCGGCCCACCTGCGGTCAGGGCCCGACGCGTCGCGCCTCGCGACCGGTCGACGGCCGCCTCCCACAACCGGTAGAGGTCCTCGGCCGCGTCGTCGTCCGCCGAGCGGAACACCCACTCCGACCGGGGGTCGTCGGGCGAGTCAGCGACCGAGCTCCACGGCTCGGGGAGCGGCTCGCCCGCGAGCTCTCGGGTGAAGTTGATGTCCTCCATGTAGGCCAGGTGCTTGAGCAGCCGGGCCAGCGTCAGCTCCGACGCTCCGACCCTCGCGTCGAGCGCGGCCCGGTCGAGGTCGGCACACTTCCACGCGAAGGTGGCGCGCTGCCGTTCCAGCGACCCCATGAGTGTCGCCGCCTCGTCACCCACCTCAGGCGGCTCCTCGTACCCGCCCGACCCAGAGCTCGACACGAGCACAATCTACGTCCGTCCACCGCTGCTCACCCGAAGACGAGACCGACGATCCACGAGAACAGGTTGAGCGCCAGGAAACCGGCCGACATCACGGCCAGCACGATGGCGGGCACCTTCGCCCGGTCGTCACCCTGCGCATGGGCACGGCGGGCGAACCACACGGCCAGCGCGGCGGGGATGCTGAACACCACGAGCGCCGCGGCCACGCTGAGCACGCCCACCCCCATGGGAGCCGGCCCGATCCCGTCGTAGCCGAGGAGGGCGGACATGCCCTCGCCGACCGCGAACGCCAGGACGAAGAAGACGGGTGAGGCGACGAAGCACGCCCACGCGAGCCGGACGTCGCGGGTGTCCCGGTGGGGGACGGACATCTGGGGAACCGGTGCTGCTGCCATGGCACACCTCCGGGGTGCACGGGCCGCAGGGCTCGCGGCCCTACCTCCATGCTCCTCGCGCCGCACACCGCGGCGGGGTCACCTGATCCCCACGTCACACCGAGTCGACGCGTGGGCCCTCGGGCGGCCCTGGGTCAGATGCGCGCAGCGAGCTCGGTGCCCTGCCGGATCGCCCGCTTCGCGTCGACCTCCAGGGCCACGTCGGCGCCGCCGATGACGTGGGTCGTCACGCCTCGCGCCTCGAGCTCGCCGGCGAGGGACCGCACCGACTCCTGGCCGGCACACAGCACGACGGTGTCGACGGCGAACGTGCGACGCTCGGAGCCGTGCTCACCGAGGCGCACGTGGATGCCCTCGTCGTCGATGCGCTCGTATGCCGTGACACCGGTGACCTGCTCGACCCCCTTGGCCTTGAGCGCCGCCCGGTGCACCCAGCCCGTCGTCTTGCCGAGGCCCTTCCCGATCGGAGTCGTCTTGCGCTGGAGCAGCACGACGTGGCGGGGGCTCGGCTCGTGGTGGGGCGCCGTGACGCCGCCCCGGGTGTCCGCGGGGTCACCCACGCCCCACTCCTTCCGCCAGGACTCGAGGTCGAGGGCCGGCGAGTGGGCCGTCGTGAGGAACTCGCTCACGTCGACCCCGATCCCCCCGGCCCCGACGACCGCGACGCGGGTGCCGGGCATCCGCTCGCCACGCACGAGCTCGGCATACGTCATGACCATGGGGTGGTCGACGCCGGGGATGTCCGGCACCCGGGGCTCGACCCCGGTGGCGACGACGACCTCGGCGAAACCCGCGGCCGCGAGCTCGTCGGCGTCGACCGGCCGGCCGAGGTGCACCTTCACTCCCGAGAGGTCGAGCCGCCGCGTGTAGTAACGGATGGTCTCGGCGAACTCCTCCTTGCCCGGGATGCGCATCGCGATGTCGAACTGGCCGCCCACGTGGTCACGCGCCTCGAAGAGCTCGACCTCGTGCCCGCGATCGGCCAGCGTGGTCGCGGCGGCGAGACCCGCCGGGCCCGCGCCCACCACCGCGACGCGCTTCACGGTGCGGGTCGGGCCGAGCACGAGCTCTGTCTCGTGACCCGCACGCGGGTTGACCAGGCAGCTCGCGGTCCTCTTGACGAACGTGTGGTCGAGGCAGGCCTGGTTGCAGGCGATGCACGTGTTGATCTCGTCGGGCCGGGCCTCGACGGCCTTGAGCACCCACTCGGGGTCGGCGAGGAACGGCCGGGCGAGCGAGACGAGGTCGGCACCGCCCTCGGCCAGCACGGCCTCGGCGACGTCGGGCATGTTGATCCGGTTCGTCGCGACGACCGGCAAGGTGACGTGCTCCTTGAGGCGCCCGGCATACGAGGTGAAGGCCGCCCGGGGCACCGACGTGACGATCGTCGGCACCCTCGCCTCGTGCCACCCGATGCCGAGGTTGAGGATGCTCGCCCCGGCCGCCTCGACCTCGCGGGCCAGGGCGGTCACCTCGTCCCAGGTCTGCCCGTCCTCGACGAGGTCGAGGACGGAGATGCGGTAGATGACGACGAAGTCGGGGCCGACCGCCTCGCGGACCGCGCGCACCGTCTCGACGGCGAAGCGGCGCCGGTTCTCCGGGGAGCCGCCCCAGCGGTCGGTGCGCCGGTTGGTGCGGGGGGCGAGGAACTCGTTGATGAGGTACCCCTCGGACCCCATGACCTCGACGCCGTCGTAGCCCGCCTCACGCGCGAGCCGCGCGGCCCGGGCGAAGGCGCGGACCTGCCGGCGGACGCCGCGGTCCGTCAGCGCCCGGGGTGCGAAGCGGCTGATCGGGCTCTTGACCGCCGACGGGGCGACGCACCACGGGGTGAAGGCGTAGCGGCCGGCGTGGAGGATCTGGAGCGCGATCAGGCCGCCCACCTCGTGGACCGCGTCGGTCACCTGGCGGTGCTGCCGGGCCTCGCGCCGGGTCGTCAGCTTGGAGGCGAGCGGGTAGAGGGTGCCCTCGACGTTCGGTGCGAACCCTCCCGTCACCATGAGTCCCGCTCCCCCGCGAGCCCGCTCGGCGAAGTAGGCGGCGAGCCTCGGGAAGTCGCGGGCGTGGTCCTCGAGCCCGGTGTGCATCGAGCCCATGACGACGCGGTTCGGGAGGGTCACGTGGCCGAGGTCGAGCGGGGCCAGCAGGTGGGGGTACTCGCTCATGGACCCTTCTTCGTCGGTCGACCGGTCGGCGTGGGGGGTGTCCGTTACCCGCGCGGGCCGGGTGGCCAGGACGGTTCGGGCCACCCCGGGGTGGCCCGGGGGCGAGCCGTGCGGATGCCGGGGCCCGGCATCCGTCACCTCCTCACCGCCGACGGCGCCACCAGCGGCGCCGGGGTCGAGCCTCGCCGGTTGTTACCGGCGGGTCAACCTCCGGGGGCTGTGAGGCTGCTCGCAGCGCGCGCCAGCGCTCGACCATCTCCTCGACGTCGACGGTCGGCGCGAGGAGCTGCGGCATCCCGGGGTCCGGCGGGCGGAGCCGGTCGTGGCGGACCCGCCGGTTGAAGTCCTCGAGCACCTCCCGGACCCCCGCCTCCGACCTCAGGTCGACGAGCGACTCGGGGTAGCCGGCGGCCTCCTTGCGGAGCTGCAGCGCCGGCGGCAGGGCGAGGGAGAGGTCGAGCTGCTCGCGCTCGGCCTTCCGGCGGACCCACCAGAGCGGGTCGTCAGGGTCGCCGAGGTCGGTCAGCGGCTTGCCCGCGCCGGGCAGGTCGTCGAACTCGCCGCGTTCCTGCGCCTCGCGGATCGCCTTCTCGACGGGGCTCTCCCACCGGGGTCGTTCGGGGTTCACGCCTCCAGTCTCACCCGCACGGCCGGATGCCGGGAGCCCGGGACGTCATCGCGCCGGTGCGTCGCTCCGGGTGTGCGGCGTCCGACCCCGACGGGTGTCCGGAGGCCGACGCGGTCAGTCCGTGAGGAAGGCGAGGAGGTCGGCGCGGGTGAGGATGCCGATCGGCTTGCCGTCGTCGACGACGAGCACGGCATCCGAGTGCTCGAGCTCGTGCCGCGCGGTCGAGATGGGCTCGCCCGACCCCACGAGCGGGAGCCCGGGGCTCATGTGTCGCGCCACCGGGTCCGCGAGGTGCGCCTTGCCCGTGAACAGCGCCTCGAGGAGGTCGCGCTCGGAGACCGCCCCGGCGACCTCTCCCGACATGACGGGTGGCTCCGCGTTGACGACCGGCATCTGCGAGACGTGGTACTCGCGCAGGATCTCGATCGCGTCGCGGAGGGTCTCCGTCGGGTGTGTGTGGACCAACGCAGGGATGGCGCCGTCCTTGGCGTGGAGCACGTCTCCGACCGTGCGCTCGGCGTCACTCCTCATGAAGCCGTAGGACGCCATCCAGTCGTCGTTGAAGATCTTGGAGAGGTAGCCCCGGCCCGAGTCGGGGAGGAGGACGACGACCACGGCGTCGGCCGGGAGGTCCTTCGCGACCCGGAGCGCGGCGACGACGGCCATGCCGCACGAGCCACCCACGAGCAGGCCCTCCTCGCGCGCGAGGCGGCGGGTCATCTCGAAGGACTCGGCGTCGGTGACCGCGACCACCTCGTCGACCTGCGAGGGGTCGTACGCCGCCGGCCAGAAGTCCTCGCCCACGCCCTCGACGAGGTAGGGGCGGCCGGTGCCACCGCTGTAGACCGACCCCTCCGGGTCGGCCGCGACGACCCGGACCCGGCCCGACCCCCGGTCGGCCGAGACCTCTCGGAGGTAGCGACCGGCGCCGGAGATCGTGCCGCCCGTGCCCGCGCCCGTGACGAAGTGGGTGACCAGGCCGTCGGTGTCGCGCCAGATCTCGGGGCCGGTCGTCTCGTAGTGGGACAGCGGGCCGTTGGGGTTGGAGTACTGGTCGGGCTTCCAGGCCCCGGGGGTCTCGCGCACGAGCCGGTCGGAGACCGAGTAGTAGGAGTCGGGGTGGTCCGGCGGGACAGCGGTGGGGCAGACGACGACCTGCGCGCCGTACGCCTTGAGGACGTTCCGCTTGTCCTCCGAGACCTTGTCGGGGCACACGAAGATGCAGGAGTAGCCGCGGCGCTGGGCGACGAGCGCGAGGCCGACCCCGGTGTTGCCGGAGGTCGGCTCGACGATGACGCCACCAGGCCGCAGCTGGCCGGACTCCTCGGCGGCCTCGACCATCTTGAGCGCGATCCGGTCCTTCACGGAGCCGCCCGGGTTGAGGTACTCGACCTTGGCGAGCACGGTCGCCGCGAGGCCCTCGGTGACCGACGTCAGCTTGACGAGAGGGGTGTTTCCGACGAGGTCCACGACGTGCTCCGCATACTTCACCGGGTCATCCTTGCACGCCTCGGGGAGCCCTCCTGCCGCCCGAAACGAGGAGGCGCGGAGCCAGCCACCTGGGCCACGATGGCCCGCATGGAGGACTACCTCGCCGTCAACCGCGCCAACTGGGACGAGCGCGCACCCGCCCACGCGGCCAGCCCCGACTACGGGTTCGAGAGGTTCGCGGCCGACCCGGACCACCTCAGCGGCGTGGTGCGGTTCGACCGGCCGCTGCTCGGCGACGTCACCGGGCTGACCGGCATCCACCTGCAGTGCCACATCGGCACCGACACCCTGTCCCTCGCGCGCCTCGGTGCCACGATGACCGGGCTCGACCTGTCACCGGCGTCACTCGTGGAGGCCCGTCGGCTGGCCGCCCAGGCAGGGCCGCCCGTCGACTACGTCGAGGCGGACACCTACTCGGCGCCGCACGCCGTGGGTGGACGGACCTTCGACCTCGTCTACACCGGCATCGGCGCCCTGTGCTGGCTGCCCGACATCGACCGGTGGGCGGGGGTCGTCGACGAGCTCCTCGTGCCCGGCGGGCGGCTGTTCGTCCGCGAGGGGCACCCCATGATGTGGGCGTTCGACGAGACGCGCACGGACGTCCTCACGCTGGGCTACCCGTACTTCGAGACACCCGAGCCGATCGACGAGGAGGACCCGGGGACGTACGTGGACACCGACGTCGACTTCGTGCACCACCGCACCCTGTCGTGGAACCACGGCCTGGGGGAGACGGCCACGGCGCTGATGGCCCACGGGCTCGAGGTCACGGGCCTCGTCGAGCACCGCAGCGTCCCGTGGGAGGCGCTGCCCGGCCGCATGGTCCGCGACGACCTCGGGGAGTGGAGCCTGCTGGAGCACCCCGAGCGGTTGCCCCTCAGCTACACGCTGCAGGCACGGAAACCGTTGCGCTGAAGGGCAGTTGACCTCGCTAGCGTCATGGGTGGACTTGGCCGCGGAGCCGAGCGAGGAACCGGTCCGCCTCCACGACGACCCGCTCGACCGTCCCCCGGCCGACGACCCGGCCCACGGCATCCGTCGCGGCGACCGTGAAGGCGACCCGCCGACCGTCGACCGCGATCACCTCGGCGCGCACCACGAGTCGCTCGCCGACGTCGCTCGGAGCGAGGTGGTCGAGGCGCACGGTCGTGCCCACGCTCGTCGACCCCTCCGGGAGCCGGCCATCCAGCACCCGGCAGGTCGCCTGCTCGCACCACGCGAGCAGTCGGGGAGTGCCCAGCACCCGAAGGCTGCCCGAGCCCAGCGCCGCCGCCGTGTCGTCGACGTCGACGACCACGTCGAGCTCCGCCGAGTCCCCACTGCGCACCTCCACGACCTCACCGTATGCCGGTGCGCCGGAAACGCGGACGCGGTGTCGTCGGGCAGCGTTACCGTGGAGGGCCACGCGAGGAGGACGGAACGGATGGGACGCGCACGACGAGCCCGCAAGATCGCAGCCACCGCGGCATACGGCGGTGGTGGTCTGGCGGCGGTGGGTGCGGCGCTCGGGGCGGCCGGATGGGGCGTCATCAAGGTCGAGGCGGCCCTCGCGCGCCGGGTCATCGGCACGCCGTTCGACGACTCCCCCGACGACGACGGGGTCTACGGCTCGGGCCGGGGCCAGCCCTACGAGGTCGTCGTGCTCGGCGACAGCTCGGCCGCGGGCCTCGGGGTCGACGCCGCCCACGAGACGGTCGGCGCGATCGTCGCGAGCGGGGTCGCGGCACTGACCGGACGTCGGGTGCGCGTGACGAACCGGTCGGTCGTCGGCGCCGAGTCGAGCGACCTCGAGCGCCAGCTCGCCAACGCCCTCGAGGACGTCCTGCGCCCCCACGTCGTCCTCATCATGGTCGGGGCCAACGACGTGACGCACCGCATCGACCGGTCGGCGTCGGTGCGGGCCCTGGAGCTGACGGTCCGCCGCATCCGCGCACTGGGGTCGGAGGTCGTCGTGGGCACCTGTCCCGACCTCGGCACCATCCAGCCGATCCAGCAGCCGCTCCGGTCGCTCATGAAGCGGTGGTCGCGTGACCTCGCGGCGGCGCAGACGGTCGCGGTCGTGGAGGCGGGAGGACGCACCGTCTCGCTCGGGGACCTCCTCGGGCCGGAGTTCCTCGAGTCACCGCACGAGATGTTCAGCCGGGACCGGTTCCACCCGTCGGCAGCCGGGTACGCCCGCGCTGCCGCCGCGCTCCTGCCGAGCGTGTGCGCCGCGCTGGGGGTGTGGGGCGCGGACACCTCCGACCGGCCACCGGAGCCCCGCCGGGGGGAGGGGATCGGTCCCGTCGCGGTGGCGGCCGGCCAGGCCGTCAAGGACCCGGGCACCGAGGTGGCCCCCACGCAGATCGCCGGCCAGGCGCGCGGCCCACGCGGGCGCTGGGCAGTGCTGCTGCGGCGCCGGCACGACGTCGTCCCGCCTGCCGAGGACCCCGTCGTGCCCGCGGAGGGCAGCGTCGCGGACGCGGCCGTCGCGAGGCCGCCCGGCACCGCCGGGTCCTCCGGGGTCGCCGGGTCGTCCGGCGAGGGGGCTGGTCCCCGACCCGCCGGTGGCGGGGCCGAGCCGGCCGCCCGGGCCTGACGCGCGCTCAGGCGTCGGCGACGATCGCGTCGAGCTCGACCTCGACCTTCCACCGGTGGTCGACGAGACCCGCGACGAGCACCATCGTGCTGGCCGGGTGGATGGCGCCGAAGATCTCGCCGTGCACCGACGAGACGGCGTCGACCACGTCGTCGTCGGTGATGAAGTGACGCGTGCGGATGACGTCCTCGGGACGGCCGCCGAGCTCCGCCAGGGCCGCGAGCGCGATCTCCCAGCA
>DASSYJ010000070.1:0-7449 GCA_035703305.1 Ornithinibacter sp. | reverse complement strand
GCGCTTCGGGGAGCGGGTCGACTTCCAGCTGGCTCGCGGGGAGGACCTGCCGTTCGACGACGACTCGGTCGACGTCGCCGTGCTCAACCACATCTACGAGCACGTCGTCGACCCTGCGGCGGTCGTGGCCGACATCCACCGGGTGCTGCGTCCCGGCGGCCTGCTCTACCTCGGCGTCGGGCACCGCTGGCAGGTCATCGAGCCGCACCACCGGCTGCCCTTCCTGTCATGGCTCCCGCGGGGGGCCGCCGACCGCTACCTGCGTCTCACCGGCAAGGGCGACCACTACTACGAGCGCTACGAGACGCCGGCCGGCCTCCGGCGCCTCTTCGCGGCATTCGACGTCTGGGACTACACACTTCCGGTCCTCGCCGACCCTCACGCGTTCTCGGCCGACGACAACGTCCCCGAGTGGGCCGCGAAGGTGCCGGCGAGGGCACTGGCGGCTGCGCTGCCGCTCGTCCCCACCTACGTCTGGGCGGCCTTCAAGGGACCGGCCACCCCGGCCGGTCCCGACCTGCGGGTCCCGCCCCGCCACCTCGGCTGATGACGCCCGTCACGCGGGGAGCCGAGCGGGTCGTGCGCACGTCGCGACCCGTGCCCCTGGGTGCGGTCCTCGGCGTGTTCCGCCGCGGGGCGGGTGACCCCACCAGCCGGCGCGACGACGAGGGCGGCTGGTGGTTCGCGTGGCGGACGCCCGACGGGGCGGTCACGCTCCGGCTGCGCACGGCATCCCACGCCCCTGAGGTGACGGCGAACGCGTGGGGGAGCGGGGCGGCGTGGATGCTCGAGAGGGTGCCCGACCTGCTCGGCGAGCGCGACGACCCCGATGGGTTCGAGGCGCACCACCCTCAGGTGGCCGACGCGTGGCGGTCCTTCGGTGACTGGCGGGTGCCGTGCTCGGGCCTCGTCGTCGGTGCCCTCGTCCCGGCGGTCATCGAGCAGAAGGTCACGGGGCAGGAGGCGTTCTCGGGCTACCGCCGGCTCGTCCGCCGGTTCGGCGAGCCCGCGCCGGGGCCGGGCGCGGCGATGTGGCTCGCGGTGCCGCCCGACGCGCGTGGCTGGGCCTCGATCCCGTCGTGGGAGTGGTTGCGCGCCGGCGTGGACCCAGCGAGGTCGCGCACGGTGGTCCGGGCGGTGCAGCACGCTGGACGCCTCGAGGAGTGCGTGACCCTCCCGCCCGATGCGGCACGCGAGCGGCTCCGGGCCCTGCCGGGTGTCGGCCGGTGGACCTGGGCGGAGGTCGCGCAGCGGGCCCTCGGGCTGCCGGACGAGGTGAGCTTCGGCGACTACCACATCGCGAAGAACATCGGCTGGGCGCTCACGGGCAGGCCGGTCGACGACGACGGGCTCGCGCGTCTCCTCGAGCCGTATGCCGGGCACCGCTACCGCGTCCAGCGCCTCCTCGAGCTCGCGGGCGCCTTCCGTCCCCGCCGCGGCCCGCGCATGTCCCCGCGCACCCACCTCCCGGTCACGGGTCGCTGAGCCCCGAAGCCGCCGCCGGACGCCGAACCGCGGCGGCCGGGGCCCGCGAACCATGTGTCTGGTTGGTTCATGGACAACCGGGGCGGCCGGGCCCGCGAACCATGTGTCCGGTTGGTTCATGGACGACGGACCCGTCCTCTCGGTCGCCCGCGCGAGCCAAGTGTTCGGTTGGTTCAGGGTCGACGGACCCGTTGTCGGGGCAGCGAACCATGTGTTTGGTTGGTTCCGGCGCGCCAGACCAGAGTGCTCGACGCGGTCTGGGCCGGGTCAGCCGGATGTGGCGCTGGTGAGTCGGAGTGTCACGGTGTCGTCCGAGCGGGTGGTGACGCGCGCTCGGAGGCCCTCGCTGTGTGCCGCGACCTCGCATCGCGTCACGAGGCGGCCGAGCTCGTAGCCGTCCGGTGCGCCGAGGGCGACCTCCGCCGTCCCCGAGGCCTCGTCGACACCGACGTCGGCCGAACCCTCCGGAACCCCGAGCAGGGCCAACGCCACGACCCGCCCGACCCGGGCGCCGAGCACCTCGTCGTGCCGCACTGACGGCATCCCCACGTCGTACGCCTCCGGCGTCCCAGGAGCCACGCCCAGCGCCGATCGCACGGCCTCGACATGCCCGAGCGCGAACCAGTCACCCGGGCCGGTTCGCACGACCGTCCTGCTCCCCGCCGCGCCCGCAGCGAACCAGCTGGCGTCGAGACCGCGCACCAGCGCTGCGGGAATGCCGTCCGCCTTGCCCTTGACGAGGTCGGCCGCCGCCGCGACCTCGTCGGCCAGCGCTCGTACCGTCACGGAAAGCAGCCGGCCGTCGTGGTCCTGAGCGCCGCGCAGGTCCTCGAGGGCGTGGATGCCTGCGCTGCCGAGCGCCAGGTCGACGAGCCCACCGCGCCACGGGCGCCCCGCGGTGTCACTGACGACGACCCCGAGAGCCGCCGACCCCGGCAGGCCCAGGTGGTCCAGGATCGCGGATCTCAGCCGCGACGCCTCCGCGTCGGGATCCTCGGGCAGGACGAGCAACCCATCGGACGGCCCTGTGTTCGACGCGTCGACCCCGGCGGCCGCCATGACCGGGCCGGCGACCGACTCGACGACCCGCGTCGTGCCGGCATCCGTATGCCGCTCGGCGACCACCCGCACCGTGGCGGCCGCGACGGCATCTTCCTTGCTCCCCCTCCAGGTGAGGCCCAGCGCCTTCGACACCACCTTGCTCGAGACAACGACGCAGTCGCCCTCCTCGAGGTGGACACCCGTCCTCTCCATCGCGTCCAGCAGGACCGCGGCGAGGTCGGCGCCTTCGACGACCTCCCCGATGCCGGTGAGCGGCACGATGCGCACGGCCCCGGCGGTCACGTTCCCCGGCATACCCACGGCGCCGGCGTCGACGTGGGAGGGCGCTCCCATGCGGCTCCCACCCGGCGCTGACGGCTCACCCGCGTCGGTCATCCGGGCACCGCGGCGGCGATCCGCAGGGCGTGCTCAGCGATGCGCGCGGTCGCCTCGACGTCCGACATGAGCAAGGGGCCCTTGAACGCCTCGACCCGGGCCCGGCGCAGCCTCGTCGCAGCATCCGCGGGATCCACGAGCCAGCCGTCGAGGAAGTCCTCATACAGGCCACCGACCCCCTGTGCCGTCGCCTCGACCCCGATGGCGGCGAGGCACGCATCGGCGTGTCCGCGCACCGGTCGCCCCGAGATGAGCGGAGAGACGCCCACCACGGGAGCAGCGGTGCCGCGCAACGCATCTCGCACGCCCGGCACCCCGAGGATGATTCCGATCGACACCACGGGGTTGCTCGGTGGCAGCAGCACGACGTCGGCCTGCCGGATCGCGTCGAGCACCCCGGGAGCCGCGGTCGCCCGGTCGAGCCCCGCGACGACGAACCGGTGCGCCGGAATCGCGGCTTCGTGCCGAACCCACCACTCCTGGAAGTGGATCGCGCGCTCGCCGCCGCTCTCGTCGGCCACCACGACATGCGTCTCCACGGGGACATCGGTCATCGGCACCAGCCCAATTCGCCTGTCCGGCAACCCCCATCGAGCGGCCAAGCGACCCGTCACGTCACTGAGCGACAGACCCTGGCCGAGCCACTGTGACCGCACGATGTGTGTTCCGAGGTCGAGGTCGCCGAGTGAGAACCACTGCGGCACTGCACCGTATGCCGCGAGCTCACCTTGGATGCGGTGGCTCTCGTCAGCGCGCCCCCAGCCCTGTCCCTCGTGTACCCCGCCGCCCAGCGTGTAGAGCAGCGTGTCGACGTCGGGACAGACGCGCAGACCGAAGAGGGTGATGTCGTCACCGGTGTTGGCGATGACCGTGATGGTCGACTCCGAGAGTCCTGGTGTGGTGTCGAGGTGGTGGCGCAGGCCCCGGATGAACCGGGCGCCGCCCACCCCGCCGGCAAGGGCCGCGATGTGCATGTGCGAGAGTCTCTCAGCCCGGGGGGCCCAGTCGGGACACCGGATGTGCGGGGGAAAGACGGCAGCAATATCACCGTTCCGCTTGACTTCCATGGCATGACACGCGTGTAATTCCATGCATGTACTCCGGACAGCCCGACCGGAGCACACGGGTCGAGGGTCGAGGAGGGAAAGATGCAGGAGCTCTATCTGATCGACGGGTTGCTCGACAGTGGTGAGGCCGAGGAGGGGGCTCTTTCCTGGCAGGAGCGCTCGCTGTGCGCCCAGACCGATCCCGAGTCGTTCTTCCCCGAGAAGGGTGGGTCCACCCGCGAGGCCAAGAAGGTCTGTGTCGGCTGTGAGGTCCGTGCCGAGTGCCTCGAGTACGCGCTCGCCAACGACGAGCGCTTCGGCATCTGGGGTGGCCTGTCCGAGCGGGAGCGTCGCAAGCTGAAGAAGCGCGCGGTGTGACCCGGGGCCACGCCCCGAGCCGCCGCCCGACCCGATGACACTGGCTCCGCCGCGCCTCCGGCCCACCCCGACCGACAAGGGTGGGGTGGAGCCGAGCGTGATCGCCGTGGTGGTCACCCGCCGTGACCCGGAAGGCCTGGCCGACCTCCTCGACGCCGTTCTGGCACAGTCTCTGGCTCCTGACGTGGTTCTCGTCCTCGACCGGACCAGCGGCACCCTCCTCCCCGGCCTCGACGACGCACCCGATGCGGACACGGGCACGGACGTCGACGAGGCCCTTGACGCCGACACGGTCGCCGGCGATGACGTTGGCCCCAGCATCGACCACGCCACCGACAGGGCCCGAACGACTGAGTCCGACCACGGCGCGGAAGCTCACTCGAGCGGGGCGGAGCAGACCGACCTCGCCCCAGACCGCCACGACCCAGCGCATCCGGACCAGAGCGCCGCCGACGACCTGGGCGCCGACGACGCGCAGAAGTCCGACGCCCCCGACCAGCGCGCCGCCCACCAGCGCGCCGACGATCAGGACGCCGACGACGCGCAGAAGTCCGACGACGCGCGGGCCCCCCAGCGAGCCGACGACCCCGACGAGGACACGGTCCTCGACGCCGAGCACCCTCCCGCCCACCGCAACTCCAGTCCCAGCAGCGACCCGAACCCCGGCACCCCACAGACCCCACCGACCCCGCGGGCCCCCGCCGACGTCGCCCAGGTGGTCCGCGCGGCCCGCAGGCACGGCATCCCCGTCATCGTCCGCTCGACCGACCACCGGGTCCCCCTGCGCACGGCCGCCCACCGCGCCCTCCTCGAGCAGGCGCTCGACGGCCAGCCGACGACACTGGCGTGGTTCCTCCCCGTCGGCGCCACCCCCGAACCCGGCGCGCTCGTGGCCCTCGTCGACACCTGGCGCCGCTCGCCCTCCACCGGCGTCCTCGGCCCCAAGCACGTGGACGCAGGCGACCCGCACCTCCTGCGTGCCCTCGCCATCCACACGACCCGCGGCGGCCGCCTCCTGGCCAAGCCCGCCCCGGGCACCCCCGACCAGGGCCAGGACGACCACACCACCGACGCCCTCGCCGTGCCCTTCGCCGGCTCGCTCGTCGAACGCGACCTGCTCCAGCAGCTGCGCGGCTGGGAGACGTCCTTCGGCGATGTCGGTGCCGACCTCGACCTCGGCTGGCGCGCCCACAACGCCGGCCGCCGCGTCGTCGTCGAACCCTCGGCGCGCGTCCGTTCCGAGCCGGGCGTCGCCGTCGCCACGGCATCCAGCGCCGCGAGGCGTCGTGGGGCTCGCCGGGTCGCCCTGACGCGGGCTCCGTGGTGGGCAGCGCCCTTCCTCGCCTGTTGGATCGCGCTGACCTCGGTCGTCGCGGCGACCGGGCTCCTCCTCCTCAAGAGGCCACGATCTGCTGCCAACGAGCTCTCGTCACTCGCTGCCCTGGAACCGTTGCGCGGCACCGCCGCCCGCTGGCGCACGCGTCACCAGCGCACCGTGAGTCGTCGCCACCTCAGGTCGCTCTTCGAGCCGCGACGGGCCGTTCTCAGTGGATGGGCCGACTCGGTCCACCACGCCCTCGTGACACCACGACCACCCATCGGCGACGAGGGCCACGACCTCAACCCCCGGTCCTGGCTCGTCAAGGTGGTCCGCCACCCCGGCTTCCTCGCCGCCACCGGCGCGGCGCTCGTCTCCGGCGTCGCCGGCCGGTCGCTGGGGTTCGGTGTCCTCACCGGCGCCGGGTCCGGCCTCACGGGTGGCGAGCTCGTCGGCAACCGCGCAGGGGCCCAGACCCTCTGGCACGCCTGGACCGACGGCTGGACCGGCGCCGGCCTCGGTGGTCCCGATCCCGTCGGCCTCCACGTCGCCCTCCTCGCCCCCCCGACCTGGCTCGTCGACCACCTTCCCCTGCTGCCCAGCCCGGCCGCTCCTGCGGGCTTCGTCGTGGCACTCCTCGTCATCCTCGGTATGCCGCTCGCGGCCACGAGCGCCTACCTCGCCCTGCGCCCCATGGTCGCCGCTCGCCCCGCGCGTGGTCTGGCCGCCTTCGCCTGGGCGACGACGGGAGTCGCGTCCACGACCGTGGGCCAGGGACGGCTCGGTGCGCTCGTCGCCCTCGTCCTCCTGCCACCCGTCGCCTGCGGCCTCTGGCTGCTCGCCACCCGCCGGTCGACGGCCACCAGCGTCTTCGCCACGGCATTCGCGATCATCGTGCTCGGCGCCTTCGCGCCCGTCCTGGCGGCGCTCGCGTCGCTGCTCGCGCTCGTGACTGCGCTGCTGCGCAGCCGGGTGCGGGTGCACGCCCTCGGGGTGGCCCTGATCCCCGTCGTGGTGCTCGGTCCGTGGCTTGTCCGGGCGGCGGAGGCGTCCTGGCCCGTCCTCGTGGCTGGTGTCGGCCTCGCCCAGTGGGGCGGCTCCGTCCCCGCACCCTGGCAGCTGGCCCTGCTCAATCCTGGCGGCGCCGGAGCCCCGCCCTGGTGGGCCGCCGTCCCGCTCCTCGCCGTGGCCTTGCTCGCCCTCGTCCGTGGTCGCGCGTGGGGGAGTGCCTCGAGCTCCCTGGCCATCCTCGCGGCGCCGCTGTTGGGGCTCGCACTCGTCGCCCCCAGCGTCCGGCTCGGCACCGTGCCGGCCGGCGTCGACGGCGCGGGAGAGCCGATCACACTCTGGTCCGGCACGATGCTCCTCCCCGTGGCCCTCGTCCTCGTCATCGCGCTGGGCCGCGGTGTCGACGGCATCCGGCTGCGTGCCCCGGATGCCGGGAGGGGCCTTCGCGCCGCGCGCTGGACCCCCGCCTGGGTCGCCGCCCTCGCCGCCGGGGTCTCCGCCGGCGCCGTCGCGTGGAGCACCCTCGGATCGGAGCTCGCGGCATGGAGGGACCCTCGTCCGGCCATGGCCGTCGAGGAGGCTGACGGAGCCTTCGCGACCCGAGCCCTCTTCGTGGTCCCGGGCGACCGCGGCGCCGGCTACCGCTTCGTCGGACGCGAGGCGGCCGACCTCGTCCGCCCCCTGCCCTCGGTGTCCGACGCCGACGGCGCCCTCGCAGCCCGCGTCAGCGGGCTCCTCGGGGACGGGTCCGCGGGTCCCGAGCTCTTCGCCGACACC
>DASSYJ010000062.1:0-11609 GCA_035703305.1 Ornithinibacter sp. | reverse complement strand
GAGGTCGGTGCGCACGACGAGGCCGACCTGCCGACCGCGCAGGGACACCACGACGACGCTGTCGCGCGGCTGGTAGCCGAGCTGGTAGGGAAGGACGGCGAGGATGTCGCCGGGGCCGCGGAGCGTGATGTCTGCTGTCATCCCCCCACCGTGGTGGTGGCATGGCCGGCGCCGACCCGGCAGTCAGGATCTGTGGACGACGGTGGGTGCGCCGAGCCGCTTGTGGACGACGGACCTGCGTTCAGCCGTGGTCACGGCCAGGGGCGACGTCAGGGAACGACGTCCCCCGGGATGGTCTGTGACCCGGGCCCGGACCACGGGGCCCCGGAGGCAGGCGGGTAGGGCGCGCCGGCGGATCCGTAGGGCGCACCGGGGGGTGGGTACGGTGCACCGGGGGGTGGGTACGGTGCACCCTGCCCCGCAGACGCTCCGGAGGCAGGTGCCCCACCCTGGGCCCGTTCCCACTCGAGGAACTTCTCGGTCTCCTCGACGAGCCGCGTGGCGAGCCAGCTCAGCACCATGGCGTCGTCGGCCAGCCCGATGACCCCGAGGACGCCCTCGGGCAGGAGGTCGACCGGCGAGACGATGTATCCGGCCGCCGCCATCATGAGGAGCAGCCTGCGCGGCGAGGTGCCGCGGTAGTCGCCCTTGGCAGTGGCGCGCACGAGGCGGGGCAGCGCACCGGCCCGCTCACCGAGCGACGGACCGCCGGGACGCACCGCGAGCCGCACCGCCCTGACGACGGCGCCGACCGAGGCGAGGCGGGCGAACGACGACATGGATCCTCCTGGGGGACGTGGGGCCGGACGCGGCCCCGGTTCCACAACGAACGACGCACGGGGACCGATTCCGGTTCCTCAGGCGTGCTCGACCTGCCTGACCACAGGGGCCGGCGCCGGCGTTGCCGGCGGGAACTCGCGTCGAGCGCTCGCGGCCACCCGCCTCATCATCCACGAGTCGAGCGCCCCACCGATCGCACCGCCGACGATCGGCACGAGCCGGCCGAAGCGCGTGAAGGTGCTGCGACCCACGGTGGCCAGGAGCCGGAACCCGATGCCCTTCTGGACGACCATCATGGCGGGGCCGGGCAGCCGCTGGGCCGCGAGGTTCGCGAGTCCGCCGCTCGGAACGGCCATACCGGCCTTCTTGAGCAGGTCGTCGGCGTCGGCACCGACGAGCGTCAGGAGGATCGCCGTGCGGATCTGCTCCTGACCGATGTCGTGGCCCCGAAGCCGGGCGACCGCAGCCGTGAGGCGCGTCGCCAGGAGGTAGTAGCCGAGGACGTTGGCCGGCAGCGCGACGGGGAGGGTGACGAAGCCCCCGAGGCTCGTCACGAAGCCCATCGCACCACCGAGGCGCACGTGGCTGCGGACCACCGCGTCGACCGCGGCGTCCCGGTCACCGTGAGCCGCACGCAGCGCGTCGTCGGCTACCTTGGCGGCGGAGTGGAACCGACCCTTGCCGTCGATGCCGAGGTCGAGGATGTTCTGCACGAGCCGAACGGACTGGTTGCCGAGGACGCCCTCGTCACGCGGGCCGTCCTTGGCCTGCTCGAGAGCGGTGCGGACGTCCTTGACCGCCTCCGTCGTGCGGTCGGTGCCCAGACTCGGGAATCCCACGTCGTCCTCCTCGGACGCTCCTCGGCCGGCCCCTGCGACCGGCTCGCCGTCTCGTCATCCTGCCATGGCGGAGCGCACCTTCCGGCTGTCAGCGACACCCGCGCTCACGCTGGCGGACGGCGTGACAGCGGCCGCCCCTACGCTCGTCGCCATGATCCCCGGTGACGTCGTGGCGCTGGCAGTCACGCCCGCGGGGCGCGGTGAGCGGTATGCCGTGATGCTCGACGAGGGCTCGGGCCGCACCGGCCCACTTGCCGAGGTCGTCGCGGCCGCCGCGCGCGTCGAGGCCGAGCGCTCGCCGCGCTGGGCGTGGTGGTCGGCCGAGTCCGACGCGGCTCCCCTCGTCGAGGCCGGAGTCCCCGTGGCACGGGCGTGGGACGTCGCCGAGGCACACCGGCTGATCCACGGCGGCTGGAGCGCGACCGCCGGCGAGTGCTGGGCGGCGGCGCACGGCATACCCGTCTCCGATGTGCCCGGGCCACCGAGCGGCGACCTCTTCGAGTTCGCCGACGCCCGCGGCCCCGCAGGACCACACGCGCTCGTGGACCCTGCCGGGCACCTGCGCGGTGACCACGAGGAGTGGCTCGCCGACCCCACGCACCTCGAGGTCTGGGCCCGGGCAGCGCGCGAGACGGCCCACCTCCAGCACGACGCAGCGGCTGCGACGAGCCCCCGCCTCGTGGGCTCCGTGCTGTCCGAGTCGGCGGCCGCGGTGCTCTGCCTCGAGCTCCGGCGCGACGGCCTGCCCCTCGACCGGCGGCGCACGGAGGAGCTCGTCGGGGCGTCGGCGGGCCCACGGCCGTCGAGCGAGGCGGAGGAGCGGGAGGCCCGGCGCGTGCGCGACGCCCGCGTGCTCCGGCACGTCCCCGGACGCGAGTCGACCGACCTCCGCAACCCCGCCCAGGTCCGCGAGCTGCTGCTCGCCGTGGGGGTCGACGTCCCCAACACCCGCAAGTGGGTGCTCGAGCCGTACCGCACGGTGCACCCCGTCGTCGACGCGCTCCTGCTCTGGCGGCGCGACGAGCGGATCGCCACGACCTACGGCTACCGGTGGCTCGACGCGCACGTGGGTGCCGACGACCGGCTGCGCGGCCGGTGGACCGCCTGTGACGGGGCGGGGGGTCGGATGACCGCCGAGAACGGCCTGCACAACCTGCCGGCGGCCCTTCGGCCGGGGGTCGCCGCCCACGAGGGCCACGTCTTCGTGCGTGCCGACCTCGGGCAGATCGAGCCACGGGTGCTCGCCGTCGTGTCGGGCGACGAGGCGTTCGCGGCGGCCACCCGGGCTGACGACCTCTACGCCCCGGTCGCGAAGCGCCTGGGGGTCGAGCGGCCCGTCGCGAAGGTGGCCGTGCTCGCCGCCATGTACGGCCAGCGCAGCGGCGCCGCGGGTGAGGCGCTCAAGGGCCTCGAGCGGGCGTACCCGGTGGCGATGGGGCTCCTCGACCGGGCCTACGACGCGGGCCGCCGTGGTGAGCCCCTGCGCACCTGGGGCGGGCGGCTCATCCCCACGGGGCGGTTCCTCGGGTCGAGCCCGGTGGGGGCCGACCCCGCGCTCGACGCGGCCCGGGGACGGTTCGCGCGCAACGCGATCATCCAGGGTGCGGCAGCCGAGCTCTTCAAGGCCTGGGCGGCAACCGTGCGGGCGACGACGCGTGACCTCGGGGCACAGGTCGTGCTGTGCCTCCACGACGAGCTGCTCGTCCATGCCCCGGTGGAGCACGCGGCGGAGGTCGCGGCACGGGTCGACCAGGCACTCGAGGACTCCGCGAGGCGTTGGGCCGGCGGCGCGCCCGTCCGGTTCGTCGCCGACACCTCCGTCATCGCCCGCTGGTCCGACGCCAAGGAGTGAGGCGTGGCCGGCATCCACGCGGCTCGAGCCCAGGGGTGTGACGTCTGCCGGCGTGCGGGGTGCCGGTCAGCGTGCCGAGGCGGCGCGCAGGGCCGCGCGTGCCCTCGTCGTGAACGGCCGGGTGACGAGCCAGGCGATGGCGACGAGCCCCGCCATGGTCGCCAGCCGGTTCGGGTCGACCGCCGGCCGCCAGCTCACCTGGTCGCCCTTGATGACGAACGCCCCGGCCGGGCGACCGCCCATGCCGAAGCCCCCGCCCTGCCCCTCACCACCGGTCTCGTCGTGGCCCTCGCCACCACCACCGCCGCCCGCGACCATCGCGGCCGGGATGACCGTGAGGCCGTTCTTCTCGTACGGCTCGCCGTAGACGCGCTTGACGGTGACGGCGTCCTTGACCTTCGTGATCAGCTCGTCGACCTTCATGACCCTCCTTCGGACCGGCGCACCGGTCTCGACCATTCTCCTCGGGCGCGCCGTCGGCCGGCACCGGGATGTGAGGAGCCAGACGCAGCGGGCCGCCCGCCTCGCCCGGAGCGTGGCGGTGATGAGTGGGGAGGGCGGGGTCGGTCGTCAGGCGGGGTTGTCGTCGTCCATGACGGCGCGCAGGAAGTTCTCGACGTCGGCACCGAGCTCGTCGGCCGACGGGAGCTGCGAGGACTCCGTGGCGAGCAGGCTCGGCCGCTGCTGGCCCTCGAGGTATGCGTCGTACTGCTGCTCGAGGGCCGTGACGACCGCGCGGGCCTCGTCGTTGCCGTTGACCTCGGAGGCGATCGCCTGCTGGTTGGCCCGCGCACGGGTCACGAGGTCGTCGTTGGGGAGGTTGAGCCCGGTGACGTCGACGACGGCGTTGAGCGCCGCGAGCGCACCCTCGGGCCACTCCGAGCCCGCGAGGTAGTGCGGCACGTGGACCGCGAACCCGACGGCCTGGTGGCCGGCCTCGCCGAGGCGGAGCTCGAGCAGGGCCCCGATCGACCCGGGCACCTGGACGCGACCGAAGGGGGATGCCGAGTCGCCGATGAGCGAGGGATCGGTCGCGTGGGCGGTCATCCCGACGGGGCGGGAGTGGGGCACCGCCATGGGGATGCCGTGCGTGTGCACCACGAGGGTGATGCCGAGGCGCACGACGAGCTCACGGATGGCCTCGACGACCCGCTCCCACTGGTAGTCCGGCTCCGGGCCCGTGAGGAGGTAGTACACCTGGCCGTCGCGGTCGGTGAGGCGGTGCAGGAGCATCGCCGGGTCGTCGTACTCGACCCACCGGTTGGTGTCGAAGACCATGGCCGGCCGGCGACCGCGGTAGTCGAGGAGCTGGTCGACGTCGAAGGACGCGACGACCTCCGAGTCCCCTGTCTCGAGGAGGTGGCCACTGAGGACCGCCTGGATCTGGCCGGCGTCGATGAACGCACCGAGCGCCACGACGAGCACGCCGGGCCGCAGCACGGTGAGGTCGGCGTCGGTCTCGAAGCGGTAGAGCGCGGAGGGGTTCTGCACAGGGGAAGCCTTTCACGGGTGGAGCGTGTACCCGGTGAACGCCCGGGCGCCCCCACGGGATTCCCCACCCCGCTTCCCGACGTCGTGCGACGTGGGCGCGGAATCTGCCGCCCGCAGGGCGAGAAACCGCGGGCACGTCGCACGAGGTCGAAAGAACGCCGGCGGAGGGGCGCGCGGGGGCGCTGGTGGAAGGGGTGGATGCCGTCGCGGGGTCAGCGGGGGCGGGCGACGGCGGCGATGGCGTTGCGGACCCGCTTCTCGGAGACGGGGTATGCCGTGCCGAGCGACTGGGCGAACAGGCTCACCCGCAGCTCCTCGACCATCCAGCCGATGTCCGTGACCTCGGCGGCGTCACGCTCGGCCCCGGGGAGCGAGTCGAGGAGGTCGGCGTAGGCGGCCTCGACGCCGTCGACGGTCTCCTGGAGGAGGGCCTCCCGGGGGTTGGTCGCCGCGCGCTCGAGCCGGTGCTCCGCGGCGCGCAGGTAGCGCTGGACGTCACGCAGGCGTCGCACCCCCGTGGCCGCGACGAACCCCGGCCGCACGAGGCTGTCGAGCTGCGCGCGGACGTCGGCGCGGGTCGCTGCAGTGCGGGATGCCGCGGCACCGCGCTCGAGCGCCTCGAGGGTCCGCCGGACGGCACTGGCGTGCGCCAGGACCGGCTCGACGGCCTCGATGACGGTGAGCACCCTCGTGGCGGCGTGCGTGCGGACGGCGGCGAGCGCCGCGGCATACGCCTCCTCGGTGCGCACCTCACCCGGGACGTGCTCGGCGACGATGTCGTCGACCGCGGCGTCGAGGCAGTCCTGGAGGAGGGCCGGGACCGACCCGTGCGGGTTGTCGGCGAGCGCGAGCTTCTGGGCGTTGCCCAGCCGCGCGAGGACCCGCTTCCACGGCGCCGTGGTGCCGAGCAGGAGCAGCCGCCGCACACCGCGGCGGTGCGCGGCCCGCGCGGCGCCGGGGTCCGGCAGCACGCGGAGGGCGACCGAGGTGCCCTCGTCGACGAGCGCGGGGTACCCCTGCACCCTCAGTCCCCCGGTGCGGCCCTCGAACGTCTCGGGCACCGTCCCGACGGTCCACGCCGTGAGGCCGGTCCGCTCCAGCGACGCCCCTGCGCGGGCCATGCCGGCCCGGACCGCTCCCCCGGCCGTCGGGCGAAGCGCCTCGAGGTCCTTCCCCCGCGCCACCACCTTCCCGCCCGGGCCCTCGACACTGAACGTGATCCGCAGGTGGTCCGGCACGCGGGCCGGGTCCCACTCCTCCGGAGGGATGCGGATGCCGGTGCGCTCCCCGAGCACCCGGGCCAGCTCCGCGGTGAACGGCCCGCGCGCCGGGTCAGCGTCAAGGGCCGCCGCCGCGTGGTCCGGCGTCGGGACGAAGTGCCGCCTGGTCGCCTTCGGAAGGGACTTGAGCAGCGCCACCGCGAGGTCGTCACGCAACCCCGGCACCTGCCAGTCGAACCCCTCGGAGGTCACCCGGTTGAGCACGGCGACCGGCACGTGCACCGTGACCCCGTCGGCCGCCTCGCCCGGCGAGAACTGGTACGTCACGTCGAGCTCGAGGTCCCCCTGCCGCCAGGTGCGCGGGTAGTCGGCGGCGGAGACCTGGTCACCGGCATCCGAGGTCAGCAGCTCCTCGGTGAGCGTCAGGAGGTCCGGCCGACGGCGCCGCTCCCCGCGCCACCAGCGGTCGAAGTGCCGCTCGGTGAGCACGTCTGGCGGGATGCGGGCGTCGTAGAACGCGAAGACGACCTCGTCGTCGACGACGATGTCGCGCCGGCGGGCCCGCTCCTCGAGCTCGGCGACCCGCTCCAGCGTCGCGAGGTTGGCCCGCCAGAACTCGTGCTGCGGCTGCCAGTCCCCCTCGACGAGCGCCGACCGGATGAAGATCTCCCGCGCCGCCTCCGGGTCGACCCGGGCGTACTGGATCGTGCGGTCCGTGACGAGCGGCACCCCGTAGAGCGTGACGCGCTCGGTCGCGACGGCCGCCCCCGCCCGACGGCTCCAGCGCGGCTCGCTGACGGTGCGGGCGACGACGTGCGCACCGGCCTCCTCCGCCCACTCGGGCTCGATCCTCGCGGCGACCCGCGCCCAGAGCCGCGTCGTCTCGACGAGCTCGGCCGCCATGACGACGTCCGGCTGGCGCCGGAACAGCGCCGAGCCGGGGCTGATCCCGAAGCGGGCGCCGCGCGCCCCGGCATACTCCCTCTTCACCCGGTCGCGGACCCCGACGTGCGACAGGAGGCCGGCGAGCAGCGCCCGGTGGATGGTGTCCCAGTCGGGCTCGGCATCGCCGGCCGCGGTCGACAGGTCGGGGTCGATCCGCACCGACCGGCAGGCCGCGCGCAGCTGCGCGTGCAGGTCCTGCCACTCCCGGATGCGCAGGTAGTGGAGGTACTCGTTCTTGCACATCCTCCGAAAGGCGCTGTGCGACAGCGCCTTCTGCTGGTCCTTGAGGTAGCGCCACATGGTGTGCAGGGTCGCGAAGTCGGAGCGGTCGTCGGTGAAGCGTGCGTGCGACTGGTCGGCCTGGGCCTCCTTGTCGACGGGGCGCTCGCGTGGGTCCTGGATCGAGAGGGCGGCGACGATGACGAGCACCTCGCGCGTGCAGCCGAGGCGCCCGGCCTCGACGACCATCCGTCCCAGCCGTGGGTCGAGCGGGAGCCGGGCGAGGGTTCGGCCGGATGCCGTGAGCCTGCGACCGCGCCCCCGGTGCCGCCCGCGGGCCTGCTCGTCGGTGGAGAAGGCACCGAGCTCCTCCAGGAGGCGCACGCCGTCGGCGACCTGGCGCGCGTCCGGGGCATCGACGAACGGGAAGCGCGTGACGTCACCGAGTCCCAGCGCGGTCATCTGGAGGATGACCGCGGCCAGCGAGGTGCGCTGGATCTCGGGCTCGGTGAACTCCGGCCTCGCCTCGTGGTCCTCCTCGGAGTAGAGGCGGATGCACACGCCCGGCGCCACCCGCCCGCACCGGCCGGCGCGCTGGGCCGCACTCGCCCGGCTGACCGGCTCGATGGGCAGCCGCTGGACCTTGGTGCGCTGGCTGTAGCGGGAGATCCGGGCGGTGCCCGTGTCGACGACGTAGCCGATGCCCGGCACGGTGAGCGAGGTCTCGGCCACGTTGGTCGCGAGGATGATCCGCCGCCCGCTCCCCCGGTGGAACACGCGGTGCTGCTCGGCGGCGGAGAGCCGGGCGAAGAGCGGGAGCACCTCGGTGTTCGGCAGCCGCAGCGCACCGAGGGCCTCCGCGGCGTCGCGGATCTCCCGCTCGCCGGAGAAGAACGCGAGGATGTCGGTGGCCTCGGGGCTGGGAGGCGCCTCGGTCCACAGCTCCTCGACGGCCTCGACGACACCCGTCACCTGGTCACGCTCGGCGACGACGTGGCGACCGTCGGGGTGGAGCTCGACGAGGGGCCGGTAGCGGACCTCCACCGGGAAGGTGCGGCCGGACACCTCGATGACGGGGACCTCGCGGACGACCTGTCCCCGCTCGTCGGTCGCGAAGTGCCGGGCGAACCGCTCGGGGTCGATCGTCGCCGAGGTGACGAGGACCGTGAGGTCGGGGCGGCGGGGCAGGAGCTGCTTGAGGTAGCCGAGGATGAAGTCGATGTTGAGCGACCGCTCGTGGGCCTCGTCGATGATGATCGTGTCGTAGCGGCGCAGGTCGCGGTCGCGCTGCATCTCGTTGAGCAGGATGCCGTCGGTCATCACCTTGACGCGCGTCGCGTCGCTGCTGCGGTCGGTGAAGCGCACCTGGTAGCCGATGAGGTCCCCGAGCTCGACCTCCATCTCCTCGGCGATCCGCTCGGCCACCGAGCGCGCGGCGATCCGGCGAGGCTGCGTGTGGCCGACCTGTCCGCGCGAGCCGAGGCCCAGCTCGAGGCACATCTTCGGCAGCTGGGTCGTCTTGCCCGACCCCGTCTCACCGGCGAGGACGACGACCTGGTGGTCACGGACGGCGGCGAGGATGTCGTCGCGGCGCTCGACGACGGGCAGGTGCTCGGGGTACCTCAGCCGGGCACGGTCGACCGCGTCGACGGGCTGGGCACGCATGCCGCCAAGGATAGGTCGGCGCGGCGGACCCCTCAGCGGCCGACGTCGTCCGGAGCGGGTCGTGGGCCGGCGAGGCGTGCCGCGGCGGCGCTCCCGACCTCGAGGCTCGCCCCACCGGCATACATCCGCTGGGCGGTGGCACCGTTGGCGGTCGCGAGCCGCCAGTCGTCGAGGACCATGCGGTCGGCGCGGGCCACCGCAAGCGCCCGCACCTGCCGGGCCCGGGTGCGCAGGACGGACCCGGCGGTCGGCGCGGGCTCGCCGGCCGGCGGCGAGGCACGCGGGGGCCTCGTCTCCGGGCCCCCGAGGAGGGCGCTCGCCGTGCCGCGCTCCGTGGGGACGGCGCGGGCGGCCCGCAGGGCGTCGCGCCGGGCCCGCACCTCCTTGACGGTGCCGAGGGCGAGGCGCTGCCGGGCCGTCAGGCTCCTGGTCACGGTGACTCCCTCCGTCGTGCGCTCCGCGCCCTCGACGGCGCCCCGTCGCAGGGCGCCCCCGAGACCACCCGCGGCCAGCAGGGCCGCGCCGACGCCGAGCTGCCGCCAGTCCCCCTCGCCGTAGGCCACGAGGAGAGCCCCGTCGGCGACGGTCCCTGCGGCGTCGGACGCGGCTGCCACGGGTCCGAGCTCCGGCGCAGCGGTCGCCAGTGGGCCCAGGGTCGCGAGGTCGTGGCCCGCGCTGCTGAGGCCGGCCAGGAGACGATAGGGCAGCGAGTCCGCGACGTCGTCGACGGCCAGTGCCCGGATCACCGCCGCACTCCGAGCGTCGGCCTCGTGGAACCGGTCCACTGCCCCTCGGTGCCGCTGGGCCGCGGCCGTGCGGATCTCGACCTGCTCGCGCTGGAGGCCGCGGACGACGAGGACCTCAGGGCTGTGCTCCCCCGACCCCGCCGCGAGGAGGGCGTACGCGCGGTCCTCGAGCGCGGCATACGCCTGCTCCGCCTCGGCGTCGTCGCGAACCGCCCAGGAGACGACGGCCTGCGCCTCCTCCATCTCCGTCGCGAGGGACCTCAGCGGGGCGACGGCACCCCCGATGCGGTCAGCGACGGCGTCGAGGACCGGAGGCACCTCGCGGAGACGCGCCCCGAACGCGACGCCGGCGGGGCTGTCCCACGTGGCGCCGTCGCGCAGCCGCGAGAGGACGCCCGCGAGGGCGGCGAGCCGCCGCGCGGTCGCCTCGAGCCGGTCGGCGACCTCGTGCACGCCGGCCGGGTTGCCGGGGAGCGGGGGCAGCCCGCTCACCACGGCCCTCCCACGAGGCTGCGGGACACACCCGTCTCGGTGTCGAGGTAGAGCGAGCCCGCGCCGACGGCCGCCTCACCGAGCTCGGTGAGGGAGCCGCCGAGCGCGAGGCGGACGCGCCGCCACCCGCCCAGCAGCTCCTCGACGGCCGGACCGCACTGGCCCGGCCCGAGTGCCCACCGGTCGGCCGAGGGGTCGCCCATGAGCAGGAGGTCGGCGCCCGTCTCGGAGAGCGCCACCCCCAGCTCGGCGACCTCGGCGGCGTCGACCCGGATCCGTGGCATGAGGTCACGGTAGGCACTCCGCCGGGCCGGCCCGGACGGTTGTCCACAGGGTGTGGTCAGCCTGCGGTGACCTCCGCCAGGTCGCCCGCGTGCTCGGCGCCGAGGTCGCTGTCCGACGAGCCGGACTCGCTCGAGGCACCCGCACCGGCCGCGGCCACGAAGCCGGCGTCCAGGTCGGCGAGGATGTCCTCGATCGACTCGATGCCGACGGCGAGGCGCACGAGCCCGGGCGTGACGCCCGCCGCGAGGCGGTCCTCGTCGCCACCCTGGCTGTGGGTCGTGGATGCCGGGTGGATGGCGAGGGAGCGCACGTCACCGATGTTGGCGACGTGGCTGTGCAGGGACAGGCCCTCGACGAAGCGCTGTCCGGCCTCCAGGCCACCCGAGATCTCGAACGCCAGCACCGCGCCGGCGCCCTGGGGGGCGTACTTGTCCGCGAGCTCCTTGCCGGGCTGGCCCTCCAGCGAGGCCCAGCGCACCGCCTCGACCTGCGGGTGCCCAGAGAGGTAGGACGCCACCCTGCGGGCGTTGGCGATGTGCCGCTCGACGCGCAGGCTCAGCGTCTCCAGGCCCTGGGCGATGAGGAACGCGTTGAACGGCGAGATCGCCGACCCGAGGTCGCGCAGCAGCTGCACGCGGGCCTTGAGGATGTAGGCGAGGTTGGCGCCGAGCGGGCTGCCGACGCCGAGGTCACGCGCGAAGACGAGGCCGTGGTAGCTCTCCTCGGGCGTGTTGTAGTTGGGGAACTTCTCGGCGTCCTTGGCGTAGTCGAACCGGCCCGCGTCGACGATGACGCCCGCGATGGACGTGCCGTGGCCGCCGAGGTACTTCGTCGCGGAGTGCACGACGACGTCGGCGCCCCACTCGATCGGGCGGATGACGTACGGGGTCGCGATCGTGTTGTCGACGACGAGCGGCACGCCGACCTCGTGGGCGAGACCGGCCACGGCCTCGATGTCGAGCACCTCGGCCTTCGGGTTGGCGATCGTCTCGCCGAAGAACGCCTTGGTGTTGGGCCGCACCGCCGCGCGCCACGAATCGATCGAGGTGGGGTCCTCGACGAAGCTCACCTCGAT
>DASSYJ010000080.1:0-34358 GCA_035703305.1 Ornithinibacter sp. | reverse complement strand
GAGCACCTCGTGCTCGGTGAGCCGGGCGCGGGGCGGGGGTCACGGTTCCGACGAGTGGGTGCCGACGAGTGGGTGGGCCTCGACGGCTACTACACCGGCGAGCCGCTCAAGGTCGTTCGTCGGCCCGACGGCACCGTCTCGCACCTCGACCTCGCGTCCTTCCGCTTCACCCGGACGCCCTACGACCCCGCGGCCGACGTCCCCGGCGGCGTCGACGCGTCCGGCTGGGCCTGAGGACCCCTCCCGGCGCCACGCTCCACGTGCCACGCGATGCGCGGCGCCAGGTACGCGGCTCGCGGCTCCCGGCTCCGGGCCCGCGCGTCAGACCTTGGCAGCGGTGAGGAGCGCCACGGCATCCTCGAGCGCCGCCAGGGCGTGCCGCTCCTGGGGCAGGACGACGTGGTCGCCCGCCGCCAGCTCGAGGGAACGCGCACCCCACGCGAGCCGGAGCCGTCCCTCGATGACGTGCAGGGTCGCCTCGCCGGGGTTCTCGTGCTCCGACATCTCGGCGCCGGCCGCGAGAGCGATGAGCGTCTGCCGCAACGCGTGGTCGCTGCCGCCGCAGACGGTCCGGGCGGCGCGGTGGGCGGACCCCGCCCGGGCCTCCTCCAGGAGCGCTTCCGCGAGGGTGGTGATCGACGTCGGTTCCATGACGGTCCTCCAGGGTGGTGGTCGTGAGTCGCGGCTCGGTCCGGCGAGGCGGCCTCCCCCGAGCCTGCCCGGTCCGGGCCTCCCGGCGCACCCCCTGGCCGAACGGCCGGCATCCGGCCTCCTCGCGCAGGACCGCCTGCGACGCCGCTCGGGGCGCGTGACACGATGGAGCGGACGAGAGAGAGGTACGTCCCATGGATGTCGCAGCCCTGCTCCTCGACGCCCGGTCGAGCATCGTGGATGACAGCTACACGAATCTCCAGCGATCGCACGTCGCCCACTACGAGGCCGCGGGCGAGGCGCTCACCCGCCAGCGGCTCGACGAGCTCTTCGGGCTCGTCGTCAGCGCCGTGCGCGACCGGGACCTGTCCGGCGTGGGCGCGTACGCGGAGAAGATCGCGACGGAGCGCTTCGAGCAGGGGTTCGACATCGGGGAGGTGCAGGCCGCCTTCAACGCGCTCGAGCAGTCGGTCTGGCGCAGCGTCGTGGCCGCCACCCCGCCCGAGGACCTCGCCGAGGCGACCGGCCTCGTCGGGACGGTCCTCGGCTTCGGCAAGGACGTGCTCGCGAGGACCTACGTGTCCCTGGCGTCCAAGCGGCACGTGCGCTCGCTCGACCTCTCGGCGCTCTTCTCCTGAGCCGGTCCTGGCCTGGTCCGGCCGGGCACGCTGAACCGTCGGGCGCGCCTGTGGACGACCGGGGCGGCGGTGTCGGCCACCCGGCATACGGTGGGGTGACCATGACGAACCCGACGTATGCCGTGACCGCACCTCCCGCTCCCAGCACCCCCGCGCCCGAGCTCACCGACCGGGCCCGCGAGGCCTTGCGCCGGCTCGTGGGGCGCGACGACGCCGACTTCCGCGACGGCCAGCTGGAGGCGGTGTCGGCCCTGGTCGCCGACCGCTCGCGCGTGCTCGTCGTGCAGCGCACGGGCTGGGGCAAGTCGGCCGTCTACTTCGTCGCGACCGCGCTGCGCCGGGCGGAGGGTGCCGGTCCGACGGTCATCATCAGCCCGCTCCTCGCCCTGATGCGCGACCAGATCACCGCGGCCGAGCGCGCCGGCATCCGCGCCGTGACGATGAACTCGGCCAACGCCCAGGACTGGGACGACGTGCGCGCCGCGCTCGCAGAGGACTCCGTCGACGTGCTCCTCGTGAGCCCGGAGCGGCTCAACAACCCGCGGTTCCGCGACGAGCAGCTGCCCGACCTCGCCCGTCGCTGCGGGCTCCTCGTCGTCGACGAGGCCCACTGCGTCAGCGACTGGGGGCACGACTTCCGCCCCGACTACCGGCGCATCCGCGACCTCCTCGCAGGCCTGCCCGACGAGACGCCGGTGCTCGCCACCACCGCCACCGCCAACGCCCGGGTGGTCACCGACGTCGTCGAGCAGCTCGAGGTGGGCGGGCGGGCCGTGGTCACCGTGCGCGGCGGGCTCGCGCGCGACTCCCTCCGCCTCGGCGTCCTGCGCTCGATGTCTCCCGAGCAGCGCCTGGGCTGGCTCGTCGCGCACCTCGACGACCTGCCCGGAAGCGGCATCGTCTACACGCTCACCGTGTCGGCGGCCGAGGACGTGGCGGGGGCGCTGTCGGATGCCGGGTTGAGGGTCGCCTCCTACACCGGGCGCACCGACCCTGCTGACCGCGAGCGGCTCGAGGAAGCCCTGCGGCGCAACGAGGTCAAGGCGCTGGTGGCCACGTCGGCCCTCGGCATGGGGTTCGACAAGCCCGACCTCGGGTTCGTCGTGCACCTCGGGGCCCCCAGCTCCCCGGTGGCCTACTACCAGCAGGTCGGCCGCGCCGGCCGGGCCACCGAGCGCGCCGACGTGCTGCTGCTGCCCGGCCCCGAGGACAAGGACATCTGGTCGTACTTCGCGTCGGTGTCGATGCCGCGTGAGGAGCAGGCGGATGCCGTGCTCCGCACCCTCGCCGAGGCCGGTCGCCCTCTGTCGACCGCCGCCCTCGAGACGGCGGTCGACGTGCGGCGCACCCGCCTCGAGCTGCTCCTCAAGGTGCTCGACGTCGACGGTGCCGTCCAGCGGGTGTCGGGTGGGTGGGTCGCGACCGGGGTGCCGTGGACCTACGACGCGGAGCGCTACTCCAGGGTCGCCGAGGCGCGCCGTGCCGAGCAGCAGCTCATGGTCGACTACGAGCGCAGCGACGCGTGCCGGATGGCCTTCCTCCAGGACTGCCTCGACGACGTGACCGCCGTGCCGTGCGGGCGCTGCGACGGCTGCGCCGGGCCGTGGTACGCGACGGAGGTGCCCGATCGGGTGGTCGGCGCGGCCCGCGAGCGGCTGGCGCGGGCGGGCGTCGACCTCGACCCACGAGTCCAGTGGCCCACCGGCATGGAGCGGCTCGGCGTCCCCGTCAAGGGGAAGATCGCGCCCGAGGAGTCCCTGCGACCAGGTCGCGCACTGGCCCGGCTGTCCGACCTCGGCTGGGGTCAGCGGCTGAGGGAGCTGCTCCGCGAGGACGCACCCGTGGCGCCCGAGCTGCTGCGCGCGTGCGTCCCCGTGCTCGCCGAGTGGGGTTGGTCGGAGCGACCGGTCGCCGTCGTCGCGGTGCCGTCCCGCACGCACCCGGCGCTCGTGCGTTCGGTGGCCGCAGGCCTCGCCGAGATCGGCCGCCTGCCCCTGCTCGGCTCCCTCGACCTCGCCCACGGCGGCCCGACGGGGGATGCCGGTGGCAACAGTGCCTTCCGGCTCGCCGGGGTGTGGGAACGCCTCGTCGTCGGGCCCGACCTGGCGGCCGCCCTGGGGGACCTCGACGGGCCGGTGCTCCTCGTCGACGACCTCGTCTCCTCGCGCTGGACCCTCACCGTCGCCGGTCGCGCGCTGCGCCGGGCCGGGGCTCGAGGCATCCTGCCGTTCGCGCTCGCCGTTGACGGCTGACGCGGCGCCCGGCAGGCCGCGGACCCGGGACCCGTGCTGCAGCACGGCTCGGTCGGTGGACAGGGCCGGCGGCGCTGCACGGTGCCACGGTCCTGGTGATCCGTGCCGCACTCCACCGTCCGACGCGGCGGGCTGGCGCCACCATGGAGGTGGAGGAGGCGATGTCGGCACGACGTACGGCCGTGGCCGTGGCAGTCCTCGTCGCGGGGCTGGCGGCCTGTGGACCGTCCCCGTCCGGGACGGTTCCCCCTACCAGCGCGGCCCCGGTGACGTCCTCGACCTCGAGCGTGGGGCCGAGCAGCCGGTCGCCGTCCCCGACACCCTCCTCCTCGTCGACCTCGTCACCCGCGACGCCTCCGTCATCGCGGGCTCCGTCACCGGCCCCGACGCGGTCGCCCAGCCCGACGCACGGGATCGTGCGGCCCGGCCCGGACGCCTGTGCGCTGACCGCGACGTACCTCGGTGACGACCTGGAGGTCGTGCCCGCAACCACGCGGATCGCCGCGCTCACGTTCGACGGCGGGGCGAGCAGCACGGGGGTCTCGTCGATCCTGTCGACGCTGTCGAGGAAGCACGCGGCGGCGACGTTCTTCCTCACCGGCGACTTCACCCGCGACCACCCGGGCGCCACGACGGCGATCAGCAGTGGCTTCCCGGTCGGCAACCACTCGAACACCCACCCCGACCTGACGACCCTTCCGTCGAGCGCGGTCGTCGACGAGGTCCGTCGGGGCGCAAGCGCGATCCGGGCAGCCACAGGACGACCACCGGGACCATGGTTCCGCTTCCCCTACGGCGCCCGTGACGCCCGCACCATCGACCTCGTCAACGACGAGTGCTATGTGGCGGTGCGCTGGACGGTCGACAGCCTCGGGTGGAAGGGCACGACGGGCGGCATGACGGCCGTGAAGGTTCGCGAGCGGGTGCTTGCCGGCGCACGCCCGGGAATGGTCGTGCTCATGCACGTCGGCGCCCACCCGACCGACGGCACCACCCTCGACGCCGCGGCCCTCCCATCCATCATCGACGGGTTGCGCGCCAAGGGGTACGTCTTCGTCACCCTTGAACAGGCTCTGTGAGCACCGGCTCCCTCGTGGCGACCCGCCGCGACGCCGGACGCTCCACCCGCACCGTGAGCATGGGCAGGAAGAACTGGACGACCGGGCCGATGAGCAGCGCGTAGAGCACGGTGCCGACGCCGACGATGCCGCCGAGGAGGAAGCCCAGCACGACGACCGTGACCTCGAGCGAGGTGCGGACCAGGCGGATCGAGCGGCCCGTCCGACGTGCGAGTCCCGTCATCAGGCCGTCGCGCGGCCCCGGCCCGAGCTGGCTCCCGATGTACATCGCCCCCGCGATGCCGTTGCCGACGATCGCGGCGAGCATGACGACGACCCGTTGGGGCAGGCCCTCGACGGCCGGGACGACGGCCAGGGTCGCGTCGATGGCGAGGCCGATGACGACGGCGTTGAGCACGGTGCCGAGCCCGGGCCACTGCCGGAGCGGGATCCACAGGAGGAGCACGACGAACGAGACCACGATGCTCATGGCTCCGTAGGACATCGGGATGTGCTGGATGAGGCCGTACTGCAGCACGCCCCAGGGCTCGAGGCCGAGCCCGGCGCGCAGCAGGAGCGCCATCGACACCCCGAAGAGCACCAGCCCGACGAGGAGCTGGGTCACGCGGTGCACGAGCCGCCCGGCGCGCAGCTGCTCGAGGGGGTTCATCGGCACGAGCTCGACACGCCTGCTCACACCGCGGCGGACCATCTGGATCGGGGTCATGCGTGCCATCCTGCCCCGAAAGTGGCCTTGGATTCGATGGCCAATCCTGACAGAGTGGCCACATGTCGACGCCCTCCGTCTCCGCAGCCCGCACCGCCCGACTGGTCGGCAGGCTGGCACCCGGGCGCCCGGCATACCGCTCGCTGGCCGACGCACTCCGGCTCGCGGTCGCCGACGGGCGCATCGCGGCAGGCACGCGGCTGCCGAGCGAGCGCGAGCTCACCGGCGCCCTCGAGGTGAGCCGCACGACCGTCACGAGGGCGTATGCCGTGCTGCGCGAGAGCGGCTACCTCACCTCGCGCCGGGGCTCCGGCTCGCTGGCCGCGCTCCCGTCGGGCAGCCGGCAGCGGGGTGCAGGGTCACTCTTCCCCGCCGACGTCGCGGACGGCGTCATCGACCTCACCTGCGCCGCGACCCGGGCGCCCGCGGGGGTGGTCGAGGCGTACGAGCGCGCCGTCGGGCAGCTCCCGGGCTACCTCGCCGGTGCCGGCTACCTCACGGTCGGGGTGCCCGAGCTGCGCGAGGTCATCGCGGACCGCTACACCGAGCGGGGGCTGCGGACGACCCCCGACGAGGTCCTCGTGACGTCGGGCGCGGTGGCCGGCATCGGGGTCGTCCTCGGTGCGCTGCTCCGGCACGGTGACCGCGTCGTCGTCGAGAACCCCACGTACCCGAACACCGTCGACGCGCTGCGACGGGGCGGCGCACGGCTGGTCCCGCTGGCGATGGACCCCGATGGCTGGGACGTTCCCGACGCCGCCCGCACCGTCCGGGCCGCAGGAGCCGGCGCGGCCGTGCTGATCCCGGACTTCCACAACCCGACGGGCGCCCTCATGCCCGACGAGGACCGGGCCGCGCTGTCGCGCGCGCTCCGCGCTGCGGGCACGGTCCCGGTCGTCGACGAGACGATCGCCGAGGTCTGCCTCGACCTCGACGGCCCGCTCCCGCTCCCGTTCGGGGCGCACGACCCGCGGACCGTGAGCGTCGGCAGCTCTTCGAAGTCGCACTGGGGCGGGCTGCGCACGGGCTGGGTGCGGGCTCCCAGGTCGGTCATCCCAGCGCTCGTCGAGTCCCGCGTGACGACCGACCTGGGCGCGCCCGTGCTCGAGCAGCTCGTGCTCCTCGAGCTGATGCGCGCCTCTCCTGGCCTCACCGAGGAGCGTCGGGGCGACCTGCTGTCCTCCCGCGCGGCCCTGGTCAGCGCATTGGGCTCTCGGCTGCCGGAGGTGCGGTTCGGGCTCCCCCGTGGGGGGCTCTCCCTGTGGTGCGAGCTCCCGGAGGGGATGGACGCCACGGCCGTCGCCCTCGCTGCCGAGGATGCCGGCCTCCTCGTCGCCGCGGGTCCTCGCTTCGCCGTCCTGGGCGGGCTGGAGCGGTGGGTTCGCCTGCCGTACGTCCTGCCTCCCGAGACGATGGTCGAGGCAGTCGAGCGCCTGGCCGTCGCCGTCGACGAGGTGCGCGGGAGCGGCCGGACCACCAGGGGTCGGTCCGCGGCCGGGCAGAGCGGCCAGGGCCAGGCGGGCAGCCAGCGCGGCCAGGGGGGCCAGCGCAGCCGGGGCGGACGAAAACCCCAGAGCGGCCGAGGGACGGGTCGCCGCGACGCCGACCGTCGATCGGCCCGTCCCCTCGTGGCCTGAGCCCATGCCGGGCGACCAACCTGCAGAACCCCACCGTGCCGGTCGACGCACCCCGCTCCCGCCGCCCCCCGCGGTCGTGCGGTGACCGGCATCCGGCTGGCTATCGTTGCGACGGTGACCACCGAGCAGCCGGCGCCCCTCCTCGACCTCCTCGCCACCCTCGACCTCGAGGAGCTGGGCTCGGCGGAGGTCAACGTGCAGCCGTTGTCGACGGCCGGCGCCCTCGCGGGTGAGGCACCCGTGCGGCTCCCCGAGACGTTCGCCGAGGACATCACCCTGTTTCGCGGGCCGAGCCAGAAGCAGCCGCACGGTCGCGTGTTCGGCGGCCAGGTGCTCGCCCAGGGCGTCGTCGCCTGCGGCCGCACGGTGCGCCCCGCCGAGGGAGAGCCGGAGCGCCGGCTGCACTCCATCCACGCGTACTTCATGCGGCCCGGTGACGACACCCAGCCGATCACCTTCAGCGTCGAGCGGATGCGCGACGGCCGGTCCTTCTCGACGCGTCGGGTCCACGCGATCCAGCACGGCAAGCCGATCCTGTCGATGAGCGCCTCGTTCCAGGTGCCCGATGACGGGCTCGACCACCAGGACGTCGCACCCGAGGCGCCCGACCCGCTCTCGGTGCCCTCGCTCGCCGAGGTGTTCGCGGGCGTCGACCACCCCGCCGCCCGGCACCTCGCCGAGGGACGCGCCATCGAGCAGCGTCACGTCGAGGGCAACCTGTTCGTCACCCCGGCGAGCGAGCACGTCGCCGACCAGCGGGTCTGGATGCGCGCGATCGGTCAGCTGCCCGACGACGCCCTCGTCCACGACGCCGTGCTCGCCTACGCCTCCGACTACTCGCTCCTCGAGTCGGTGCTCCGTCGCCACGGCAGGGTCTGGCGCACGCCCGGGCTCCGCGCGGCCAGCCTCGACCACGCGATGTGGTTCCACCGGCCCGCCCGCGCCGACGAGTGGCTCCTCTACGCCCAGCACTCCCCCTCCGCCCAGGGCGGCCGCGGGCTCGGGATCGGCCGGATGTTCACCCGCGACGGGACCCTCGTCGCGACCGTCGCCCAGGAAGGCATGCTCCGCCTGCCCACTCCCTGACCCCGGCCTCCCCGACCTTGTCTGTCGGATCGCCGGCTCACCCGGCGTGTCGCGGCGATCCGACAGACGACGTCGGGGAGGTGACGGGAGGCAGGGAGGGGTCAGGGGAGGGAGAGGACCGCGACGGCCTCGGCGGGGAGGGTCACCGCCGATGCTCCGAGGGTCGTCGACTGCTCGTCCCAGGCAAGGAGCAGCCGGCTCCCACCTCCGGGAAGCGGCACCTCCTGCTCGTGGTCGGCCAGGTTGACGACGACGGCGTATGCCGGGCGCTCGGCCGGGCGGTGCACCATGACGACCCAGCGGGCGTCCTCGTCGACGTCCACGGTCACGTCGGCGAGCCGCGTCGACGCCGACCCCAGCAGCTCGCGCCGCAGGCGGATGCACGCGGAGTACCACCGCAGCATCCGGGCGTGACCGTCGCGGCCGACCTCCGCCCAGTCGAGCACCGAGCGGTCACGGGTCGCCGGGTCCTGCGGGTCGGGGACCTCGTCGTGGGACCAGCCGTGCGTGCGGAACTCGGACAGTCGCCCCTTGCGCACCGCCTCACCGAGCCAGTCCTCCTCGAAGCTCGTGAAGAACTGCCACGGCGACGAGGAGGCCCACTCCTCCCCCATGAACACCATGGGTGTCGTGGGGGCGAGGAGGTAGAGGGCGGCCCCGCCCGCCTGCACCCCGGGAGCGAGGCTGCCGGAGACCCGGTCCCCGACCATCCGGTTCCCGACCTGGTCGTGGGTCTGCAGGTAGCCGAGGAGCCGTCGCGCATCGAGGCCCTCGACGTCGACGGGCCGACCCCACGTCCGCCCGCGGAACGTCGAGAGGGTGCCGTCGTGCAGGAAGCCACGGGTCAGCACCTTGGCCAGCACCGCGAGCGGACCGCCGTCGGGCAGCGCCTCGCACCGCCCCGCGAAGTCGCGGTAGTAGCCGTGGGTCTCCCCCGTGAGCGCGACGTGCAGCGCGTGGTGGATGTCGTCGTCCCACTGGGCCGTCATGCCGCGGCCCCCCTCGGCGGTCGGCGTCACCATGACGGGGTCGTTGAGGTCACTCTCCGCGACGAGGTCGAGGGGCCGGCCGAGCTCCGCCGAGAGGGCGGCCACCGCGTCGGACAGCTCCGCGAGGACGTGCCTCGACGACTCGTCCTTGAGCTCGTGCACGGCGTCGAGGCGCAGGGCGTCGACGTGGAAGTCCCGGAACCACCGCAGGGCGTTCCCGACGAGGAAGGCCCTGACCTCCGCGGACCCCTCCTGGTCGAGGTTCACCGCCGGCCCCCACGGCGTCGTGTGCGCCTGGGTGAAGTAGGGCCCGAACCGGACGAGGTAGTTGCCGCTCGCCCCGAGGTGGTTGTGCACGACGTCGAGGCAGACGCCGAGGCCCCGCGCATGGCACCCGTCGACGAACCGCTGGAGCGCCTCCGGCCCTCCGTACGGGTCGTGCACGGCATACAGGGCGACCCCGTCGTACCCCCAGCCCCACCGGCCGGGGAACGCCGCGACGGGCATGAGCTCGACGACGTCCACCCCGAGGTCGACGAGGTGGTCGAGCCGGCCCAGCGCCGCGTCGAGAGTCCCCTCCGGGGTGAACGTGCCGATGTGCAGCTCGTAGACCACTGACCCGAGAACGCCTGCGCCGGAACGTGTTCCGCGCCACTCATCGTCGGTCCAGCCGAACGCGCTCGGGTCGAAGGTCCGGCTCGGCCCGTGCACGTCGTGCGGCTGCCAGGCACTCCGCGGGTCGGGCAGGGCCGGTTCGGCACCGTCGAGGTGGAAGGCGTAGTCGATCGGGTATGCCGTGCCGGCACCGTGCACGTCGCCGCTCGGCTCCCAGCGCCACCAGCCGCCACCGACGGCGGTCATCGGCTCCCGCCGCGGCCACCCGGCCACGTCGTCCCCACCCGGCGACGAACCCCCTGACCCCCCGGAGCCGCAACGGCCCCGCTCGCCCTCGACCACCGCGGGCCTCCACTCGAGGTCGACCCGATCGGCGGCCGGTGCCCACACCTCGAGCGGCACCTGCCCCACCGACACGCTGAACCTCACCGCCGGACGAGGAGGGCCACCGGGCGGTCGGTGAGGAGGTCGACCAACGGCACCCCCGACCCGTCGCTCGTCACGACGCACTCGGACAGCACGTCACGCCACTCCCCCGCCGGCACGTCGACCGTCGCGCCCCCGAACCCTCCGGCCGCCTCGAGCAGGCCCGCCGCCCGCGTCACGACCGTGACGACCCTCGGCCCTTCCGCGTCCCCGCGGGCGAAGGCGAGCGCGTGCTCGGAAGTCGTGCGCAGCCCGGCATACGTCGTGCCCTCCCCGACGAACACCTCGGGCAGCTCGCGGCGCAGCGCGAGGGCGCGTGCCGTGACGCGCATCTTCTCGTCGTCGAGGTCGAAGGCGGGGTCGTCGGCCAGGACGCGCTCGAGCCGCTCGCCGCGGTCGGTCCAGTCGACCGGTCGGCGGTTGTCGGGGTCGACGAGAGAGAGCATGGCGATCTCGCACCCCTGGTAGACGTCGGGCACGCCGGGCATCGTCAGCTGCACGAGCTTCTGGGCGAGGATGGCCGCCCGCACCGAGGGCTCGTGGGCCGCCGTCCAGGCATCGAGGTGCCGCTGCACGGCGGGGTCACGGGCCAGCGAGCGCGCGTACGCGACGACCGCCTCCTCGTATGCCGGGTCGCCGTCCACCCAGGCGGTGTGCACCTTCGCCTCGCGCACGGCCTTGAGGAGGTACTCCTCGAGCCGGGCGCCGGTGATCGGCCAGGTGCCGATGAGGGTCTGCCAGAGGAGGTACTCCGTGGGGGCGTCGACGCCCTCGGACGGGTGAGCCGCGGCGAGCTCGCGGGCCGTCGCCAGCCACGAGGCCCAGCCCTCGCCGTCCTCGGCGAGCGGCATCAGCCGGGCCCGCACGTCCTCCGACCGCTTCGTGTCGTGCGTCGTCAGGGCGGTCATCGACGTCGGCCACGTGCTCACGAGGCGCTCGCACCACGCGTGGAACTCCTCCGCCGAGATCGACGGGTGGTCGGGGTCCCCGCCCACCTCGTTGGCGCCGGCGAGGCGGAACCAGCGGTAGTAGGCGGTGTCCTCGATGCCCTTGGCCATGACCGGCCCGCAGGTCTGCTGGAAGCGCACCCGGAACTCGTCCGCGAGGGCCCGGGTGTCGAGCTGCTCCTGGGGCAGGTCGCGACCCAGCACGAGGTCGACGACGATGCGGAGGGCCTCGTGGTCGCTCGGGGCGAGCCGGTGGTACGCCCGCTCGGCGGCGTGCTCGACGACCGCCTGCTGCTCGGGCTCGACGCCTCGCCCCGGCACGACGTAGGCGCGGTAGCGGTCCATCGCGACGAGCAGCGCCTCCAGCGCACGTCGGACGGCGGAGTGGTCGACGTCGACGAGCACGCGCCGCACGAGGCGCATGAGCCGGTCGACCTCGGCGGCCTGCACGTCGTCGACGACGAGCCGCTTGGCGTCGGCGACCACGTCCTCGAGGCTGACCCGGTCCGGGGCCGTCTCGGCCCACAGCCGGTCGAGCACAGCCAGTCCGGCCGAGGGGGTCAGCACCTGCTGGACCCGTAGCAGGGCGTCGTAGCCGGTGGTCCCGGCGCAGCGCCACGACTCCGGGAGGGTCTCCTCGCCCTCGAGGATCTTCTCGACGACGACCCACGCGTCGCCCGTCGAGTCGGCGAGCCGACCGAGGTAGCCGGCCGGGTCCGCCAGGCCGTCGGGGTGGTCGATGCGGAAGCCGTCGATCTCACCGTGCCCGTGGAGCGCGAAGAGGAGGGCGTGCGTCGCCATGAAGACGATGGGGTCCTCGACGCGCACCGCGACGAGCGAGGTGACGTCGAAGAAGCGACGGTAGTTGAGGGCCTCGCCGGCCTCCCGCCAGCTCGAGAGCCGGTACGCCTGGGCCTCGACGAGCTCGGGCAGCGGGAGCCCCTCGGTGCCGGGTGCGACGGGGAACTCATCGGCGAAGTGCCGCAGCACCCACTCGCTGCCCGTCGGCCCGCCGTCGTCGGCGAGCACGAGGGTGCCGCGCTCGAGCGACTGCTCCAGGGTGCCCCCGAGCACCGGCATGAGGATCCGCTGGTCCTCGGCGACCCAGTCGACGTCGAACCAGCCGGCATACGGCGACCGTCGACCGTCACGAAGCAACGACCAGAACGGCGCGTTGAGGTGCGCCGGCCGGGGCACCGTCATGTGGTTGGGGACGACGTCGACGATGATCCCGAGACCGGCGGCGCGACACGCGGTGACGAGCCGCCCGAACGCCTCGCGGCCCCCCGCTTCCTCGCTGATCCGGGTGTGGTCGAGGACGTCGTAGCCGTGCGTCGACCCCGGGGCCGCCTGCAGCACGGGCGACAGGTAGAGGTGCGAGACACCGAGGGACGCGAGGTATGCCGTGTGCTCGGCGGCCGCGTCGAACCCGAACCCCGCGTGGACCTGCAGGCGGTAGGTCGCCGTGGGCACGACACGGCCGGGACCGGGTCGGTGCACGCTTCCCACCCTCACGCTCGCTGCGTCGAGGCCGCTCCCGATGAGGGAGCGGGAGCCTCCCGCGGGCTGCGCAGCACGACGACGGAGCGCGGCTCCGCGGTGAGCTCGTCGCCGGCGTCGTGCCACCCCGGGGAGATGGTGTCGGCGCCGGTGTCGACCTCGATGAGCCAGCGCTCGCCCCACTCCTCACCGGGGAGGTGGAAGGCCTGCTTCTCGTGGTCGGCGTTGAACAGGATGAGGAAGTCGTCGTCGAGCACCCGGCGGCCCCGGTTGTCCGGCGTCGGGATCGCGCTGCCGTTGAGGAAGACCGTCACGGTCCTCGCCTCACCGTCGGACCAGTCCGACTCGCCCATCGCCGCTCCCGAGGGCAGGAACCATGCGATGTCCCCCATCTCGGACTGGCCGCCGTGGTCGGCGCTGCCCGCGAAGAACCGGCGGCGGCGGAACACCGCGTGCTCGCGCCGGAGCCTCGCGACGGCGGACGTGAACGCGTAGAGGCTCTTCTGGTCCGCGTCGAGGTCCCAGTCCACCCAGGACAGCTCGTTGTCCTGGCAGTAGACGTTGTTGTTGCCCTGCTGCGTGCGGCCGATCTCGTCCCCGTGCGCGATCATCGGCACGCCCTGGCTCAGCAGGAGCGTCGTGAGGAAGTTGCGCTGCTGGCGCAGCCGGAGGGCCCGGACCTCCGGATCGTCGGACGCCCCCTCGACCCCGCAGTTCCACGAGCGGTTGTGGCTCTCCCCGTCGCGGCCCTCCTCGCCGTTGGCCTCGTTGTGCTTGTCGTTGTAGGACACGAGGTCACGCAGGGTGAAGCCGTCGTGCGCGGTGACGAAGTTGATGGAGGCGATCGGCTTGCGGCCGCTGTGCTCGTAGAGGTCGCTCGAGCCCGTGATGCGCGAGGCGAACTCCGCGAGGGTGCGGGGCTCACCGCGCCAGAAGTCGCGCACCGTGTCGCGGTACTTGCCGTTCCACTCGGTCCACAGGGGCGGGAAGTTGCCGACCTGGTAGCCGCCGTCGCCGACGTCCCACGGCTCGGCGATGAGCTTGACCTGCGAGATCACCGGGTCCTGCTGGATGAGGTCGAAGAACGCCGACAGCTTGTCGACCTCGTGGAACTGGCGGGCCAGCGTCGCCGCGAGGTCGAACCGGAACCCGTCGACGTGCATCTCGGTCACCCAGTAGCGCAGCGAGTCCATGATGAGCTGGAGCACGTGCGGGTGGCGCATGAGCAGGCTGTTGCCGGTGCCCGTCGTGTCGTAGTAGTGCTCCTTGGCGTCGTCGACGAGCCGGTAGTACGCGGCGTTGTCGATGCCCCGGAAGCACAGCGTCGGCCCGAACTCGTTGCCCTCGGCGGTGTGGTTGTAGACGACGTCGAGGATGACCTCGATGTTCGCCTCGTGGAGCGCCTTGACCATCGCCTTGAACTCGGTGACCTGCTCGCCACGGCGGCCGCGGGAGTAGCCGTTGTGGGGGGCGAGGAAGCCGATCGTGTTGTAGCCCCAGTAGTTCGTCAGGCCCTTGCCCTGGAGCGAGGTGTCCTGGACGTACTGGTGCACCGGCATGAGCTCGAGCGCCGTGACGCCGAGCGTCGTCAGGTGGTCGATGATCGACGGGTGCGCGATCGCGGCATACGTGCCACGGATGTCCTCGGGCACCTCCGGGTGCGTCATCGTCAGGCCCTTGACGTGCGCCTCGTAGATCACGGTGTCGTGGTACTCGCGGTGGGGCGGACGGTCGTGGCCCCAGTCGAAGTAGGGGTTGATGACCACCGAGAGCATCGTCTTGCCGAGGCTGTCCTCGGTGTTGCGCTTCGCGGGGTTCTTGAAGTCGTACGAGAACAGTGCCTGGTCGTTCGTGACCTGGCCCTCGATCGCCTTGGCGTACGGGTCGAGGAGGAGCTTGCTCGGGTCGCACCGGTGGCCCGCCTCGGGCTCGTAGGGCCCGTGCACCCGGAACCCGTAGCGCTGCCCGGGCTGGACGCCCGGGACGTAGGCGTGCCAGACGAACCCGTCGACCTCGGGGAGGTCGAGCTGGGTCTCGACGCCGTCGTCGTCGACGAGGCAGAGCACCACCCGCTCGGCCACCTCGCTGAACAGGGCGAAGTTCACGCCGCTTCCGTCGTAGGTCGCGCCGAGGGGGTAGGGCGTTCCGGGCCAGATCTCCACTGGTTGCCTTCCGTGTGTGGTCACCGCAGGGCCAGCGACGGTGCTGGGCACGGCGCGGCCGCAGGGGGCCCGCCGCAGGTAGGTCAACCTACCGTCGGCGGGGCGGCAGGCGAAAACAACGGACAGCCGGGGCGCCCCGGTTCGACACGACGGGCTCGGCTAGGGTCGGGTCGTCGCCGCGGACGTCCCGGGCGACGAGCCCTCCGGAGGAGCCGCATGCCCAGCCAACGCGTCGCCGTCGTCACCGGAGCGGCCCGGGGCATCGGGGCCGCCACCGCCGAGCGGCTCGCCGCCGACGGGTTCGCCGTCGCGGTCCTCGACCTCGACGAGGTGGCCTGCGACGCGGTGGCCGGTCGGATCCGGGATGCCGGCGGCAGGGCCGTGGGCGTCGGCGTCGACGTGACGAGCGCGGCCCAGGTCGAGGCCGGGGTCAGGCGGGTCGCCGACGAGCTCGGACCGCCGGTCGTCCTCGTCAACAACGCCGGCATCATCCGCGACAACCTCATCTTCAGGATGAGCGAGGACGACTGGGATGCCGTCATGGCCGTCCACCTCAAGGGCGCGTTCCTCATGACCAGGGCCTGCCAGGCGCACATGACGACCGAGGGCTACGGCCGCATCGTCAACCTGTCGTCGTCGTCGGCCCAGGGCAACCGCGGCCAGGCCAACTACTCCGCCGCCAAGGCGGGGCTGCAGGGCTTCACGAAGACCCTCGCCATCGAGCTGGGCAGGTTCGGCGTCACCGCCAACGCCGTCGCCCCCGGCTTCATCCAGACCGACATGACGCGTGCGACGGCCGAGCGCCTCGGCGTCTCGTTCGAGGACTTCGTCGCGCACTCGGCGGCGCAGATCCCCGTCGCGCGGATCGGCCAGCCCGAGGACATCGCCGCGACCATCTCCTTCCTCGTGTCGGAAGGTGCGGGCTTCGTCTCAGGCCAGGTCATCTACGTCGCCGGTGGTCCGCTTGACTGACGCGACGGGCCCCGGGCGGCTGCTCCCCCGTCGACCTGCCGCACGCGTCGCGCTGCTCGCCCTGGCGCTCGTCACCCTCGTGCACCTCGTGGCACAGCTCACCGGCCCGTCCGCCCTGGCCGACGGCACCCAGGTGCTCCTCATGCCGCTGCTCGCCGCCGCCCTGTGGCTCGAGACCACGTCGCCGAGGTCTCGGCTCGTCACCCTCACCCTCGTGGCCCTCGGCCTGTCGTGGCTCGGCGACAGCGCGCCCCAGCTCGCGAGCGGGGACGCCGCCTTCCTCGTCCTCGTGGGCTTCTTCCTCCTGGCCCAGGTCACCTACATCGCCGCGTTCCTGCCGTACCGGGCACGCAGTGTCCTCCACGTGCGCCGCCCCCTGCTGCTCCTCTACGTCGCGGCCGTCGCCGGGCTCGTCGCCGCGTGCGCCCCGGGTGCCGGCGGGATGCTCGTCCCGGTGCTCGTCTACGGCGCCTGCCTCGGCACCATGGCCGTGCTCGCGACGGGCGTGAACCTCCCCACGGCCGTGGGTGGCGCGACGTTCCTCGTCTCGGACGGGCTCATCGCCCTCGACGCCTTCGCCTCGGGGTTCGACCTGCCGGGGCAGGACTTCTGGGTCATGGCCACCTACATCACCGCCCAGGTGCTCATCGCCTCCGGCGTCCTCCTCGAGGACCGACGGTCGCAGGCCCACCCCACGCAGCCGGATGCCGTCCGCACCCACCCGGAGCGTGGGACCGGGAGGTGAGCGGACGGCATCCGTCGTGGGTGGGGGCGGCCGGACCGACCGCGGACCTCAGAGGCCGAGGTCGCGGCCGATGAGCTCCTTCATGATCTCGTTGGAGCCGGCCCAGATCTTCGTGACGCGGGCGTCGCGCCAGGCGCGGGCCACGCGGTACTCGTTCATGAACCCGTAGCCGCCGTAGAGCTGGACGCACTCGTCGAGCACGTCGTTCTGCACCTGCGCGCTCCACCACTTGGCCTTGGCCGCGTCGACCGCGCTGAGCGTGCCCTGGGCGTGTGCCTCGATGCAGTCGTCGACGTAGGCCTCGGCGACCTCGATGGCCGTGACCAGCTCGGCGATCTTGAACTTGTTGTGCTGGAAGGACCCGATCGGCTGGCCGAACGCCTTGCGCTCCTTGGTGTACTCGATGGTCTCCATGAGGATCTGCTTGGCGTGGGCCACGTTGGCGCAGGCCGCTCCGACCCTCTCCTGGGGCAGGCGCTGCATCATCGCGACGAAGCCCATGCCCTCGTCGCCGATGCGGTTGGTGTCCGGCACGCGCACGTCCTGGAAGAACAGCTCGGCCGTGTCGGACTCCTCCTGGCCCACCTTGTCGAGCTTGCGGCCCCTGGTGAAGCCCTCCATGCCCTCCTCGACCATGAACAGCGTGATGCCCTTGGCACCCTTGCTCGGGTCGGTGCGGGTCGCGACGATGACGAGGTCGGCCTGGTAGCCGTTGGTGATGAACGTCTTGCTGCCGTTGAGGATCCAGGCGTCGCCATCGCGGACCGCGGTGGTCTTGAGCGCGGCGAGGTCGGAGCCACCGCCGGGCTCGGTCATCGCGATGGCGCAGATCTTCTCGCCCGCGGCCATCGGGGGCAGCCACCGCTGCTTCTGCTCCTCGGTGCCGAGGTCGACGATGTAGGGCGGGCAGACGTCGCTGTGGATGCCGAAGCACGAGCCGATCGCCGCGTTGAACCCGTTGAGCACCTCGGCCGCGACCGCGTTGAAGCGGTAGTCCTCGGCCCCCGCGCCGCCGTAGGCCTCGGGGATGTCGAGGCCGAAGAGGCCCTGGCTCCCGGCCTCCTTCCAGATGTCGCGGTCGATCGTCTTCACCTCGAGCATCTGCTCGGCGCGCGGCTTCAGGGTGCGCTCGACGAACTCCTTCACCGAGGCGCGGAAGTCCTCGTGCTCGGGACCGTAGATGTTGCGGGGCATGGATTCCTCCGGACGGCTCGGGTGGCGCACGTTCATTGAGTAAGCGCTTGCTTAGTGTCTCCGGGGTGGGGCATGCTGTCAACCGTGCCGAGCCCCCAGCCACGGAGCGAGACCGCCGTCCTCGCCGCCCTCGCTCCCGAGGGCGGCCGCCAGAGCGCCGTGGGTGACGAGGCCGACACGGCCGTGCGCATCATGCTCGCCGCGGCCGATGCCTTCGCCGAGCGCGGCTTCCACGCGACGACGACCCGCGACATCGCCTCCCGGGCCGGGTTGTCCCCGGCGGGCGTCTACGTGCACTTCGCGTCGAAGGAGGTGCTCCTCTTCGAGCTCAGCCGTCGGGGGCACGCCCGTGCGCGCGACCTCCTCGTGGCGGCCACCGAGGCCGCCGCCACCCCGACGGAGGCACTTCGGGCCATCGTCGGGGGCTTCTCGCGCTGGCACGCCGAGCACTACGAGCTCGGCCGGATCGTGCAGTTCGAGTTCCGGCACCTCAGCCCCGAGCACCGCGACGAGGTGCTCACCCTGCGCAAGGAGATCGACCAGGTCGTCGCCGGGGTGCTTCGCGACGGGGTGTCGACCGGCGAGTTCGACGTCGACGACGTGCCTGCGACGGCGCTGGCGCTGCTCTCGATGGCCATCGACGTGGCGCGGTGGTACACGCCCGACGTGCGCCGCACCCCCGAGGGGATCGAGGCGGCATACGGAGACCTGGCCGTGCGGCTGGTGCGCGTCACTGCCTGAGGAGGGGCGGTCGGCCACCGGCCTGCCCGGAGTGCTGCACGAGGCGACGCGGGGACGGTCACCGGCCACCCCGCGTGCTGGGTACAGTGACGCGGTGACGAAGGCCGAGCCGATCCCGGGGCACGGGGGTTCCCCCTCGATCGCGGCACCCGACTACTGGTGGTACGTCGCGCGGGCCGAGCTCCTCGAGGCGGCGCTGCGCTCCTACGTCGAGGGCGCGGGGCTCGCCCTCGACCTCGGGAGCGCCGACAGCCCGAGCGCCGCGTGGCTGCGTGACACCGCGGAGCGCACCGTCTCGCTCGACATCGACCCCCGGGGGCTGGGCGCGGGCGGCGTGTGCGGCTCGGCACTCTCGCTGCCCTTCGAGGACGCCGCGTTCGACACGGTCTCCGCCTTCGACGTCATCGAGCACTGCGACCCCGAGCAGGACGCCATCGCCGAGGTGTGGCGCGTCCTGCGCCCGGGAGGGCGGTTCGTCATGTCGGTGCCCGCGTACAGCTGGGCCTGGACGGACTTCGACGTCGCGAACGGCCACCACCGCCGCTACACCCGAAGCCGCGCCGTCGCCGCCGTGCAGCGCGCGGGCTTCCGCGTGGACCGCGCGACCTACGGCTTCGCGACCGTGTTCCCGATGTTCGTCGCGGAACGGGTGGTCAGGAAGCTCGCCCGCCGCACGTCGAACGGCCCGGTCGACGTCGTCGAGCTCCCCCACGTGCCGAAGCCCCTCAACAGCGCCCTGCTCGGGCTCTCCCGGGTGGACCGCGCCGTGCTCGGCCGCAGCGACCTGCCCTTCGGGTCCTCGGTCTTCCTCGCCGCCACCCGCGTCGCCTGAGGCCGGCTGCAACACCGGCCGCCCGGGGGGATGGCCGTCCCGCCAGCGTCACCTGGGCTGCCGCCTCGCCAGCCGCCGGGGGGAGGGCCGCGCCGCCAGCGCCACCTGGGCTGCCGACTCGCCAGCCGCCGGGGGGATGGCCGCGCCGCCAGCGCGCCTGCGCCGCCGTCGGCCAGCCTCGCCCGGAGCTGCCGCCCCGTCAGCCGTCGAGCGGACCGCCGGAGACCACCCTCGCCCGCACGTCCGCCGACGTCCTCGACAGGCCGGCGGCGAGGGGTGTCGCCGCGAGGGCGTCGACCTCCGTCCAGACCCGCGACTCGAGCCGGAGGTCGAGCACCTGGCCGGTGCCGCTGCCCCCGACCGGGATGGTGCGCAGCGGTCGGTGGAACACCCGCCGGGCCTCGGACACGAGGTACCCGACCGTGACCGGGCGCCCGGACGCGAGGACCTTGGTGACCACCGTCCCTGCGGGCTCGTCCCGCGCCAACGCGATGGTGCGGGCGGCCATCCGTGCCGCGTCACCGGCATACAGGTAGTCGCGGATGGTGTCCATCGACACGAAGACGGGCAGGGGCCGACCCGTGGCGTCGGCGAGGCACAGCTGGGAGAGCAGGCCCTGCGGCTTGCCGAGGGTCTGGCCGGGGCCGTAGACGTTCGACAACCGGCCGAGCACGCCCCGCAGCCCCGTCGAGGCCGCCAGCTCGCGCACCAGCTGCTCCATCGCGAGCTTGGCGCGGCCGTAGGGGACGAGGGGCCGCGGCTCCGTGCGCTCGTCGAAGGGCGCCGGGGCGGAGCCGGCGTACACCCCACCGGCGGAGGACGCGAGGAACACGACACCGTCCTCCCCCGGGACGACGGATGCCGCGAGCGCGCCGGTCACCCGCTCGAAGACCCGCACCTCCGCGGCCAGGGCCTCCTCGCCGGTGGCGACCACACCGGCTCCCGCGCACCACGCGATCGACCACGGCCGGCCCCTCCGGGTCTCGGCGAACCGGCCGACGGCATCCGTCAGGGCCACGACACTCTCCGCCTCGTCGTGCCACGGCACGGCGGTGGTCACCACCTCGTGGCCGGATGCTGCCAGCTCGGCGGCGACGTGCCGCCCGACGAGCCCACCGGCACCCACGACCCAGCAGAGCGGGAACGTCGGGGCCGGGCCTGACGTCACGTCCCGTCCCGGCCCAGTGGGCCCTGGCGCGGGTCGCGCACCGGCAGGTAGAGCGGTTTGCCCATCGCCATGTTGACGGCCATCCCGACGTACTCCGCGATGACGCCAAGGCTGAAGAGGATGACCCCGGTGGCGACCATGAGCAGGATCATCGTCGAGGTCCACCCGGGGGCGTCCCAGCTGCCCAGCGCGCGGCCGACGACGAGCGCGATCGCGACGACCGGGGCGAGCAGCACGGCCGCCGCCCCGAGCGCGCTCACCCAGCGCAGCGGACGGGTGCCACTCGACAGCACGAGCCGCCAGAAGTGGGAGACGAGGCGCCGCGCGTCGTACCCCGACGGGCGGTCGCCCTCCGCCCGCATCTCCATGGGGCAGGTCGCGACGCGCCGGGCGACCCACGAGATCGCCACGTCGAGGTAGATGCCGGGGCCCGCGTACGCGGCAACCGACCGGGCCACCTCGCCGAGGACGAGCCGGTAGCTCGAGAAGTCGGCGGCCGGCGCGCCCTTGGCCAGGCGCTGGACCAGCCACTTGGCGCTGCGCGACGCGAGGTTGCGCAGGGGTCCGTGGGGCGGCTCGTTCGTCGGCCGCGCGTAGACGACGTCGGCGCGCTCGCGCATCGCGGTGTCGAGCAGGTCGCCGATCCGCTCCGGGTCGTGCTGGCCGTCCTCGTCCATCGTGACGACCCACTCCCCACCGGAGGCCGCGATACCCGCGAGGGTCGCCGCGTGCTGGCCGAAGTTGCGGCTCAGCCAGACCGGTCGGACCCACTCGTGCAGGCGGGCGAGCCCGCGGATGACCTCGTCGGACGCGTCGGGGCCGCAGTCGTGCACGAGGACGACCTCGGTGACGCGGTAGGGCCGGCCCTGCGGCGAGACCCGCTCACTGACCGAGGCCGAGAGCTCCTCGACGACCGTGGCCACCGTGCGCTCGCCCTGGTACACCGGGACGACCACCGACACCAGGTGCGGGGCAGGTGCCGAGGTCTCCGTCTCCACGCGGCACACCCTATCCGGGGGTGCACCGCCGCCCGGCCTCACTCCGGGAGCGCCGGAGGCGGGCGCGCTGCGCCACCCGGCGTCGCGGCGGGAGCGCCCGAGGCGGGCGGGCTGCGCGGCCCGGCGTCGCGGCGGAGGCGTCCAGGGGGAGCGACGGCTTCCGGCGTTGGCCCGGCTACTCCCGTCGGTTGCGCTACCGCAGGTCCAGCCTCACCACCGGACGGTGCGGGCTCGTCCGACCCACCTCCGTGAAGCCGGCGGCCGCGAACGTCGAGGCCGCGCCGTGGTACAGGTCCGCGGAGGACACGCGGCCGGTCGGTCGGGCCGCGGTGTCGACGGGGTGCCCCTCGAGCACGCGTGCTCCGGCGTCGCGGGCGCACCGGACCGCGGCCGCGAGCAGGGCCTCCCCGACGCCTCTCCTGCGGTGCCCGACCCGCACGACGAAGCACGTCACGGCCCAGACCTGCGGGTCGTCGATGTCGTCGCCCACCACCGACACGAGTGCGCGGTTCCCGCACAGTCGCGGGTATGCCGTGCGCGGCCCGACCTGGACCCACCCGACCGGCGTGCCCCCGGCATACGCGATCAGCCCGGGGGACGGACGGTGGGCGGCCTGGCGCGCGAGGGCCGCCCGGTTCGCGTCGGAGGAGTGGCGATAGGCGTCGCCGGTCGTGACGAAGTACTGGCACCAGCACCACGAGGGGTCACCTCGCGTACCGAAGAGGTCGACGACGTCGGCGAACCGACCGCGGGTCAGCGCCCGGAACTCGAGGTCGTCACGCGTCACGGCCCGGCACCGCCGTCAGTCGCGGGTGAGCTTCCGGTAGGTCACCCGGTGCGGGCGGGCGGCCTCGGCGCCGAGGCGCTCGATCTTGTTCTCCTCGTAGGACTCGAAGTTGCCCTCGAACCAGTACCACTTGGCGGGGTTCTCGTCGTCGCCCTCGTAGGCGAGGATGTGCGTCGCGACCCGGTCGAGGAACCAGCGGTCGTGGCTGATGACGACGGCGCAGCCGGGGAAGTCGAGCAGGGCGTTCTCGAGGGACCCGAGGGTCTCGACGTCGAGGTCGTTGGTCGGCTCGTCGAGGAGGAGCAGGTTGCCGCCCTCCTTGAGGGTCAGCGCGAGGTTGAGACGGTTCCGCTCGCCACCGGAGAGGATGCCGGCCTTCTTCTGCTGGTCGGGCCCCTTGAAGCCGAACTGGCTCACGTAGGCACGCGAGGGGATCTCGACGTGCCCGACGTTGATGTAGTCGTGGCCGCCCGAGACGGTCTCCCACAGGTTCTTGTTGGGGTCGAGGCCACCTCGGCTCTGGTCGACGTAGGAGATCTTCACGGTGTCGCCGACGTCGACGGACCCGTCGTCGACGTCCTCGAGCCCGACGATCGTCTTGAAGAGCGTCGTCTTGCCGACGCCGTTGGGCCCGATGACCCCGACGATGCCGTTGCGCGGCAGGGTGAAGGACAGCCCCTCGATGAGAACCCGGTCGCCGAAGCCCTTGCGCAGGTCGGTGACCTCGATGACCTTGCTGCCGAGCCGCGGGCCCGGGGGGATCTGGATCTCCTCGAAGTCGAGCTTGCGGGTGCGCTCGGCCTCGGCGGCCATCTCCTCGTAGCGGGCGAGGCGCGCCTTGGACTTGGTCTGCCGGGCCTTGGCGTTGCTCCGCACCCACTCGAGCTCGTCGGCGAGGCGCTTCGACAGCTTCGCGTCCTTCTTCCCCTGCACCTGGAGGCGCGCCTGCTTCTTCTCGAGGTACGTCGAGTAGTTGCCCTCGTAGGGGTAGGCCCGGCCCCGGTCGAGCTCGAGGATCCATTGCGCGACGTTGTCCATGAAGTAGCGGTCGTGGGTGACCGCGACGACGGCACCGTGGTACGCCGCGAGGTGCTGCTCGAGCCAGAGCACCGACTCCGCGTCGAGGTGGTTGGTCGGCTCGTCGAGGAGCAGGAGGTCGGGCTTCTGGAGGAGCAGCTTGCACAGCGCGACGCGGCGGCGCTCACCACCGGAGAGAACCGTGACGTCGGCGTCCGGCGGCGGGCACCGGAGCGCGTCCATGGCCTGCTCGAGCTGGGAGTCCAGGTCCCAGGCGTCCGCGGCGTCGATCGCCTCCTGGAGGTGCCCCATCTCGGTCATCAGCGCGTCGAAGTCGGCGTCGGGGTCCGCCATGAGCGCCGAGATCTCGTTGTAGCGGTCGAGCTTGGCCTTGATCTCGCCGGCGCCTTCCTCGACGTTGCCGAGGACCGTCTTCTCCTCGTTGAGCTCGGGCTCCTGCATGAGGATGCCGACGGAGTACCCGGGCGTGAGCCGCGCCTCGCCGTTCGAGGGCTGGTCCAGCCCCGCCATGATCTTCAGGACGGAGGACTTCCCAGCCCCGTTCGGGCCCACGACGCCGATCTTGGCGCCCGGCAGGAAGGACAGGGTCACCTCGTCGAGGATGACCTTGTCGCCATGCGCCTTGCGGGCACGCGACATGACGTAGATGAACTCGGGCATGCGCGCAAGGCTATCGACCACGGGGCCGCAGTCCGAATCCTCCCGGTCAGGCGGCATCCTCCTCGGCGGGGGGCACGAGCGGTCCGCTGTTGGTCTGCGTGCTCTCGTCGCCCGTTCCCGGGATGCCGAGCCCGTCGTCGGGCGCGCCCACCTCCCCCGGGCCGCCCCCGGGGCCGCCCTCCACGACGTAGGGATCCCGCTCCGGGTCACCGAGCTCGCTCTCGGCGAAGGCCTCCCGGACCTCGGGCTGGGACATCCGGTCACCGTCGGAGAACTGGGCCCGCGCGACCTTCGAGAACGCGGTGGTGCCGTAGGTGAGGTCGTGCCCCACGGCATACGCCTCGACCTCGACGCTCGTGCCGGTGGACCCGTCGCTGCGCTCCCACGTGCTGATCCGCTGGCGCCCGTAGACGGTGACCGGTTCGCCCTTGCGCAGGGCCGTTCCGACGTTGGCGCCCAGCGACCGGAACGCACTCACGTTGTAGAAGCTCGTCTGGCCGTCCGTGTAGCGCCCCGGCTCCCCAGGCACGGGGCGGCGCGCCGAGTGCGCCAGGCGGAACACCGCGAACGGCATCCCGGCTCGGGTGTGGCGGACCGTGGGGTCGGCCACGAGCCGGCCCTGGATGGTCACGTAGGTCTCGTTCATGTCGCTCCCTCCGCTGGCCCCGCCCGTCGGGACCGCCACCTCAGGCTCCCCGGCGGCCGGCGACGGCGCCACGGGCAGCCGGCACCTGTGGACGACCGCCCCCTGCGAGCAGCCCTTGTGGACGACGGGCGGCGCCGTCGCGCGCAGGGTCAGACGTCCGCGGCCTGGGTGAGGGCCACGCGCGTGGCCGCATGACGGTCGAGGACCCGCTCCACCGGGCTCACGATGCTCTCCCGTGCCACCCCGTCGATCGAGGCCCGGAGGCGCTTGTCCATCACCCGGCCCCGACGCCGGGCCCCGACCCGGGCCAGGGCGCGCGCCAGGGCCGCGAGGAGCAGTCCCGCGAGCAGGCCTCCGGCGAGGTAGACGAGCGGCAGCGGCACGATGCCCAGCGTGGGTGGCGGGCCGATGAGGGTGTCGAGCTGGAGCCAGCCGACCACGACGTAGAGGGCGAGCCAGAGGAACCCCGCGATCGCCGTCGCTGCCAGGACGAGCTGCGACGCACTGACCACCCGCCACCAGACCGGCTCGTCCGCGTGCAGGGACGTGCCCATGACCGCCTGGTCGAGGGAGTCGCCGAGGGCGTCGCCGGGTGGGGTCGCCGCCCGCTCCACCGCCTCGGCCCACGGAACGGGGAGGTCGGCCCCGGCCCGGTCGGCGAGCCGCCGGGTGGCGAGGTCGACCCCGGCCCGAGCCGCCGGAGTGGGAGGGGGCAGTGACGAGCGGCCGAGGACCGAGCGCACCTCGGCGTCCGACACGCTGACGTCCCGACCGTCGAGGCGCAGCCGGCGCAGCGGTCGCGGACGGAACCGGTGCACCCAGCGCGTGAAGGGCCACCCGGTGCGGGCGACGGCCTCCATCCGGTAGTCCCGCTCGACGGCGTGGACGACGGTGGGCACTCCCGCGCTGCGGGCGAGGGCGTCGAGGAGCTCGGCGCGGGCAGCGTCGTCGACGACCGGCTCGGACCCGGCGACGTGCGCCGTCAGGGCCATCGCCGCCGCGCGGACGTCGCCCGCGAGGCGAGCACGCGCCATGGTGCGTCCCGCGACGGCGTTGGCGAGCCGCTGCCGGAGCTCGTCGAGGCCGGAACCGGTGGGGACCGAGGTGGCGAGGACGGTCGCCCGCGGCACGCCGTCGCGCTCCATGAGCCGCACGAGGTCGGCCCGGCACTCCTTCACCTCGGCAGGGGTGAGCCGGTCGACCTGGTTGAGGACCACCATCGTCACGGCCTCGTGGGTGGCCAGTGCCGCGACGTAGTCGTCGTGGAGGCGCGAGTCGGCGTACTTCTGCGGGTCGGTCACCCAGACGAAGAGGTCGACGAGCTCCAGCACCCGCTCGGCCTCGGCGCGGTGGGTCAGCTCGAGGGAGTCGAAGTCGGGGAGGTCGAGCAGGACGAGGCCGTCGAGCGAGCCCACCTGCGCGCCGTCGTCGTCGGCCGCGACGAGGTGGCGCGTGCCGACGCCGAGCCAGTCGAGGAGGTCACCGACCGGCTCCTCTCCCCAGATCGCCGCCGTCGGGGTGGACGTCGTGGGCCTGCGCACCCCGACCGTCGCGACCTCGCTGCCCACGAGGGCGTTGAAGATCGAGGACTTGCCGCTCCCCGTGGCGCCGGCGAGGGCCACGACGGTGTGGCCGCCGACGAGCGCGGTGCGCTCGGTGACCTTCGCGACGACGGCATCCGCCCGCGCGCGATCGCCCTCGGGGAGCTGCTCACCGCCCGCCTCGACGGCGGCGGCGAGCGCGGTGGCTGAGGCCTCCAGCTGCTCGGGGGACACGACGGCACCCCGCGAGGAGCCCATGCGGAGCGGGCTCACCGCACCACCGCCCGGAGCTGCGAGGCGACGGCCGCCAGCCTGGTCGCCTGGTCGGCCGGTGGTGCCGACTCGGCGAGGGCGAGGGCGTACCGCTGTCGCTCCCCGGCATACAGCGCGTCCGCGAACTCCAGCAGGCGCCGGCGGGCCTTGGTCGCCATCTCCCGCACGGCCTGGTCGCCGAAGATGGCCTCCAGGACGCGCTGGGCGAGCAACGCGGTGCCACCGGCGATGCCGATCTCGGCACCGACGAGCCCGCCCGTGGCGCTGAAGGCGACGAGCATGAGGAAGAGGCCGATCGCGTTGAGCCCGTACGCCGCGATGCGGGCGTTGGTGCGCCGGCCCTGGCCCTCCGTGCGCACGAGCTCGAGGACCTCGCCCTGCCACTCGCGCACGAGGCGCTCGATGTCGGGGCGCAGGCTCGGTGCGGGCTTCGCCAGCTCGGGATGCCGCGCCAGGACGGGGCCCCCGCCCGGGAGCCGACGCCAGGCCCGGGCCGTCTCGGAGGCCGCGGTCTCGGCGTTGGCCAGGAGCAGGGCGGCGACGCCGCTCTGGAGGGCCTCGCCGAGCGTCTCGGACGGGGGCGGCGTGCCCTTGATCGCGGCGGTCAGCTTGTCGCGCCAGCGCGAGATGGTCGTCTCGATCTGCCGGAAGAACTCCCCGGTGCCGACGAACTCCTGCCACCGCGCAAGCACCTCGCCGCGCAGGAGGGTGCCGTCCGTCATGCCCTCGCTCACGCGACGGTGGGCCCGCTCGAACTCCTCGTCGACGACCCGCTGGAGTGCGACCCCGGCGTCGTGCTGGTCGCGGCTCGCGACGACGAGCTCCGTCGTGCGGCCCGACAGCGACTCCACGGCGCCACGGAGGGTCTGGCCGACGACGATCGACCGGGCCCGGGCGTCGCTCGCGAGCGCCTGCAGCCACGACCGCAACCGCTCCACCGAGGCCGCCGGAAGCCGACCGTCGGCGTCGAGCGTCGTCTCGGGGATCGTGAAGATCGGAGCCGTGGGGAGGCCCTGGTCGCGCAGCATGCCGGCGAGGTGGGGGCGGATCTCGTCGACGGCGTCGGGCGGGATCCGGTCGAGCACGATGGCGACGGCGGTGCCGCGGTCGGCCGCCGTGCGCAGGAGGTCCCAGGGCACGGCATCCGCGTAGCGTGCGGCCGTCGTGACGAAGAGCCACAGGTCCGCGGCGGACAGCAGCTGCGTGGCGATCACCCGGTTGGCCGAGACGACCGAGTCGATGTCGGGGGCGTCGAGCAGCGCCATGCCCGGAGGCAGTGCCGAGGACTCCGCCAGGCGCACCGTGCCGGGCTGGGGCTCGGCCTTCTCCCGCCCGGTGACCCGGGCGAGGCCGGGGAGGATGCGCGCGTCGGCGAACCACCGGCCGTCGTCGGGGTGGTGCACCAGCACCGGGGAGGTCGTCGTCGGTCGGAGTACGCCGGACCGGCTCACCTCGGCCCCGACGAGGGAGTTGACGAGGGTCGACTTGCCCGCTCCGGTGGAGCCGCCCACGACCGCGAGCAGGGGAGCGTCGATCGCCCTCAGGCGCGGGAGCACGTAGTCGTCGAGCTGCTGGAGGAGCTGGCGACGGGAGGCCTCGGCGGGTGCGCGGCTCGGGACGTCGAGGGGCAGGGAAGCCCCCTGGACCACCTCCCGGAGACCCTCGACGGCGGAGACCAGCGCCTCCACGTCTCCCTCGGCAGTCACGCCGCAAGCCTAACGATGATCAGGGAGGCCACGGACCGGAGCCCGCACCCGGCGGATGATGTCCACCATGCGGTTGTTCGTCGCTGTCGAACCTCCCGACCAGGCCCTCGACGACCTCGACGCCTTCCTCGAGGCGCGCAGGGATGCCGGTGCCGAGCTGCGGTGGTCGTCCCCGGTGAGCTGGCACGTCACCCTGGCGTTCATGGGCGCCGCGGCCGACGAGGTGCTCGAGGACCTCACCGACCGGGTCGCCGGGGCCGCCCGGCGCATGTCGCCCCTGCAGCTGGCCCTGGCAGGTGGCGGCTGCTTCCCCGACGTCACGCGGGCGCGCGTGCTGTGGGCGGGGGTCGAGGGCGATGACGGGCTGGCACCCCTCGCTCGAGCCGTGCGTTCGGCGTGCTCGGTCGCCGGCGCGGCACCCGCCGGTGGGCCGTTCCACCCCCACGTCACGCTCGCCCGGCTGCCGCGACCGGCGGACGCCAGTCGTTGGGTGCGCGTCATGGAGACGTATGCCGGTCCGCCGTGGACCGCGGGCCACGTCGCGCTCGTCGCGTCGCACCTGCCGAGGGAGAAGGGTCACCGGCCGAGGTACGAGGTCCTCGCCCGCCTGCCCCTTGCCGACGTGACGGGCTGAGGTACGCATCGGTGCCGCCTTCCGGGATGCCGAGCGCTCGGCATCCCCGTCCGTCATGCCGTCGCTGGACCTTCCCCGAGAGCGCAGTCCTCCGTACCCGGCACTTGGTGACTTTCACCAGAACGCTCTTGTAATGAACACAGTCCGGTGCAACCATGAGGGCGTGAGCGAGGACGTGATCGAGGTCGCACGACCATCGGGGCGCACGAGGCGCTACGACTCGAGCCTGCGGAGGCGGATGGCGCAGCAGAACCGGCAGGCGGTCCTCGAAGCAGCCACCGCCCTGTTCGCCGAGCGCGGGTGGTCGGCATCCGTGAGGGACATCGCTCGCTCGGCGGGCGTCTCGGTCGAGACGGTCTACGCTCACTTCGGCTCCAAGATCGACCTGTTCAACCAGGTGGTGGACGTCGCCGTGGTCGGCGACGACGACCCCGTCGCCCTCGTCGACCGGCCCGAGTTCGCCGCCCTCTCCCGGGGTCGTCGTCACGAGCGGGCCAGCGCCGCGGCGGCGCTGAACACGGCGATCAACGAGCGGACCGTCAGCCTGTTCAGCGCGTTGCGGGAGGCCGCGGCGGTCGAGCCCGTCCTGGCGACACGCCTCGAGGTCCTGAGGGAGAGCCAGCGCCGGACGATCCACGTCGCCGCGGCGATGGTGGCGGGCCGTGAGGTCGCTCCTGACGACGCGGACGGGCTGTGGTCCCTGCTGAGCCAGGACGTCTACGCACTCCTGTGCGGCAGCGCCGGCTGGAGCCCCACGCAGTACCGGGAATGGGTGGCCGGGGCCATCACCACGCTCCTCCACCTCGACGACTGAAAGGAGTGGCCATGGAGACCACCAGGCAGGCACCCGCAGACACACGGAGCATGGGGATCGTGCACAGTGCGCTCCGCCGAGACCTCGAACGGACCCGGATCGTGCTCACCGATCAGCCCCACCCCGACGGGGACCGGCGCCGGGCCGTCTCCTCTCACCTCCTGTGGATGATGTCCTTCCTCCACATGCACCACACCGGCGAGGACATCGCACTGTGGCCCCTCGTCCGGGCGAAGAACCCGGCAGCCGGGCCGCTGCTCGACCAGATGGACCTCGACCACCAGCGGATCGCGCCGGCGATCACGGCGGTCGAGGTGGCTGCGCGTGCCTACCGTGACGACGGCTAGGCCCGCGACCTGCTGCTGACGGCGGTCGCCGAGCTGACCGACGTCCTCCTCCCACACCTCCGGCGCGAGGAGCTCGAGATGATGCCCGTGGTCAGCGCGACGCTCACCGACGACGAGTACCGCGCCCTCGAGCACGAGCAGTTCGTGGCACCGAAGGGACTCCGTGAGCTCGGCGCGGAGGCGCACTGGGTCCTCGACGGGCTCCCCCAGGACGGCAGGGACGTCATGCTCCACGTGGTGCCGGCGGTCCCCCGGTTCATCCTGCTCCACGCGTTCGCCAGGGGCTACCGCCGGCGGTCGGGCCTCCGCTGGGGCGACGGGCCTGCCGCGACGCTGCCCTCACAGCAGCTCTCGATGGCGCAGGGCGCTCCATGACCCACACGCTTGCACGGCACGGCCGGACCGAGGCCTTCGCGAGGACCTCCCCGGAGGCGGTCTGGGAGGTCATCGCCGACGTGACCCGGATCGGGGAGTGGAGCCACGAGTGCCGGAGCGCCCACCTGGCGCGCGGGGCGCAGGCAGCCGCACCCGGCATCCGGTTCCGTGGGTGGAACAGGTCCGGCATCTTCCGGTGGACCCGCTCGTGCGTGTTCACCGTGGTCGACCCGCCCCGGCAGCTGGCGTGGCGGACGTGCGGGCTGTGGGGCCACGTGGACAGCACCGAGTGGCGCATGACCCTCGAGCCTGCCGACGGCGGCACCCGGATCCTCCAGACCTACGACGTCCTCAACGTCGCCCCGGGGATGGACCAGGTGTACTGGCTGCTCATCACGGCCCACCGCGACAGGCGGGAGGCGCTCACCCGGGACGTCGATCGCCTGGCTGCGCTGGCCGAGGCGGGTTCCGAGGAGCCACCTCACCCGATCCCCATCCAGGGGACGCCGCACTGACTGCCCCAGCCCGGATGCCGTGCCGGGACACGAGGGAGCGCTCCTCCCCAGGGGCGCGGCGGCGGCATACTCGGTTGTCGTCCACGGGGCACCCTGAGAGGCTGGCGCCATGCCGGACACCCCCGTGGAACCACCGTTCGACCAGCTCCTGGCAACGGCGGAGGCGGTCGCCCGTGCTCGGCCCGAGGTCGACCTCGAGATGGCTCGTGAGGTGTTCCTCGAGGCGGCGACCCTGCTGCACAACGGCCTCGCCCTCGACGGCCTCGACGAGCACGACGCGACTGCCGTCGTCGCCGGCCTGTGCGTCGACCTCGTGGCCCCGGACCCCCGGGCCGCCGTGCGTGCGCGCTCGCAGGCGACGCTCGAGTCCCCCGGAGACCTGCACGACCCACGTGGCGTTGCGGCCTCCTACCTGGTCTCCGCCACGATCCTGCAGCTCTGAGGACACCTCCGAACCCCGCGCGTCGGGGTGTCGTCGAAGCCACGAGGGCACGGCCGGGGTCGAGTGCCTCGGGCATTCTGTCCGAGACGGCGGGAGCGGATTCGCCCGAACCCGCCGCTCAGGACGAGGCTCACGTCGCGACTCGCTGCTCCTCGCCCGACTGCTGGTGGCGCAGGCGTGCCAGGGCGTCGCGGGTGTGCGACTTGACGGTTCCCACGGAGATGCCGAGAGCCGCGGCCGTGTCGGCCTCGGTGAGGTCGTCGAAGTAGCGCAGCACGAGCACCGCGCGCTGCCGCGGCGAGAGCCTGCGCAGGTCCTCGAGCAGCGAGATGCGATCTGCGCGGTCGGCGGTGTCGTGGCGCGTTGCCTCTGGGACCACGTCGGTGGTCACCTCTCGCCAGCGGCGACCTCGCCACCGGCTCACGGACTCACGCACGAGAACCTTCCGGACGTACGGCTCCGGGCGGTCCTGGATCCGCGTCCACATCGGCACCACCTTGACCAGCGCCGACTGCACGAGGTCCTCGGCATCGTGATGGTTGCCGGTGAGCAGGTATGCCGTGCGGAGCAGCGCGTCCCGGCGCGCGACCACGAACGCCTCGAAGTCGACGTACCCGTTCATGAGGCACCGTCGCGGGTGTCGAGCGTCTGTCCCAGCAGGTCGGTGGCGAAGGCGACCCGCGTCGGTGCTCCTGCAGTGACGACGACATGATGCAGTGCCGGGTCGTCGAACTCACCACCTGGTCGGGGAGCCGCGCTGCCGAACGGGTGCGTCGTGATGCTCCGGATGTTCAGGGCGACCACCGTCCCGTTGCCGTCATCCGGGTTGTTCCAGTCACCGTGCAGACGGTCGGAGTTCCAGTGACCGAGCACGAAGCTGGACCCGATGAACCCGATGACGTCGCACAACACTGGCACCTGGACTCGCCCGGTGCTGTCGGCGAGGACCGTCGACGAACATGACCTGGGACCGCCGCCATCGATGAAGACCCAGATGTTCCTCCCCCTGTACCCTTGCAGGTAGGGGTAGGGGTTCACCGGCTTCGGCGTCGTGCCGGGTTCCCAGACCCATCCGTCCGCGTCGGAACCTCCCGCGACGTGGCCGACGAGGTGGGTGGCGTCGACCCAGGTGTACCCCGAGCGCGTCTCGAACTCCGACAGGGGCGAGGAGTCCCTACCGCTCACGAGGTCGTGGACGACCAACGAACTCGTCACGGACGGGTAGGCGATCCGGCGGCCGTCGGGCGACAGTGCGACCTCCACGTTCTCAGGGATGTCGGGGTCGTCCTCGGCGGGCAGGTCGATCGGGAGCGTCCCGAATGTCCCGGTCTCCGCGACGAGGCCGACGGCTTCAGGCGGGCCGCCGAAGTGAGGAACCAGCCAGATCGCCGCCAGCGGTCCGGGAGCGGCCCCGAGATCCGGCAGGTCCTCCCCCACGGGGTACTGGATCGGCAGCGAGATGCCAACGGTCGACGCCGGCACGGGGGCGGGGGCGGAGTGATCGCCATCGCCATCGGCGAGGCGAATGCCGATGCCCGTGCTGACGATGCCGACGACCAGCACGGCAGCCGCGAGTGCCGCGGCCCGGAGCCGATGGGTGCGTGTGCCGCGCGCCCACAGCTCAGCCGCGGGTTCACCGCCCGTCGGGGCGTCATCAGCCAGCTCCGCCAGCCGGTCGCGCAGCGTGTCCATGGCTCCTCCAGTCACAAAGCGTCACCCATCAACACGCGATGAGTGAGGCTTCCGGAGGGGTCCGGTTTCCGAAACGGTCGCACGCGTCGGGAGCGTTCTGCTCCTCACCTCTGAGATCGGAGCACGTCGACCTCGCATCCCGGATGAGAACGGGCCGAAGCCGTGATCGATCAGCCAGCGGATGGCCCGTGAGGCTTCGCAAGGACCAGCTCGCGCGGACCACGTCGAGGTCGATACCGGCTCCGTGTCCTGCGATGACGTCGACGAGGTGTTCTGGGTGTCCGAGCGTCGGATGGCGAGGTCGAACATGGCATCCCCTTGACCCGCCTCGGACCAGTCGAGCACGCCGCTGACCTCATCGCCGTCGACGAACAGGTGGTCGCACTGAGGTCGCCGTGGGGTGAACACCGGTGTCGACGCTCGGAGCGCAGCCTCGGCCAGGTCGCGGTTGCGCATGACCGGGTCAGGAGAACGACGTCGTTCGCGAGGGCCACGCGCACTCGCTCTCGAGGGTGCGGGCCGGGTCCGAGGATCGATGAGACCGCCACTGGGGCAGCGGAGCGTCGTGCAACGTGCGCACTACGGCACCGGTCGCGGCCCGGGCATCCGGGGACGCGGTCGACGGTTCGCCGAGGTGACCGAGTGCGGCCCCCGGGAGGGCCCGAAGTGCGAGCACCGGCGGCTTGCGCCACAGGACATCTGGAGTCCGGATCGGTGCCGTTCGCATCGCCTGGACCTCGACGTCGGTGCGCGTCTGGGTCAGCGTCGATCTCCAGGAGCGTCTCGCCGACGCGCACAGTCGCCCGCTCCTTGTGGGCGACGAGGACTTCGACCTCCTTCACCTCGTCATTGTCGGGGGAGGACGACGACGTCCCAACCGGTTTGGCCTCCCCGACGCGGCCGGGGGCGGACGCGCGGGGCCGTATCACGCTGACGTTGGCCCGTCTGGCATCGCGCCCACCGACGTCCGCCAGCCGCCCTCGGCCATCACGGCGACGAGCAGCAGGCACGCTGCGCCCCTGACCTTCCGCGGCATGTCTGGGCTGCCGCGGAAATCCGGTGATGGCGCGGATGTATCTGCGTCATGGGAGGACTTCCGGGTCGCCACCGTGACGGCGCTAAGCCTCCCGTAAGTTCTCGAACTGCTTCCGGTTCGCACCAGCTTCCGATGCGCGGCCACTCCCGCAGATCGCGACCTCGCGGTCCCCCGGCACGAGTGACGAGCCTGGGGAGGGAGCTCGTCATGACGGCGACTCCCGAGGGCACGGTCAGGGCAGGCACGGAACCCGCAGACCACGTTTGTGCAGTTCAGACCATGCTTCGACGATGCCCCGGGCCGCTCTCCGTCCGTTCGAGCGCCGGTCGCCTCTGCCGTGATCGCATTCCCGATCCTGTTCGCGCATTCGCGTGAGCGCCCCCGGCAGGACTCGAACCTGCGACCTCGAGATTAGAAGGCTCTTGCTCTATCCAGCTGAGCTACGGGGGCCCGGTGCCCGGCCTCCCGGACGCCGCCGACAGTCTAGGACCGGGCACCCCTCGCGACGGGTCAC
>DASSYJ010000024.1:0-13932 GCA_035703305.1 Ornithinibacter sp. | reverse complement strand
CGCTGGGCCTCGGGGGAGCGCCTCGACGCCGTGCTCCGCGGCCAGGACATGGCGGCCGGGGACTTCGTCCGGCGCTGCAAGCAGCTCGTCGACCTGCTCGACCAGGTCGCGAAGGCGACGACCGACGGCGAGCTGCGCCGCTCGGCCCGCACGGCGGTCGACGCGGTCATGCGTGGAGTCGTCGCAGCCGACCGCCTGGACTGACTCACCTGCCAACCGAACAGCCCAACACCCCGGCCACTCACACCCCGGCTTCCCGGCCGCTGACCCCCGACTCCGTGCGACGTGACCGCGGCTTCTGCGGCCGCCCGGTGCGAGAACCGCGGGCAAGTCGCACGAGGTCGATACGCGGGGGCGGGGGTGCCGGGTAGCGGCGAGGGTCGCAGGTGGTGGGGGCGCGCGTCCGGTCAGAAGCCTCGGAAGGTGCCGTCGCCGGCATCCGCGGTGTCCGCGAACTCGTCGAAGTCCAGGTTCGCCAGCCGCAGGTTGTTCTCGACCGACCAGAGCTCCTCGGGAACGACCCGGAAGGTGCGGCCGTACGCCTCGTCGAAGGCATCGGTGCACACGACGAGCAGGGTCCGCTCCTCGTCCGCGACGGTCTCGTCGTCGGCGAGGAGCACGGCCGCCGCGTCGGAGTGCGAGGCGAGCTCGGCGGCGTCCTCGGCGACCATCCCGTCGTACCGCGCGTCGTCCACGGTCTTGAGCACGGCGGTGAAGCCGTCCTCGGTGGGCGTCGTCGCGCGCCGCACCGCATCGCGCCAGGCCTCGTCGTCGGTGAAGTCCGTCCGGACGAGGAGCGTGTGGTCGTCGTCCAGACCCGTCAGTGGTGGAAGTCCCCTGTCGTCCATCCACCCAATGTGCCACCGCGGCCGGGCTCCCGGGGAGCGTCCTGCCGGTGGATCCGTCAGACGATCCCGAGGGCTGTCAGCACGCGGTTCACGGGGTTCACCACGGCATGGGTCGTGGCCAGCTCGTCGAGGCCGACGGGATCGGCCACGGCGCGGGGGAGGGCCAGGTCGGCGTCGGCGACGGGGGCGTCGCGGGCCACGCGGACGACCGTCGGGGCGACGTCGAGGTAGGCGGATGCCGCCTCGAGGTTGAGGCGCCGCGCGCCCCTCAGTGCAGGGTCGCCGGCCGCGACCGCCTCACGCAGCGCGTCGAGGGAGCCGTATGCCGCGATGAGCTGGGCCGCCGTCTTCTCACCGATGCCCTTCACGCCGGGGAGCCCGTCGCTCGTGTCGCCGCGGAGGATCGACATGTCGGCGTACGCGTCCCCCGTGGGGACGGCATACCGCTCGTGGAGGTACGCCTGGGTCGCGATGTCGGGGTCGCGGACCCCGCCCTTGCCGGTGTAGAGGACGCGGATGCCGTGGGCGTCGTCGACGAGCTGGAGGAGGTCCCGGTCACCGGTCACGATGTCGACGGGCATCACCCCGCGGTGCCGCTCGGCGAGGGTGCCGATGACGTCGTCGGCCTCGAACCCGGGGGCCCCGAGCCGCGTGATGCCGATGGCCCGCAACGCCTCCCGGATGACGGGCACCTGCGGAGTGAGGTCGTCGGGGCTCTCCTCGACGACGTCCGACCCCTCGGTCAGCCGGTGGGTCTTGTAGGTGGGGATGAGGTCGACGCGGAACTGGGGACGCCAGTCGTCGTCCCAGCACGCGACGAGGTGGGTCGGGCGGTGGGTCGTGACGAGCGTCGCGATCATGTCGAGGAACCCACGGAGCGCGTTCGTCGGAGGAGCGTCCGGGGTGGCCCGCTGGTCGGGCACGCCGAAGAAGGCCCGGAAGTACAGCGACGCGGAGTCGAGGAGCATGAGGCGGTCGGCCGGCATGCGCCGAGAGTAGCCCCCGGCACGGACGCGACCCACGGGATGAGCGGACGCCCGGCGGGGGGAGCGGGGCCCCACTACGCTGATGGCGTGGAAGACCTCGACCGTCGCATCGTCGACCTGCTCGCCAAGGACGGTCGGATCAGCTACACCGACCTCGGCAAGGCCCTCGGCATGTCGACCTCCGCCGTGCACCAGCGGGTCCGGCGGCTGGAGCAGCGCGGGGTCGTCAGGGGCTACACCGCCAAGGTCGACCACCAGGCCCTGGGTCAGCAGATCACGGCCTTCATCTCGATCACGCCGATCGACCCCGCCGCCCCCGACGACATCCCCGACCGGCTGCGCGAGATCACGGCCATCGAGGAGTGCCACTCCGTGGCCGGGGACGAGAACTACATCCTCAAGGTGAGGGTCGCGACACCGACCGAGCTCGAGGAGCTCATCGCGACCGTCCGGGGCGCGGCGCACGTCTCCACCCGCACGACGGTCGTCCTCTCGACGCCGTGGGAGTGAGTGGGGCGGCGGACGGCTCCACGGCGGCGAGCCCCACAGGCCTCTCCGCCGACCTGCACCGCTACCTCCAGCAGGGCCGCGACAGCCTTCTGCGGTCCCTCGAGGGCCTCTCCGAGTACGACGTCCGCCGCCCGCTGACACCCACGGGGACGAACCTGCTCGGGCTCGTCAAGCACCTCGCCGGCGTGGAGCTGGGATACCTCGTCCGGTCCGTCCGCCGCGAGGCGCCCGTGCTGCCGTGGTACGAGGACGGCAGCGTGTGGGACGGCGCCGACATGTGGCCGCGTGCCGACGAACCCCTGGAAGGGCTCGTCGACCTGTACCGCGACGCCTGGGCCCTGAGCGACGCCGCCATCGCCGAGCTGCCGCTCGAGGCACCGGCCCTGGTCGAGTGGTGGCCGGAGGAGCGCCGGGCGACGACGTTCGGCCACCTTCTCGTGCGCATGGTCGCCGAGACCGCGCAGCACGCGGGGCACGCCGACATCCTGCGGGAGGGCCTCGACGGCCAGGCGGGGCGCGACAAGGGCGACATCGGTGACGACGAGACCTGGTCGGCCTACGTCGCCACCATCCAGTCGGCGGCTGACCGCTTTCACTGACGGCCGCACGGCCTCGGGCTACCGGCCGATGTCGGCGACGACGGCATCCGTGACGCGCACCAGGTCAGCGGGGGAGAGGCCCAGGTCGAGCCCGCGACGACCACCCGACACGTAGACGACCTCGAAGAGATCGGCACTCTCGTCGACGACCGTCGGCAGCGGCCGCTTCTGCCCGACCGGGGAGATGCCACCGACGACATAGCCCGAGGACCGCTGTGCCACAACGGGATCAGCCATCACCACGCGCTTCACGCCGAGTGCCGCCGCCATCGCCTTGAGGTCGAGCTGGCCGACGACCGGCACCACGGCGACCGCCAGCCCGGCCCCGGTGTCGACGAGGAGCGTCTTGAACACCTGCTCGGCGGGAAGGCCGAGGACGTGGGCGGCCTCGAGACCGAAGGACCGCGCCGACGGGTCGTGCTCGTAGGCGTGCTGGGTGAACGTCACGCCGGCCGCGGTCAGCACGACCGTGGCGGGCGTCCCCGAGGCGTCCCGGCGCGGCATACGTCAGAGGGTATGCCGCGGGCGCACCTAGACCAGCTGCGCTGCGGACGCGGCGCGGCTGGCACCCGCCCCGACGAGCGCGGCCTCGTGGGCGGCCTCGACGTCGGTCGTCGACCGCCACCAGTCCTGCCCGGTCTGGGGGAGCGTGTAGATCGGGTCGTAGTACACGTACTCGCGCGAGAGCGCCTGGTCGTCCCCGGCCTCGATCGACGTGCGGTAGTTCTTGCGCCAGAACGACATCCCGCGCTCGGTGTCGTAGACGTCGGCCTGGTGGACCCAGCGCTTGCCGACGAACGGGACGTCGCAGACGATGCGCGGCGTGGCGAACCCGGGGAGGTAGCCGAGGATCGAGTGCTGGAGCTCCTGCGCCTCGGCGAGCGAGAGCCGCCAGTGCTCCGCGAACGGGATCATGTCGCACATGTAGAAGTAGTACGGGGTGATCATCGCCTCGTCCTGGAGCGCGAAGCAGAGGTCGAGCAGCGCCTCGGAGGAGTCGTTGACGCCACGCATGAGCACGCCCTGGTTGCGCACGTCGCGGACGCCCGCCTCGAGCATCGCCGTCGCGGCCCGCGCCACGAGGGGCGTGACCGACTGTGCGCTGTTGACGTGCGTGTGGATCGCCAGCGAGACCCCGCGGGACCGCGCCTTGGCGGCGACCCTGCCGACGCCCTCGACGACGTCGGGCTGCAGCCAGTGCTGGGGCAGGCCCATCAGGGCCTTCGTCGCGAGCCGGATGTCGCGGATCGTGTCGACCTCGAGGAGCTTGTCGAGGAACCCTTCGAGGTTCTTCCACGGCATGTTCGCCACGTCACCCCCGGAGACGACGACGTCACGCACCCCCGGGGTCCGCTGCAGGTAGTCGAGCATGGCGGCGTAGCGGTCGACGGGCTTGCCGGCCAGCTTCAGCTTGGTGAACTGGGGGGTCGAGTTGCCGACGAGGTCCATCCGCGTGCAGTGGCCGCAGTACTGCGGGCACGTCGGGAGCATCTCGGCGAGGACCTTCGTGGGGTAGCGGTGGGTCAGGCCCTCGACCGCCCACATGTCGTGCTCGTGGAGGCTGTCCCGGGTGGCGAAGGGGTGGCTCGGCCAGTCGGTGCGCCGGTCGGAGAAGACGGGCAGCATGTAGGAGCGCACGGGGTCGGCGTAGAAGGCCTCGGTGAAGGACGCACCGGCCGCGGGCATCGGCCCGTCGGTGGCGGGGACCATCGTGTTCACCATCTGGGGCGGGACGAGCATCGACATCGTGGCCCGCTCCGCCTGGTCGCGCTCGAGGTCAGCGTAGAAGCGGTCCTCGAGGAGGTCGCCCATGACCGCGCGAAGCTGCGCGACGTTCTTGACGCAGTGCGCCCGCTGCCACTGGGCGTCGGCCCACTCGGCCGGGGTCACGTCGCGCCAGCCGGGGAGCCGGGTCCAGTCGGGCTCAATCAGCTCGCGCCGCCGGTAGGCGTAGGGCTGGTCGATGTACGTCGTCATGCGTGGCAGGATACGCAACGAAGGCCGTCGATGTCACCTTTGGGCCGCAAATACTGCGGTGGCGTGTCGGAAGACAAGGAGATTCTTGTGCGCACCACCCCGTCCTCCCCGGTCGGCCTGCACCGGGTCCTCGACCCCTCGGGGGAGTCCCTCCCGCAGGCGGCGTGGGTCCTCGACCCGACCCCCGAGCTGTGGCCCGACGAGGTGCTCATCGACGTCGACACGCTCAACCTCGACGCAGCATCCTTCCGGCAGCTCTCCGAGAAGCACGGGGGCGACGGTGATGCCGTGCGCGCCGAGGTGCTCGACATCGTCGCGAGCCGGGGCAAGATGCAGAACCCCGTCACGGGCTCAGGAGGCATGCTCATCGGCACGGTCGCCGAGGTGGGCCCCGAGTCACCCCTCGGCCTCGCCGTGGGCGACCGTGTCGCCACCCTGGTCTCGCTCTCCCTGACGCCGCTCGCCCTCACCGACGGGCTGGTTCGCTGGGACGGCCGGTCCGAGCGCGTGCCGGCACAGGGCACGGCCGTCCTCTTCGGTCGATCCATCGCGGCCCGGCTGCCCGACGACCTCCCGCCCGACCTCGCGCTCATGGTGATGGACGTCTGCGGGGCCCCCGCCCTGGTGACCCGCGTGGTGCAGGAGCATGCCGGGCGCGGCTCGGCCCCCACCGTCGCAGTCCTCGGGGGCGCGGGGAAGTCCGGCTCGCTGTCCCTCGCGGCGGCCGCGGCGGCGGGTGCCGGGCGGACCATCGGCGTCGTGCCGGTAGCGGCGGAGGCGGAGCTGCTCCGAGCCAGCGGGCTGGCCGACGAGGTCGTCGTCGCCGACGCGAGGTCGCCCCTGGGGCTGTCGGATGCCGTCGCGGCGGCCGGTGGGCCCGCGGACGTGACCGTCGTGTGCGTCGACGTGCCCGGCTGCGAGCAGCCGGCGATCCTCGCCACCGCGCAGGGCGGCACGATCATCTACTTCTCCATGGCCACGAGCTTCTCGGCCGCTGCGCTCGGTGCGGAGGGCCTCGCCGCCGACGTGCGGATGCTCGTCGGCAACGGCTACGTGCCCGGGCACGCCGACCTCGCGCTCGACCTGCTGCGGCGCACTCCCGCCGTGCGACGGCTCTTCGAGGCGCGGCTCGCCGAGTAGCGGGTCGCCGGACGGCGCGGCTCGCCGAACAGCGGGTGCGGGGCAGCGGCTCGTGCGGGCGGCTGGCCCTGGAGAAGCGAGTCGTGCCGGCGTCGGCCGTGGAGGAGCGGGAGGGTGTGGAGGAGCGGGAGGGTTTGGAGGAGCGGGGAGGGTCAGGGGAGTGCCTCACCCGCTGCGGGTGACGTACCCGGCATCCCCCCGTCCTAGCGTCGAGGGCGAGCGGTACAGCTGACCTCACGCACACCCACCGAAGGAGAGAACCATGTCCGAACCGACCGACGTCACCGCCGAGGTGGCAGCCGTCAGCGACGGCGCGACGACGCTGTTCGTCGCCGACTTCAGCGACACCGACACCGCGTGGGAGGCCTACGAGCAGCTGAAGTCGCTCGAGGACGGCCGCCACTTCGCCATCGACGGCGTCGTCGTCGTCAAGCGCGACGCCGACGGCAAGCTCGAGGTCCAGAAGGCCACCGACCACTCGACCAAGCGCGGCACGGCCTGGGGACTCGTCGGCGGCGCCGCCCTCGGCGTGCTCTTCCCTCCGTCGATCATCGGGAGCGCCGTCGCGTTCGGTGCCGGTGGCGCGGCGATCGGCAAGGCTCGCCAGCTGCACCACAAGATCGAGCTCGAGAAGGAGCTGGAGTACGCGGTCGCGAACGGCCACTCCGGCATCGTGGCCCTCGTCTCGGACCCCGGCGTCGTGGAGATCCGCGAGGCGCTCGCCAAGGCCAACGGCATCGTCGAGTCGGCGATCACGGACGTGGCGGCGAAGGACATCAGGGCGCTCGCCGACGAGGTCGAGGAGGGCTGACCACAGCCGGCGGTTGCTCATGGCGGGCGCGGCCGGCGACCGCGGCCGGTGACGGCGGCCGAGCCGAGCGCGCACGCTCGAGACGGGCGGCGACACGCTGACGGGGTTGCCCCGTGCGGGCGCGGCCGGTTGGCTGGGCTCATGAGCGAGACGAGCGACGCCGGCGCCGGCCGGAGCACCCGCCAGGGACTCGACCGGTGACCTCGACCCCAGGGCTCTACGTCGCCGGCACCGAGGCTCGGTCCGGCAAGTCGGCCGTTGCAGTGGGGCTGGCGCACCAGCTCGCCCGCAGGCACGGCCGCGTCGGCGTCTTCCGCCCCATCGTGCGGAGCGCCGACGAGGCCGACGAGCTCCTGGGCGTCCTCCTCGACCAGGTGCCCGCGGCGGTCGAGGCCGACGCCGCCTGGGGCGTCACCGACGACATGCTGCACGCCGACCCGGCCCACGCGCTCGAGGCGGTCGTCGAGAGGTTCCACGGTGTCGCGGCCGGCCACGACACGGTCCTGGCGGTCGGCTCGGACTTCAGCGGTGTGCCCGCGCCCACGGAGTTCTCCACGAACGCCGCCATCGCCGCGCACCTGGGACTCCCGATGGTCCTCGTGCTCCCCGCGGGTGACCAGGACCCCGGGGACGTCGCGTCCGCCGCGCTCGCCTCGGTGGCGGCCGCGCGCGCCGCCCACGCCCGGGTCGCGGGCGTCGTCGCGAACCAGGTCGCCGCGGATGCCGTGGACCGCGTCCGTGACGTCCTCGCGGACCGCCTGGGACCGGTGCCCGTGTGGGTCCTGCCCGAGCAGCCACTCCTTCGCGCGCCCACCGTGAGGGACCTCCTCGCCGCGTGCGACGGACGCCTCGTCCACGGTGACCCCGACCTGCTCGACCGCGAGTGCCTCGGCATCCTCGTCGCCGGCATGACGATGCCGCACGTCATCGACCGGCTCACCGAGGGCGGTGTCGTCATCGTGCCCGGTGACCGCGAGGACGTCGTCCTCGGCGTGCTCCTCGCCCACCACTCCCGGACCCTGCCGACCCTGTCCGGCCTGGTCCTCAACGGAGGCTTCCCGCTCTCACCGCAGGTCGACCGGCTCATCGCGGGGCTCGACGTCCGGCTGCCGGTGGTCGCGACGGCCGGCGGCACCATGGAGGTCGCCTTCGCGCTCGGGCGGGTGGAGGGTCGCATCACCCGCGATGCCGCCCGGAAGATCCGGGCCGCAGTCACCCTGTCCGAGGGCCTCGGTGACCTCGGCGACCTCGCTGCCGGCCCGGGGACCCCGGACGCGACCGCGCACCGCGTGGTCACGCCGCTCATGTTCGAGCACGAGCTCGTCGCCCGGGCGCGGGCCACCGGCGCCCACATCGTGCTCCCCGAAGGGCTGGAGGAGCGGATCCTCCTGGCCGCCGACCAGGTGCTCTCCCGGGGCATCGCCCGGCTCACCCTCCTCGGCGACGAGGGCGCCGTCCGGGGCGCCGCCGCCCAGCTCGGGGTCGACCTGCGGGACACCGCGGTCGTCGACCCGGCGACGAGCCACCTCCGGGACGGCTTCGCCGAGGAGTACACGGCGTTGCGCGCGCACAAGGCGATGACCCTCGACGTGGCCCACGACCGGGTGGCGGACCCGTCCTACTTCGGCACGATGATGGTCCACGCCGGGCTGGCCGACGGGATGGTCTCGGGCTGCGTCACGACCACCGCGCACACCATCCGTCCCGCCCTCGAGGTCGTGCGGACCGTGCCGGGCGTGCGGGTGGTCTCGAGCGTCTTCCTCATGTGCCTGCCCGACCGGGTCCTCGTCTACGGCGACTGCGCCGTCAACCCGGACCCCACCGCCGAGCAGCTGGCCGACATCGCGATCTCCTCGGCGAGGACGGCCGAGCAGTTCGGCATCGCCGCGCGGGTCGCGATGCTGTCGTACTCCACCGGCGAGTCGGGCACCGGCGCCGACGTCGACAAGGTCAGGGCCGCCACCGAGCTCGTCCGGGAGCGCGCGCCCGGGCTGCTCGTCGAGGGCCCGATCCAGTACGACGCGGCCGTCGACCCCCTCGTCGCCCGCACGAAGCTGCCCGACAGCCCGGTCGCCGGTCGCGCCACGGTTCTCGTCTTTCCCGACCTCAACACGGGCAACAACACCTACAAGGCGGTCCAGAGGAGCGCGTCCGCGGTCGCGATCGGCCCGGTGCTCCAGGGTCTCAACAAGCCGGTCAACGACCTGTCCCGTGGAGCCCTCGTGCGTGACATCGTCAACACGGTCGCCATCACGGCCGTGCAGGCGGGCTCCCGGTGACGGGCGCGGGCGAGGGCGACGTCGTCGGTCACGTCCTCGTCGTCAACGCCGGCTCGTCGTCGCTCAAGTACCAGGTGCTCGACGCGTCGACCGGCCACCGTGCCGCCACGGGAATCGTCTCGGAGATCGGCGGCGCCTCCCGCCTCGTCCACGAGGCGGGGGGCACCCGCGTCGAGCGCGACACCCCGTGCCCGTCCCACGCCGAGGCGTTCAGGCTCGCCCGCGAGGTGCTGGCGATCCACGGCCCGTCGCTCGAGGCCGGCGGGCTCCTCGCGGTGGGGCACCGGGTCGTCCACGGCGGGGCGCGCCTCACCGAGCCGGTCGTCGTCGACGACGAGGTGCTGGCGGCCCTCCGCGACCTCTCGCCCCTGGCACCGCTGCACAACCCGGCGAACGTCGAGGGGATCCTGCGCGCCCGGGAGGCGTTCCCGGACGCACCCCACGTCGCCGTCTTCGACACCGGCTTCCACCGGACCCTCCCACCTGCCGCCCACACGTATGCCGTGCCGCGGGCCTGGCGGCACGACCACGCCGTGCGGCGCTACGGCTTCCACGGCAGCTCGTACTCCTTCGTGTCGCGACGGGTCCCCACGCTCATGGGCCGTGCCCCGGCCGACCTGCGCCTCGTCGTGCTCCACCTCGGCAACGGCGCGAGTGCGTGCGCCGTCTCGGGGGGTCGGAGCGTCGACACGTCGATGGGGCTCTCACCCGCGGAGGGGCTCGTCATGGGCACCCGTTCGGGTGACGTCGACCCGGCACTCGGCGGCTACCTCGCCCGGGTGGCGGGCCTCGGGGCGCAGGAGTACGACACGGCCGTCAACCGCGAGAGTGGGCTCCTGGGCCTCGCCGGCGTCTCCGACTTCCGGACCGTCGCCGACCGGGTCGCCGCGGGGGACCCCGACGCCCGGCTCGCGCTGGACGTCACGGTGCACCGCCTGCGCAAGTACGTGGGCGCGTACGCCGCGGTGCTCGGCGGCCTCGACGCCCTCGTGTTCACCGGCGGAATCGGGGAGAACAGCGCCCTGCTCCGCTCGGCGGTGGTCCAGGGCCTGGGGTTCCTCGGGCTGTCCCTCGACGAGGAGGCCAACGCCACCGGGGCCCCCGAGCGCCGGATCTCCACGTCAGACAGCTCACCCGAGGTCTGGGTCGTCCCGACCGACGAGGAGCGCGAGATCGCCCGCGAGGCCCTCGAGGTGCTGGGGGTCCAGAGCCGGCTGTGACCGCCCGCTCCTAGAGTGGCGCCATGCCGACGACGCTCTACCGCAACGGGCACGTCCGCAGCCCGGAGCGGCCGGGAGCCACGGCACTCGTCGTGGGGGCCGACGGGCGGGTCGGCTGGCTGGGCGACGAGGCCGGGGCCGACCGCCACGCCGACGCTGTGGACACCGTCGTGGACCTCGACCAGGGGCTCGTCCTCCCGGCCTTCGTCGACGCCCATGTGCACCTGTCGCACACCGGCATGGGCCTGCGCGGGGTGGACCTCGCCGGCACGACGTCGGTCGCCGAAGCGCTCCGAGCGGTCGAGGCCCAGGTGCGGCGGCGCGGCGGTCGCCCGGTGTTCGCGCTCAACTGGCAGGAGCAGGAGTGGGCCGAGGGTCGCCCGATGACGGGGACGGAGCTCGACCGAGCAAGCTTCGGCGGTGTCGTGTACGCCTCCAGGGTCGACGGCCACTCCGCGGTGGTCTCGAGCGCCCTCGCGGCCGCCTCCGGAGCCGACCGGCTCGACGGCTGGAACGGCTCGGGGCTGGTCGTCCGCGACGCCAAGAACGCTGCGCGGGCCGCGTTCGACGCCGCCCGCAGCGACGCCCAGCGACGCGAGGACATCGAGGCCGCCCTCCGGTTCGCGGCAGTCCGGGGCATCGCGCTGCTCCACGAGTGCGGCGGGCCGCTCCTCACCTCTGCCGGCGACTTCGCGGACGTCCTCGAGCTCGGTCGGCGAGCCGACCTGCCCCGGACGTTCGGCTACTGGGCCGAGGCGGTCACCGACCCGGAGCAGGCGCTCGCCCTCGTGGCGCTGCACGGCGCCACGGGCCTGGCCGGCGACCTCAACATCGACGGCTCCATCGGCTCCCGCACCGCGCACCTGAGGCACGCATACGCCGACGACAGCGGATGCCGGGGCACGGCATACCGGTCGGCCTCGGACGTGTGCGACCACGTCGCGGCCTGCGCGCTGGCCGGCGTGCAGAGCGGGTTCCACGTCATCGGGGACGCGGGGATGGACACCGTCCTCGAGGGCTACGAGGCGGCGGCGGCGGTCGTCGGGCTGGACGCCGTGCGGGCGAGCCGGCCGCGGCTGGAGCACGCCGAGATGGTCGATGCCGAGGGGGTGCGCAGGATGGCGCGGCTCGGGCTCGTCGCGAGCGTGCAGCCCGCGTTCGACGCCGCCTGGGGCGGTCCCGACGGGATGTACGCGGAGCGGCTCGGGGCCGACCGCGTGCCCGGCACGAACCCCCTCGCCGCGATGCACTCCGAGGGAGTCCTCCTGGCGCTGGGCTCGGACTCCCCGGTGACCCCCTTCGACCCCTGGTCCGCCGTCCGGGCCGCCGTGCTGCACCACGACCCCACCCAGCGCCTCGAGGTCGCGGCGGCCCTCGAGGCGCACACCGTCGGAGGGTGGACCGCGGCCCGTGAGGCCGGGGGAGGGGTGCTGCGGGTCGGGGCTCCCGCCACCCTGGCCGTCTGGGACGTGGCGGATGCGGGCCCGGACGGGCTGCCGCTCGTGGCGGCGGACCGGGCGCTCCCGTCCTGCCGGCTCACCCTGCGGGAGGGTGTCGTGATCCATGGCGCACCGTGACGGTCCGGGCCGCCGATGACTCCCTCGTCGGTGCGCCACGACCCGCGCGAGAGATCCTGTGGCCCAAGAGGCATGGTGCCGAAATGCTTGCGCCAGGATTGGTAGATTGACGCCGTGTCTCCACGTCAACGCCCGATCCTCGACCTCGACCGCGCCACCGTCAAGCGGGCCCGAACCCTCGCCCGGCGCGCCGGCAAGCCCGTCGTCGACCTCGCCCGCAGCCACACCACGGTCTCCGTGGAGCGCGCCACCCTGAGGCTCGCGGGCCTCGCCGGGGCCGACCACGACAACGTCCCGTGGGTCAACCACCTCGTCGATGCCGTCCGCGAGTCGGTCGGGCTGGAGCACGGCGTCACGACGCCCGTCTGGGACGCCCTGCGTCGCGGGGAGGCGCCCGACCTGCTGACGCTCGCGCAGAAGGCGTCGAGCCGCGGCGTGTCGTTCAGCCTGCCGGAGGGGAAGGGTGCCACCGCGGCCCGGCGAGCGGCGCGGGTCGCCGTGGCACACGGCATCCGCACCATCGACCGGCAGCGGGCTGCTCGAGACAGGCTCGTGAGGAAGCACGGTGACCCCAGCCAGAAGCCGTGGATCTACCTCATCGTCGCGACGGGGGACATCTACGAGGACATCCCCCAGGCCCAGGCCGCGGCCCGCGAGGGTGCCGACGTCATCGCCGTCATCCGCTCGACGGGGCAGAGCCTGCTCGACTTCGTGCCGGAGGGCGCGACCCGAGAGGGGTATGCCGGCACGTACGCCACGCAGGAGAACTTCCGCCTCATGCGGGCGGCGCTCGACGAGACGAGCAAGGAGCTCGGGCGCTACGTGCGGCTCACGAACTACGCGAGCGGACTGTGCATGCCCGAGATCGCCGCCCTGGCCGGGCTCGAGCGGCTCGACATGATGCTCAACGACTCGATGTACGGCATCCTCTTCCGCGACATCAACCCGATCCGCACCTTCGTCGACCAGCGGTTCAGCCGCCAGGTGCACGCCCGCGCCGGCATCATCATCAACACCGGTGAGGACAACTACCTCACGACGGCCGATGCCGTCGAGGCGGCGCACACCGTCACCGTGAGCCAGCTGCTCAACGAGTACTTCGCCAAGGAGGCGGGCCTGAAGGACTGGCAGCTCGGCCTCGGCCACGCCTTCGAGATCAACCCCGACATCCCGGACAGCTTCCGGCTCGAGCTCGCCCACGCCCTCCTCGCCCGCCAGCTGTTCCCGGACGCCCCGCTGAAGTGGATGCCGCCGACGAAGCACATGACCGGCGACGTCTTCCGGGGCTACCTGCTCGACGGGTTCTTCAACCTCGTCGGGGCGATGACGGGGCAGGGGATCCTCCTCGTCGGGATGATGACCGAGGCGGTCGTCACCCCGTGGCTCTCGGACCGCGACCTCGCGCTCCAGAACGTGCGCTACGTCATGAACGCCGCGGGCGGCCTCACGGAGGACTTCCACCCACCGCACGGCGGGCTGATCCAGACCCGTGCCCGCCAGGTGCTCGACGAGGCGGTGGACCTGCTCGACACGATCGTCCACGACACCGACACCGCCGGCGACCCGCCCCTCCTGGCCGCCATCGCCGACGGCACGTTCGGCTCGATGAAGCGCCCGGCGAGCAAGGGCAAGGGGCTCGACGGCGTGGTCCGCAAGGCCGAGGGCTACGACAACCCCGCGACGACCCTCCTCGAGGAAGGGGCGACCCGATGATGCGCCTCCACGACGCCCAGGACGCCATCCGGCGGATGGAGCACCCCATCGAGGACGAGGTGAGCCTGCGAGCCGCCGGGCCGCTCGTGCGCCCCTACGGCGACACGACCGGCGACGGCATGGTGCAGGTCTCCTTCACCCTGCCGCTGCCGCACGACAAGCGGGCCGAGGGCGCCGCGCTCCAGCTCGCGGCCCGCATGGGCATGGAGCCCGCGCTCCTCGTCCACGCGAAGGCCATGGGGCCGGACTTCACGTTCTTCGTCGTCTACGGC
>DASSYJ010000116.1:0-2276 GCA_035703305.1 Ornithinibacter sp. | reverse complement strand
CCCCAGGCGGCGTTCACGTTCATGGAGGCCGGTTGGGACGACGTCGCGACCGCCCTCCACGTCTCGGCCTACTCGCTGGCCTCCCTGACCAAGGCCGCCCTGCCGATCATGGGCGAGGGCAGCAGCGTCGTGGGGCTGACCTTCGACGCGCGCTTCGCGTGGCCGGTCTACGACTGGATGGGCGTGGCGAAGGCGGCCTTCGAGTCCACGAACCGCTACCTCGCCCGCGACCTCGGCCCCCAGGGCATGCGCTGCAACATCGTGGCGGCCGGCCCGATCCGCACGACCGCGGCGAAGTCGATCCCGGGCTTCGAGCGGTTCGAGGAGGCCTGGGGCAGCCGCGCCCCGCTGGGCTGGGACGTCAACGACCCCGAGCCCGCGGCGCGCGCCTGCGTCGCCCTGCTGTCGGACTGGTTCCCCGCCACGACGGGCGAGATGCTGCACGTCGACGGCGGCTACCACGCGGTCGGCGCCTGACGGGCGGCACGGCCCGCACGGAGCACTAGGCTCCCCGGCGTGAGCAGCGAGACCCCTGACGCCGGCGCCGCGGTGACCACGCGGGAGGTCCGGCTCCTCGAGGGGCCGAACCTCTACTTCACCCGCCCAGCGGTCAAGGTGACCCTGGCCCTGCCCGGCTACCTCGACGCCCCGGTCGAGCAGGTGCGGGCGGTCTGCACCGCCATCGGCCTGCGACGTGGCCAGCCGGGCACCCCGGGGTCCGAGCAGCGCCAACGCCTCCTGCTCCGGGTCGTCGAGAAGGTGGCCCGCGCCGTGGCCACCGAGGCGGGGACGCGTCGCCTCGGCGTCCGTACCCGCCCCGCGAACGAGACGCCCGTCGTCGTGTGCGCGTTCGTCTGGCGGCACCGCGGTCGGGCCGAGGCCCTCGGGGCCGCGATCGGCCCGGTCCTGGCCGACCTCCTCGCCGGCCGGCCGGTGGCGGATGCCGTGCGCGCGCGGGCCGCTGCCGTCGTCGCCGCGCCCGCGGGGGACCCGCCCCGCGTCGTGACACCCCGGATCCCGGTCGCGTCGATCACCGGCACGAACGGGAAGACGACGACCACGCGCCTCCTGGCGCACATCTGCATGACGGCAGGGCTGACGACGGGGTGGAGCTCGACCGACGGGGTCGTCGTCCAGGGCCGCACGGTCGAGCCGGGTGACTACTCGGGTCCGGCCGGTGCGCGGGCCGTGCTCGAGTTCCCGGGCGTCGAGGTGGCGGTCCTCGAGACGGCCCGTGGGGGGATGCTGCTGCGGGGCATGGGGGTGACCCACAACGACGTCTCCGTGGTCACCAACGTGTCGGCCGACCACCTCGGGATGCAGGGGATCGACACGGTCGACCAGCTGGCGGAGGTGAAGGCGATCGTCACCCGCGTCACGCGCCCGCAGGGGTGGGTCGTCCTCAACGGGGAGGACCCGCGCGCGTGGGCGATGCGCGCGGGCGCACGGGCCCGGCCCTGGGTGTTCACGGGGGACCCCAACGCCCCGGCCGTGCGCGAGGCCCTCGGGGTGGGCGGCCGGGCGACGACGGTGCTCGACGGCTTCGTCACGGTGCTCACACCGGACGGTGCCCCCGACCGGCTCGTGGCCGTCGTCGACCTCCCGATGGCCCTCGCGGGCCTCTCGCACCACAACGTCCTCAACGCGCTGGCGGGCTGCTCCGCGGCACTCGGCCTCGGCATCCCTCGGGACGCCGTCGTCGAGGGCCTGCGCACCTTCCGGCCCGACGACGTGCTCAACCCCGGCCGGATGAACACCTACACGCTGCCGGTGCCGGACGGGGACGTGACCGTCGTCGTCGACCTCGCCCACAACGAGGCCGGGCTCGAGGCGCTGCTCGACGTGTCGCGCGGCCTGACGGCACCGGGTGCCCAGGTGCACCTCGCCCTCGGCACCGGGGGCGACCGCACCGACGAGATCCTCCGGTCGCTCGGGGAGATCGCGGGGCTACGTGCCGACCACGTCGTCGCAGCCCACAAGGAGCACTACCTGCGCGGTCGCAGCGTCGCCGACCTCGAGGCGCAGCTGCGTGCCGGACTGGCGAATGCCGGAGTCGCCGACGTCGCGTCGTACCCCACCGAGCTCTCGGGCCTGCGGGCCTGCGTGGCGGCCGCCGACGACGGTGACGTCGTCGCGGTCATGTGCCACGCCGAGCGCGCCGAGATCGTCGAGTGGCTGCGCGGCCAGGGGGCGACGGCCGACGACGCGGACGCCGTGCGGAGGAAGGTCGTCCGGGCGCGGGGCGAGCACGAGGCGGAGCACGAGATCGCCGCGCT
>DASSYJ010000021.1:0-32075 GCA_035703305.1 Ornithinibacter sp. | reverse complement strand
CCCTGGCCCTCCTCATGGCCGGCACCCTGCGCGCCGAGGCGGTCCTCGCCCTCGCGAACCTCGTCTGGGTCCTCCTCCTCGGCCTGGGCACCCTCGTGCCGACCGACGAGCTGCCGGGAGCGCTGGGGACGGTCGCGGCATACCTGCCCTCCGGCGCCCTGGGCGACGCCGTGCGCACGGCGTTCGTCGCCGGTGGGTGGCCCTGGCCCCAGTGGGCGGTCCTCGTCGTGTGGGGCGCGGTCGGCGCCGGGCTGGCCGCGCGGTTCTTCCGGTGGAGCGACTGACCCTGGGTCGACGGCCGGGGTGGCTGCCCGGGCGACCGGCCCGCCACCCGACTGCGTAGCCTTGGGGCCGTGACGAGCACGACCCCGACCACCTCGACCACCACCGTCCCGGCGAGGACCACTCGCGCCGGGGCGCGCTGGCTCTCCCCGGTCCTCCTCGCCAACCTCGTCGCCGAGGTCGGGATCGTCGTCACCGGTGGTCTCGTCCGGGTCACCGGCAGCGGCCTGGGCTGCCCGACCTGGCCGGAGTGCGTCGACGGCTCGATCACGCCGACCGTCGACCAGGCCGAGGGCTTCCACAAGTACGTCGAGTTCGGCAACCGGACGCTGACGGGTGTCGTGGGCATCCTCGCGGTCGCGGCGATCGCTGCGGTGTGGCTCTGGGCGCCCCGCCGGGCCATGAAGGTCGCCTCCGTGGCGGTCCTCGTGGGCGTGGTGCTCCAGGCCGTGCTCGGCGGGTTCACCGTGCTGCTCGGCCTCCACCCCACCACGGTGGCCATGCACTTCCTCGTCTCGATGCTCCTCGTCACCGCCGCGGCCTACCTGTGGTTCGCGCGGCACGAGACCGGGGCGCCGCCCCGGGCCCTGGTGCCGCCGCTGGTCACCCGGCTGGGCCGGGTGACGTGCGCCGTCGGTGCGCTCGTGCTCGCGCTGGGGACCGTCGTCACCGGGTCGGGACCGCACTCCGGGGATGCCGACGAGCCGGCCCGGTTCGACCTCGACGCGCGCACCGTGTCCTGGCTCCACGCCGACGTCGTCATGCTGTTCCTCGGCCTCGTCGTGGCCACCTGGCTCCTCGCCCGCCTCACGTCGTCCGACGGCGTGGCGGGGCCCGGCCGGGCGTGGCTGGTCGTGCTCGCCGTGAGCCTCGCCCAGGGGGTGGTCGGCTACGTCCAGTACTTCACCGGCCTGCCCGAGGCCCTCGTCACCGTGCACATGCTGGGCGCGAGCCTCCTGGTCGTCGCCCTCACGAACGGCGTGCTCGCGCTCCGCAGCCGTGACGAGCCACGAGCGGACGACGCGGTCGTGGCGTCGACCGACACGGTCCGGGCCGCCTAACCGCCGAGGAGGCCCGCCTCGCGCGCGACGGCGACCGCCTCTCCGCGGGACGCGACGCCCAGCTTCGCGAGGATGTTGGAGACGTGCACGCTCGCGGTCTTGGTGCTGATGAACAGCGCTCGCCCGATCTCGCCGTTCGACCGTCCCTCGGCCAGCAGGGCGAGCACCTCCGACTCGCGCGGCGTGAGCGTCCCCCGAGCCCCACGAGGGAGCACCCGTCCCAGCGACTCCTCCAGGGGCTTGGCACCGAGGTCTCGCGCGGTGGCGAGGGCGGCCGCCACGACGTCGTCCGCCGAGCGGTCACCGGCCGCGACGAGCACCTCGGCGAGCCGGGCCCGGGTCCGCGCCACCTCGAACGGCTCCCCGCGCTTCTCGAACATGTCGACGACCTCGCGCCACGCGGCGGCGATCGCCTCGACCGGCACGTCCTCGCCGGCGGCCCAGCGGGCCCGCTGCCGCTCCGCCCGGACCCTGGCCTCCCAGGCCCGGCCCTCCAGGGTCGGCGGAGGCAGCACGGATCCCTCCCCCCAGACCGCCATGGCGGCGTCGTGGCGGCGCTCGACCTCCCCCAGCAGCGACGCGCGCCGCGCCGGGGGCGCCGTCCGGATCGCGGTCGCGAGGTGGCCGACTGCCAGCGCGGCGAGGCGCACCTCGGCGGCCACCCGGCCCACCCCCCACAGGTCGCGCAGGAACGCCACGACCTCGTCGTGGACGGCGAGCATCCGGTCGACGTCACCGTCGCGGCCGAACACGTCGAGGGCGGCCCCGCCCGCCTGGACCGCGATCTTCCCGTCCTCCGACCACCACGGGCGGGTGCTCGCGAGGAGCTCCTGCGCCGACCCGCGCCCCCGCGCCGCCCAGACGTGCGCCACGGCCGCGTCGAGGCTCGCGGCGGCCCAGGACGGCATCCCGACGTCGGCCGCGTGGTCGGCGAGCCGGACGGCATGGTCCCACGCCCCCATCTCGTACGCGGTCGTCACGGCCATCGACCGGCTGTCGACCCCGTAGACGGACCACTCCAGGCCCGCCCGACGCGCCTCCGCCAGGCTGCGCTCGAAGCCGGCCAGGGCGGCCGCGTGGTCGCCCTGGCGGTAGTGGACGGACGCGAGGATGTGCATGGCCCGCAGGAGCGCGAGGTCGGGGGCGTCGGTCCACTGGGCGACGACGCCCTCGAGCCGCCGGATCGACTCACGGGGGTCGCCCGCGGACTCGCTGAGCCGGGCGAGGATCGAGGTGAGGTCGGTGCGGTCGACGCGGAGGTCGTGCTCGACGGCCAGGGCCATCGCCTCGTCGGCGACGACGAGCGCGTCCGCCTCCATCCCGGCATCCATGAGGGCCTCGGCCCGCCGGGCGAGGAGGCCGACGCGGAGCGGGACCGGGGCGTCGTCGGTGAGCAGCCCGAGCGCCTCCTCGGTGATCGGGAGGCGGTCGATGCGCTCCTCGGTCATCCGGGCCGCGAAGGCCAGGGCACCGAGCAGCTCGGCGCGCTCGAGGTCGGTCGGCTCTCCGGTGTCGAGCCGGGAGCGCAGGAGCGCCAGGGCGCGGCCGGTGCGGCCCGTGCCGTTGGCGGCGGATGCCGCGCGCATGGTGAGTGCGTGGGCCGTGGCAGGGTCGGCGTCGGTGAGGCCCAGGGCCGTCTCGTAGTGGGCGAGGGCCTCCGCCGGGCCACCCATCCGCCGGGCGGCGTCGCCGGCGCGGGTGGAGGCCTCGAGGGCGGCGACGCGGTCGCCCGATGCGAGGGCGTGGCGCGCGAGGTCGGCAGCCGTGCCGAGCCCGGGGTCCTCGCGCAGGGCCTCGACGCACGCGCGGTGCAGCTGCAGGCGCTCGGAGGGGAGCAGGTCGTCGGTGACCGCCTCGGCGAGCAGGGCGTGGCGGAACTCGTAGCCCCGGTCTGCCCACGGCTCGAGGACGTGGTGCTCGACGGCGGACCGGAGCGCGGACCGCAGCTGCGACGGGTCGACACCGGCGACGCGCTCGAGGAGCGCGTGCGGGACCCGGCGGCCGATGACCGCGGCGACTCGGACGACCGCCTGGGCCGGCTCGTCGAGCTGGTCCACGCGGGCAAGGAGGAGGCGGGTGAGGTCCCCGGGGTCACCCCCGACGGTGCCCGCTGCGGCCGCGAGCTCCTCGGCGAAGAACGCGTTCCCCTCGGCGCGGCGGGTCACCTCGTCGACGACGTCCTCGGGGAGGGTCGCGCTGGCGTTGTGGACGATCCGGCGCACGTCGGCGTCTGGCAGCGGGCCCAGCTCGACGCGGCTCAGGCCCGGAAGGCGCGACCACACGGCCAGGGTGCCCGCGAGGGGGTGACGACGGTGGATGTCGTCGCTGCGGTAGGTGACGAGGAGGCCGACGCCGTCGGGGCCACCTCGGGTGAAGAGGAGGGTCAGCAGCTCCCGCGTGGACTCGTCGGCCCAGTGCACGTCCTCGACGACGGCGAGCACCGGTGCGCGGCGCCCGAGGTCGGCGAGCGCGCCGTGCACGGCCTCGACGAGGTCGGCGCGCACGGCATCCCCGCGGGCGCCGGCGGCGAGCCGCGGGACGAGGGTGACGAGGCCGGGGTGGGAGGCGACGAGCTCGTCGACGAGCCCACGCTCCCGCGCGTCGAGCCCGGCGAACATCTCGACGAAGGGGAGGTACGGGAGGCTCGTGCCGACCTCGCCGACGCAGTGGCCGACGAGCGTCCGCCGCTCCCCCGCGCGGGTGAGGAGGCGGCTGACGAGGGCCGTCTTGCCGATGCCCGCATCGCCGCCGAGGAGGACGGCTCCACCGCCGCCGTCGTCCCAGCCGAGGGCGTCGGCGACGCGGTGGAGCTCCTCGCGGCGACCGACGAGCTCGGTGGTGGTCCGGGGCGGCACGCTCCCGATCATCGCACCCGGCGCCGACGCGGCGGTGGCCGTCGCCGGCGGCCCCGCGGTCACGGGTGGCGCGGACGGCCGCTCACGACCGGGCCGCGTCGGGCGTCGCGGGCACCGGCGTCAGCGGCTCGCCCGACGAGCCGGGCGACGAAGAGGGCGAGCGGGTGGCCGGCAACCGGCTGTCGTGCCGCTCGGCGGCCGTGGTCGAGCCGGCGGTCGGCAGTGGTGCGTCGGCCGTAGGGGTCGACCCCCGCCAGCTCCAGGCGGCGGTCGTAGTCGGCGCGGGCGACGAGGAGGTCTGCAGAGGTGCTCATGGTGTGCTCCCTGGGTGTCGGTGTCGGGAACCGGTCGTTCTCGACACCACCCACATTCGGCGGCTGAGGCAGGGCGGCACATCGGGCGAGAGGCGTATCTCCGGCTGCCGTCCTCGTCCTGAGGTACCTCAGCCCAGCGGGAGGTGCAGCAGCGGGTCGACGGCCACGGCGAGGAAGAGCACGGTGACGTACGTGATCGAGTAGTGGAAGAGCCGCATCGGCCGCAGCGCCACCCCCACCGCTCCCGTCCGGGCGACCCGCAGCAGGCGGTGGGCCTCCACGAGGAAGACGGCACCGGCGAGCAGGGCGGTCACGGCATACAGCCAGCCCATCCCCGCGACCGGGACGAGGGCGACCGAGGTCGCGACCATGACCCACGAGTAGAGGACGATCTGCCGCCCCACCGCGACCGGCCCCTGCTCGACGGGGAGCATGGGCACCCCGGCGGCCGAGTAGTCCTCGCGGAAGGCCATGGACAGCGGCCAGTAGTGCGGCGGGGTCCAGAAGAAGATGACGAAGAAGAGCACGACCGCGGCCCAGCCGACCGTGCCCGTGACGGCGGACCAGCCGATGAGCGTCGGCATGCAGCCGGCGATGCCGCCCCACACGATGTTCTGGGACGTGCGGCGCTTGAGGAGCATCGTGTAGCCCACCGCGTACAGCGCGATCGCCACGAGGCTGAGCACCGCCGACAGGACGTTGACGACGAGGGCGAACCACACCGTGGAGACCACGGTCAGCGCGGCGGCGAAGACGAGGGCGTTGCGCGGGGTCACCTCGCCGGTGGCCATCGGCCTCGTGCTCGTGCGGTGCATGAGGCGGTCGATGTCCCGGTCGTAGACCGAGTTGAACGTGTTGGCGGCACCGGCGCTCAGGGTTCCGCCCGCGAGGGTCGCGAGAACCAGCCAGAGAGAAGGCACTCCGCCCTCGGCGAGGAACATGACGGGCACGGTGGTGACGAGGAGGAGCTCGATGATGCGGGGCTTCGTCAGCGCGACGTAGGTCGCCACCGTCCGGCGAGGGCTGCGCCGCGGGAACGCCACGGGTGCGGTCGTCACGGGGGTGGTGGCCACGTCGTCCTTCGGGTCGGCCTGGAGGGTGCCCGGCGATTCTAACGGTCGGGAGGTTGTGCGACCCCAATACGCGGGTAGTGCAGACACTAGGGTGTTCGACGGACGTCCCCCCGGCGCACGACCCCCCGCGAGAGAGGCCCCAGTGACCGCGACAACCAGGACCAGCCGCACCGCCACGTCGAGCGCCGGACGCAGCCGGGACCTCTCCCGGCCCCGGGCCAGGAAGGCCGGGTGGACCGACCTGGACGTGCGAGCCGTCGACACCATCCGGGTGCTCGCGGCGGACGCCGTGCAGAAGACGGGCAACGGGCACCCGGGCACCGCGATGAGCCTCGCCCCGGTGGCCTACCTGCTCTTCCAGAACGTCATGGCCCACGACCCGTCCGACCCGACGTGGCTGGGCCGGGACCGGTTCGTCCTCTCCTGCGGGCACTCGTCGCTGACCCAGTACATCCAGCTCTACCTCAGCGGCTACGGCCTGGAGCTGAAGGACCTCAAGGCGCTGCGCACGTGGGGCTCCCTGACCCCCGGCCACCCGGAGGTGCACCACACCCGCGGCGTGGAGATCACGACGGGTCCGCTGGGGTCGGGCCTGGCCTCGGCGGTCGGGATGGCGATGGCCCAGCGGCGGCAGCGTGGCCTGCTCGACCCGGACGCCAAGCCCGGGGAGAGCGTGTTCGACCACCACATCTGGGTGCTCGCCTCCGACGGCGACCTCATGGAGGGGGTGGCCTCGGAGGCCTCCTCGCTGGCCGGTCACCAGGAGCTCGGCAACCTCACCGTGGTCTACGACGCGAACCAGATCTCGATCGAGGACGACACCGACATCTCCTTCAGCGAGGACGTCGCCGGCCGCTACGCGGCGTACGGCTGGGAGGTCATCGACGTCGACTGGCGGCAGTCGGACCAGCCGGCCGGCACGGCCGACTACGTCGAGGACGTCGACGCCCTCCTCGCCGCCCTGGAGAAGAGCAGGCGCTCGCGCACCCGGCCCACGCTCATCCGGCTGCACACGGTCATCGCATGGCCGGCGCCCCACGCCCGGGGCACCGGCAAGGCGCACGGGTCGGCGCTCGGCGCCGACGAGGTCGCGGCGACCAAGGAGCTGCTCGGGTTCGACCCCGCGAAGTCGTTCGACGTCGACAAGGACGTCCTGGCCCGCGCGCGTGAGGTCAAGAAGCGCGGCAAGGCCGCGCACCGGGCGTGGAACACCCGGTATGCCGCGTGGCGCCGGTCCCAGCCGGAGCGCGCCGAGCTGCTCGACCGGCTCGTCGACTCCAGGCTCCCCGAGGGCTTCGAGAAGGCGCTGCCGGTGTTCGACACCGACACCGAGAAGGGCCTCGCGACCCGCGCGGCGTCCGGGAAGGTCCTCGGCGCCCTCGCGCCCGTGCTGCCCGAGCTGTGGGGCGGGTCCGCCGACCTGGCCGAGTCCAACAACACGACGATGGCCGGCGAGCCCTCGTTCATCCCCGAGGGCAAGCAGACCCACGAGTGGAAGGGCGGGCCGTACGGGCGGACCCTGCACTTCGGCATCCGGGAGAACGCCATGGGGATGATCCTCAACGGCATCGCGCTCGAGGGCCTGACCCGCCCCTACGGCGGCACCTTCCTCGTGTTCTCGGACTACATGCGCCCGGCGGTGCGGCTCGCCGCGATCCAGCAGGTGCCGGTGACGTTCGTGTGGACCCACGACTCGGTGGGCCTGGGTGAGGACGGGCCCACCCACCAGCCGATCGAGCACCTCGCCGCCCTTCGGGCGATCCCGGGGCTGGACGTCGTCCGCCCCGCCGACGCCAACGAGACCTCGGCGGCCTGGGGCGAGATCATGCGCCGGGGCCGCACGGCGGGCCTGGCGCTGTCCCGCCAGAACCTCCCGATCATCGACCGCACCGATCACGCGAAGGTCTCCGGCGTCGCCAAGGGCGCCTACGTCCTGGTCGACGCGGCCTCCGGCGACCCGGAGGTCATCCTCGTCGCGACCGGCTCGGAGGTCTCCCTGGCCCTGGAGGCGCGCCTGCGACTGGAGAAGTCAGGCGTCGGCACCCGGGTCGTCTCGATGCCCTGCCGGGAGTGGTTCGAGGAGCAGCCACGCTCGTACCAGGACAAGGTCCTCCCCCCCACCGTGCGCGCCCGGGTCAGCGTCGAGGCCGCCGTCGCCATGGGGTGGCACGACCTCGTCGGCGACGCCGGGCGGTGCGTCAGCATCGAGCACTACGGCGCCTCGGCCGACGCCAAGACCCTGTTCCGCGAGTTCGGCTTCACCCCCGAGGCGGTCGTCAAGGCCGCCAAGGACTCCCTGGCGGCCGCCCGCACGGCGGGGCGGGTGCCCGCGGTCAACGACACGGCACCGCGGGCCCGCAAGGACACCGGCACCGACGTCCCCACCACGAGCACGCCGAGCCGCAAGAGCGCGGCTTCGGCGGGGAAGCGAGCACGATGACCACCACCGCCCTGAAGGCCCTGGCCGAGCACGGCGTCTCCGTCTGGCTCGACGACCTCTCCCGTGACCGGCTCACCTCCGGCAACCTCCAGCAGCTCGTCGACACCCGCGGGGTCGTCGGCGTCACGACCAACCCGACGATCTTCCAGGCCGCACTGTCCGAGGGCCACGCCTACGACGCGCAGGTGCGCGAGCTCGCCGACGCCGGGAAGACCGTCGACGAGACCGTGTTCGCCCTCACCACGACCGACGTGCGCGACGCCTGCGACCTGTTCGCAGCCGTCCATGAAGCCACCGGCGGGCAGGACGGCCGGGTCTCCATCGAGGTCGACCCGCGCCTGGCCCACGACACCGCGGCCACCGTCGAGGAGGCCCAGGCCCTTGCGGCCGCCGTGGGCCGGCCCAACGTCCTCATCAAGATCCCCGCCACCGTCGAGGGCCTGCCCGCGATCAGCCAGGTGATCGCCTCCGGCATCTCGGTCAACGTGACCCTGATCTTCTCCCTCGACCGCTACCGCGCCGTGATGAACGCCTTCCTGACCGGCCTCGAGCAGGCCCGCGAGAACGGCAAGGACCTGTCCCTGATCCGGTCCGTGGCCTCGTTCTTCGTCTCCCGCGTCGACACCGAGGTCGACAAGCGCCTCGACGCGCTCGGCACCGACGAGGCGAGGGCCCTGCGCGGCAAGGCCGGCGTCGCCAACGCCCGCCTCGCCTACCAGGCGTTCGAGGAGGTCTTCTCCACCCCCCGGTGGCAGTCCCTCGCCGACGAGGGAGCCCACCCGCAGCGGCCGCTGTGGGCGTCCACGGGAGTGAAGGACCCGGCATACCCCGACACCATGTACGTCACCGAGCTCGTCGCTCGCGACACCGTCAACACGATGCCCGAGAAGACCCTCGAGGCGACGGCCGACCACGGCGAGATCGTCGGCGACACCATCACCCCCTACTACGCCCAGGCCGCCGAGGTGCTCGACAGCCTCGAACGGCTCGGCATCTCCTACGCCGAGGTCACCGCCCAGCTCGAGCGCGAGGGCGTCGACAAGTTCGAGGCGTCCTGGGAGGAGCTCCTCGGAGGCGTGGCCCGCGAGCTCGAGAAGGCCACCGCGTGAGCACCCTCGACGTCGCCGCCACCGGAGCCGCGGCGGATGCCGTCGCGAGGCACGTGCCCGCCCTGGTCGCCGACCGGGTCGCGAGCCGGCTGTTCGCGAAGGACCACACCCTGTGGGGCGAGGCCGCGGAGGCGGAGTCGGCGAAGCGGCTGTCGTGGACCGGGCTGGCCCGCACGTCGCGCCACCTCGTCGGTGAGGTCGAGGCGCTGCGCGGCGAGCTCCAGGAGAGCGGGTACGACCGGGTCGTCCTCTGCGGCATGGGTGGCTCCTCGCTGGCGCCCGAGGTCATCTGCGCGACCGCGGGTGTCCCCATCGTCGTCCTCGACTCCTCCGACCCGGACGTCGTGCGGGCCGCCCTGACCGACCTCGACCGCACCGTGGTCGTCGTGTCGAGCAAGTCGGGCTCCACCGTCGAGACCGACAGCCAGCGCCGGGCCTTCGAGCAGGCCTTCCGCGATGCGGGCATCGACCCGACGACCCGGATGGTCGTCGTCACTGACCCGGGCAGCCCGCTCGACGCCGACGCTCGCGGTGGCGGCTTCCGGGTGGTCAACGCGGACCCCGACGTCGGCGGGCGCTACTCGGCGCTCACGGCATTCGGCCTCGTCCCGAGCGGTCTCGCCGGGGCCGACATCGAGGCCCTGCTCGACGACGCCGAGGCGGTCGCGGACCTGCTCGCCGCGGACGACGACGCCAACCCGGCGCTGCGCCTCGGCGCGGCGATGGGAGGCACCGCGCCGCTGCGCGACAAGCTCGTCCTCGTCGACGCGGGCACCGAGAACGTCGGGTTCGGTGCATGGGCCGAGCAGCTCATCGCCGAGTCCACGGGCAAGGACGGCACCGGCATCCTGCCCGTCGTCGCGATCGGCCACGAGCCGGCAGACCTCTACGACGACGGCACCGTGGTGCGCCTCGTCGCCTCCGACGCGGAGGACGACCATGCGGTGGATGCCGCCACGGCCGCCTCTCTCGTCACCGTCGCGGGGCCACTCGGGGCACAGCTGCTCCTGTGGGAGGCCGCGACGGCGGTGGCGGGGCGCCTGCTCGGGATCAACCCCTTCGACCAGCCCGACGTCGAGAGTGCCAAGGCCGCGGCCCGCGAGCTGCTCGACGCCGGCATCGGTGCGGGGGACGCCCCGGCGTTCACCGACGGTGCCGTCGAGGTCCGCGCCCTCGGGGGACCCTGGCTCGGAGCCGCGTCGACGGTGGAGGCGGCCGTCGACGCCCTGCTCGCCCAGCTCGACAGCGCCCACGGCTACGTCGCCGTCATGGCCTACCTCGACCGCGAGGCCGACGCCGACCTCGAGCACGTCGCCCGCGACCTCTTCGACCGCACCGGCCGGCCGGCGACCTTCGGCTGGGGACCGCGGTTCCTCCACTCCACCGGGCAGTACCACAAGGGCGGTCCGGCGACGGGGGTCTACGTGCAGGTCACGACCGCGCCCGCCGAGGACCTCGCCGTCCCCGGACGGGACTTCACCTTCGGGCAGTTCATCGCCGCCCAGGCGGGGGGCGACGCCGCGGTGCTCGCCGACCACGGCCGCCCCGTGCTGCGCCTCCACCTCGCCAGCCACGACGAGGGGCTCGCCCAGGTGCGCGCCGCCCTGGGTCGGGGCCGGGGGTGAGCCCGGCCCGGGTCTCCGCGGGCTCCAACCCGCTGCGCGACCCTCGGGACAAGCGGCTCCCCCGGATCGCCGGACCGTGCTCGATGGTCCTCTTCGGCGTCACCGGGGACCTCGCCCGGAAGAAGCTCATGCCGGCCATCTACGACCTGGCCAACCGAGGGCTGCTCCCGCCGGGCTTCTCGCTCGTCGGGTTCGCCCGGCGGGACTGGGCCGACCAGGACTTCGGCAAGATCGTCTACCAGTCGGTGCGCGAGCGGGCCCGCACCCCGTTCCGCGAGGAGGTCTGGCGGTCCCTCGCCGAGGGCATCCGGTTCGTGCCGGGCACCTTCGAGGACGACGCCGCCTTCGACCTGCTCGCCGAGACGGTCCGCCAGCTCGACGAGCAGCGCGGCACCGGGGGCAACCACGCGTTCTACCTCTCCATCCCGCCGGCCTACTTCGCCATCGTCTGCCAGCACCTCGAGCGGTCCGGTCTCTCGATGCCGCAGGCCGGGTCGTGGCGCCGGGTCGTCATCGAGAAGCCGTTCGGCCACGACCTGGCGTCGGCGCGCGAGCTCAACGCCATCGTCGAGAAGGTCTTCCCCGCCGACGCGGTCTTCCGGATCGACCACTACCTCGGCAAGGAGACGGTCCAGAACCTCCTCGCCCTGCGGTTCGCGAACCAGATGTTCGAGCCGGTGTGGAACGCCAACTTCGTCGACCACGTGCAGATCACGATGGCCGAGGACATCGGCATCGCCGGACGCGCGGGCTACTACGACGGCATCGGGGCGGCACGCGACGTCATCCAGAACCACCTCCTCCAGCTCATGGCCCTCACCGCCATGGAGGAGCCGGTGTCGTTCGACGCGCAGGGCCTGCGGCTCGAGAAGGAGAAGGTGCTCTCGGCGATCCGGGTGCCCGAGGACCTCGCGAGGTGCACGGCGCGCGGCCAGTACGCCGCCGGCTGGCAGGGCGGCGAGGAGGTGTCGGCCTACCTCGACGAGCACGGGGTCACCGACGGCTCGCACACCGAGACGTATGCCGCGGTGCGCCTCGACGTCGACACGCGCCGCTGGGCAGGCGTGCCCTTCTACCTGCGCACCGGGAAGCGGCTCGCCAAGCGGGTCACCGAGATCGCCGTCGTGTTCAAGCGGGCGCCGCACCTCCCCTTCGCCCACACCGCGACCGAGGAGCTCGGCCAGAACGCCGTCGTCATCCGCGTCCAGCCCGACGAGGGCGTGACCCTGCGGTTCGGGGCGAAGGTGCCGGGCGCGCAGATGGAGGTCCGTGACGTCACCATGGACTTCGGGTACGGCCGTGCGTTCACCGAGTCCTCGCCCGAGGCCTACGAGCGGCTCATCCTCGACGTCCTCCTCGGCGAGCCACCCCTCTTCCCCCGGCACGAGGAGGTCGAGCTCTCGTGGCAGATCCTCGACCCGATCGAGCGCTTCTGGCACCGGAAGGGCAGGCCCCCCGAGCAGTACCCTGCCGGTGGGTGGGGGCCGCCGGGGGCCGACGAGCTGATGCGCCGCGACGGGCGTGAGTGGAGGCTGCCGTGATCGTCGACCTGCCCAGCACGACCACCGTCGACGTGGTGCACCGCCTCGTCCGGCTCCGGTCCGACATCGGCGCGATGGCGCTCTCCCGGGTGCTCACCCTCGTCGTCGTCGTGAGCGCTGCCGAGTCCGAGGAGGCGATCCAGACCGCGAACGACGCCAGTCGCCAGCACCCGTGCCGCATCGTCGTCGTCATCGCCGGCAACAAGCGGGGCTCGGCACGCCTCGACGCCCAGATCCGCGTCGGCGGGGATGCCGGTGCGTCGGAGGTCGTCGTCCTCCGTCTCTACGGCCCCCTCGCCGGCCACGGTCGCGCCGTCGTGACACCGCTGCTCCTCGCCGACTCCCCCATCGTCGCGTGGTGGCCGTCGAAGGGTCCGAAGCGGCCCTCGGCAGACCCCATCGGAGCGATGGCGCAGCGCCGCGTGACCGACTCCGCCCGCATGGGTGGCTCCCCTCGCTCGGTGCTGCACGCCCTCGCCGCGAACTACACCGACGGCGACACCGACCTCGCCTGGTCGCGGGTCACCCTGTGGCGGGGTCTGCTCGCCGCGGCGCTCGACCAGCCGCCCTTCGAGCCCGTCGCCGGAGCGACCGTCGTGGCCGCGCCCGACTCGCCGTCGGGGGAGCTCCTGGCCGGGTGGCTGGCGGCGAGGCTGAGGTGCCCCGTCGCGCTGACCCGCTCGCGCAACCGCAGCGGCATCATCTCGGTCCGCCTGGAGCGGGCGAGCGGCAACGTCGACCTCGTCCGGCCGCACGACGGCAACACGGCCACCCTCGCCCAGCCCGGCCAGCCCGTGCGCACGATCGCCCTGGCCCACCGCAGCGACGCCGAGTGCCTCTCCGACGAGCTGCGCCGCCTGGACCCGGACGAGGTCTACGAGGCGGCCCTGACGACCGGCCTGAGCAAGGTCAGCGTCACCCGGCACACCGCGAGCGAGGCGGTCCGCGCCGGGAAGGTGCCCTCCGTCGCCGAGGCCGAGCGCACGGCCCGCCGGCTGCGACGCGCGGCCCGCGCCAGCGGGAGCAGCGCCATGGTCGAGGCGCTGCCGATGCCGCCGAAGGCCGACGACGTCACGCAGGTGCAGCGGGCAGCGGCCCGGAAGCTCACCGAGGCGAAGGAGGCGCGGTCATGAGCGGCGGCACGAGCGTCGTCGTCCACCGGAGCCGGCAGGCGCTCGCGGACGCCGCGGCCGCCCGGCTCGTCGTGGCCCTCGTCGACGCGCAGTCGGCTCGGGGTGAGGCGCACGTGTCGATGACGGGCGGCTCGATGGGCTCGCAGATCGTCACGTCGCTCACTCGGGTCCCGGCGCGCGACGCCGTCGACTGGGCCACCGTCCACGTCTGGTGGGGTGACGAGCGCTACCTGCCGCTCGGCGACGCCGACCGCAACGACACCCAGAACGACGACGCCGGCCTCTCCTCGCTGGGCCTCGACCCGGGGAACGTCCACCGCGTCGCCGGGCCGGACACCACCGGCAGCGCCGAGGAGAGTGCGCGGGCCTATGCCGCGGCGCTCCACGAGCACGGCGGCGGCCTCTTCGACGTCATGGTGCTCGGCGTCGGGCCCGACGGCCACGTCGCCTCGCTCTTCCCCCACCACCCCGCGGCCACCGCCACGGGGTCGCCGGCGGTGGCGGTGCACGACAGCCCCAAGCCCCCACCCGACCGGGTGTCGCTGACGCGGGAGTGCCTCGAGCGGTCGCGAGAGGTGTGGTTCCTCGTCAGCGGCGGTGACAAGGCGGATGCCGTGCGCCGCGGGGTCGAGGGCGCCCCCTTCGAGACGACCCCCGCGGCGCACGTCCACGGCGTCGAGCGCACCCTGTGGCTCGTCGACGCCGACGCGGCCGCAGACCTGGACGGGTGACCGATGGGCTTCATCGACCGGATGCGGAACAGGGCAGGCGACTCGCGGGACGACGACCGGGCCGACGCTGACCCGAGCGGCCCGGCGCCGGGTCGGCCCACGTGGGACGCCGGGGCAGCCGGGGGAGCCGACGACGGCGTCGAGCCCGTGGACGAGGTCGCCATCCGACCCCTCACCGAGGAGGAACGAGCCGGTGTCGACGAGGTCCGTGCTGCGTACGGCGCCCACGGCATCGACCCGGCCGACCTGGGGAGCATCGCCACGGCATACGACCGGGCCCTGGAGCACCACGACGGCACCGACGCGTCGGCGGTGATCGACGTCGTGGGGACCGCCATCGGCGATCACCTCGTCGCGACCGCGGGCTACCGCTGGGTCGTGGCCCGGGACCCCTTCGGCACCGACCTCGCCGTCGAGCCCCCGCGCAAGGGCGTCCCCGTCGTGACCCGGATGCTCGTCGCCGTGCGCTGGATGGCCCGGGAGCAGGGCTGGGTCACGGGGGTCACCGAGCACCTCCAGCGCGCCGGCCGCCGCTGAGCCCGGCCGCGGCACCCCCCGGTCGACGAAGCAGGGCGGGTGGCGGGTCTCCGGGCTACTGGATGAGGCCGCGGTCCCGGAGGGTCTGGAGGGCCTCCTCGAGGATGGCCTCGCCGTCCTCGTCGGTGCGCCGCTCCTTCACGTAGGCGAGGTGCGTCTTGTAGGGCTCCACCTTGGGCGGGGCCGGGGGGTTGTCCTGGTCGCGCCCGGCCGGGAAGCCGCACCGGGGGCAGTCCCACTGCTCCGGGATCGCCAGGCCGGGCTCCTCGGAGAAGCTCGGCCGGGTCTCGTGCCCGTTGGAGCACCAGAACGAGACGTGCACGCGAGGTGCGACCTCGCCGCGCTCGGCCTCACCCATCGGGCCCGCGCCGACGCGCGAGCCACGGATCGCATTTCCACCAGCCATGTGTACCTACCCCTGTCAGGCGAAACGCTCGAGGACGCCGAGACCGACGACGCAGGTGAACCACACGAGGGCGACCGCGACGGTGATGCGGTCGAGGTTGCGCTCCGCCACGGAGGAGCCGCCGAGCGAGCTCGACATCCCGCCGCCGAACATGTCGGAGAGGCCACCGCCCTTGCCCTTGTGCAGGAGGATGAGCAGGGTCAGGAACAGGCCACCGAGGACCAGGAGGACCTGGAGGCCGATGCGAACCGCGTCCACAAATGAGTCCTTCGTGCGGGGTCAGGGGGACAACCGGTACAGGATAACCGCTCGACCGGTGGACGCCGGTCAGCCACCGGCCCGGGAGGGCGTCAGGACGTCGTGAGGTGGTCGCGGAAGCGGCAGATGGCCGCGAACTCGACCGGGTCGATCGACGCGCCACCGACGAGCGCGCCGTCGACGTCCTCCTTGGCCATGATCGCCGCGATGTTGCCCGACTTCACCGAGCCGCCGTAGAGCACCCGGATGCCGTCCGCGACGTCGCCGCTGTACAGCTCGGCGAGCTTGGTGCGGATGGCCGCGCACACCTCCTGGGCGTCCTCGGGCGTCGCGACCTCGCCGGTGCCGATCGCCCAGATGGGCTCGTAGGCGACGACGAGGCTGCGGGCCTGGTCGACGGGCAGGCCGTCGAGCCCGGCCTCGACCTGGGCGAGAACGTGCTCGACGTGGGTGCCGGCCTGGCGGATGTCCAGGCCCTCCCCGCAGCAGAAGATCGGGGTGATGCCGTGCCGGTACGCGGCCTTGACCTTGGCGTTGACGACCTCGTCGCCCTCGGCGTGGTACTCGCGCCGCTCGCTGTGGCCGACGACGACGTAGCTGCACCCGAGCTTGGCGAGGAACGCGCCGCTGACGTCCCCGGTGTAGGCGCCGGAGTCGTGGACCGAGAGGTCCTGGGCCCCGTGCCTGAGCTCGAGGCGGTCCCCGTCGATGAGCGTCTGCACGCTGCGGATGTCCGTGAAGGGCGGGAGCACGGCGACCTCGACGGCGCTGAAGTCGTGCTTGCCGTCCTTGAGCGTCCAGTCGAGCTTCTGCACGAGGTGGGTGGCCTGGAGGTGGTCCAGGTTCATCTTCCAGTTGCCCGCCATGAGCGGGGTGCGGCCGGAGGCCATGCGTCAGTGCTCCTTCGTGAGGATGGCGATGCCGGGGAGCTCCTTGCCCTCGAGGTACTCGAGGGAGGCCCCACCACCGGTGGAGATGTGGCCGAACTGGTCGTCGTCGAAGCCGAGCTGCCGGACGGCCGCAGCGGAGTCGCCACCGCCGACGACCGTGAGCGCGCCCTTGGCGGTGACGTCGACGAGGGCCTCGGCGAGCCGGCGCGTGCCCGCGGCGAACGGTGCCATCTCGAACGCCCCCATCGGGCCGTTCCAGAACACCGTCCGGGTGTCGGCGAGCTTCTCGGCATACAGCTCGGCGGACCGCGGCCCGATGTCGAGCCCCATCATGTCGGCGGGGATCGCGTCGGCGTCGACCGTGACGACCTCGGTGTCGGCGGAGAAGTCGCGTCCACAGACGACGTCGACCGGCAGGACGATCTCGACACCGCTCTCCTCGGCGCGCGTGAGGTAGCCCTTGCACGCCTCGAGGCTCTCGGCGTCGAAGAGGCTCTTCCCGATCTCGTGACCCTTGGCGGCGAGGAACGTGAAGAGCATGCCGCCGCCGATGATGAGGCGGTCGGCGGTGCCCATGAGGTTGTCGATGACCGCGAGCTTGTCGGCGACCTTCGCGCCACCGAGCACGACGGCATACGGCCGTTCCGGGTCCTCGGTGAGGCGCCTGAGCACCTCGACCTCGGTGCGCACGAGCCCGCCCATCGCGGACGGGAGGCGGGTCGCGACATCGTAGACCGACGCCTGCTTGCGGTGCACGACGCCGAACCCGTCGGAGACGTAGGCGTCGGCCAGGCCCGCGAGGGCGTCGGCGAACTCGGCGCGCTCCTCGTCGGTCTTGGCCGTCTCGCCGGGGTTGAACCGGAGGTTCTCGAGGAGCACGACGTCACCGTCGGACATGGCCGCGACGGCGGCCCGGGCACTCTCCCCCACCGTGTCGGTGGCGAAGGTCACCGGTCGGCCGAGCAGCTCGGCGAGCCGGTCGGCGACGGGCGCGAGGGAGTACCTGTCCTCCGGTGCACCCTTCGGGCGGCCGAGGTGGGCGCACACGATGACGCGCGCGCCCGCCTCGGCGAGCTCGGAGATGGTCGGGACCGACGCCCGGACCCGGCCGTCGTCCGTGATCCGCGTGCCGTCGAGCGGCACGTTGAGGTCGGACCGGACGAGGACGCGCTTGCCGCGCAGGTCGCCCAGCGAGGCGAGGTCACCCATGATCGGCTCGGCCCCGCTGTCTCAGAGGCTCTTGCCGACGTGCAGCACGAGGTCGATGAGGCGGTTCGAGTAGCCCCACTCGTTGTCGTACCAGCCGACGACCTTGACCTGGGTGCCGATGACCTTGGTCAGGCCCGAGTCGAAGATGCACGAGCTCGGGTCGGTGACGATGTCGGCCGAGACGATCGGGTCCTCGGTGTACTTGAGGTAGCCCTTGAGCGTCCCCTCGGAGGCGGCCTTGACGATCGCGTTGACCTCCTCGACCGACGTCTCGCGGCCGGCCTCGAAGGTGAGGTCGGTGGCCGAGCCGGTCGGGGTCGGCACGCGCAGGGCGTAGCCGTCGAGCTTGCCCTTGAGCTCGGGCATGACGAGGCCGATGGCCTTGGCGGCACCCGTGCTCGTCGGGATGATCGAGAGCGCGGCGGCGCGGGCACGGCGCATGTCGCGGTGCGGGCCGTCGAGGAGGTTCTGGTCCGAGGTGTAGGCGTGGACCGTCGTCATGAGGCCCTTGACAATGCCGAGCTCGTCCGAGAGCGGCTTGGCCATCGGGGCGAGGCAGTTCGTCGTGCACGAGGCGTTGGAGATGACGTGGTGCGACGCCGGGTCGTAGTCCTCGTGGTTGACGCCCATGACGAACGTCGCGTCCTCGTTCTTGGCCGGCGCCGAGATGATGACCTTCTTCGCGCCACCGTCGATGTGGGCGTGGGCCTTCGTCGCGTCGGTGAAGAAGCCCGTGGACTCCACGACGATGTCCGCGCCCAGGTCGCCCCAGGCGATGTCGGCGGGGTTCTTCTCGGCGAAGATCTTGATCGTCTTGCCGCCGACGGTGATCGAGTCCTCGGTGGAGGAGACGTCGGCGGGGAGGACACCGAGCACCGAGTCGTACTTCAGCAGGTGCGCGATGCTCTTGTTGTCCATCAGGTCGTTGGCGGCGACGATCTCGATGTCGGCACCGGACGCCTCGACGGCCCGGAAGAAGTTGCGGCCGATGCGGCCGAAGCCGTTGATCCCTACGCGAACGGTCACGATGTGTGCTGCCTTCCACTCTGTGCGGGCGTGCCGCAGGTGCGCGGCACTCTTGGGGTTCACCACCCACCCTAGACCCCAGCCGGATGCCGTCGCTCAGCGTCCGGGGTACGGGCGAGTAACCGTTTCCACACCCGTCGCCGGGCGGGTTCCCGACCCGCGCCGGGGTTATCGGGGTGACGCGCCGGGCTTTATCGGGTGACCCGACAAACCCCCTCATCCCAGGGGAAGGCTTGTCGGGTGAGGTGGGGGTTTATCGGGTGACCCGATAAACCCGCGCGGCCCCAGAAACCTCGTTGGCCCGTCAGACCTTCGGTGGCGCTTCAGCCGTCGAGCATCTCGGGGGTGAGCACGGCCTCGGTGTCCGGGATGCCGTCGTCGGCCGCCCGCTTGTCGGCCATCGCGAGCAGGCGGCGGATCCGCCCCGCGACGGCATCCTTGGTCATCGGTGGCGACGCGAGCTGGCCGAGCTCCTCGAGCGATGCCTGCTTGTGCTCCAGCCTCAGCCGGCCGGCCTCGCGGAGGTGGTCGGGGATGTCGTCCCCGAGGATCTCGAGGGCCCGCTCGACCCGGGCCCCCGCCGCGACGGCCGCCCGGGCCGACCGCCTGAGGTTGGCATCGTCGAAGTTGGCGAGGCGGTTCGCGGTGGCGCGCACCTCGCGACGGATCCGGCGCTCCTCCCATGCGAGGACGGCGTCGTGGGCACCGAGCCGGGTGAGCATGGCACCGATGGCGTCGCCGTCACGGATGACGACCCGGTCGACGCCGCGCACCTCGCGGGCCTTGGCAGAGATGCCCATCCGACGGGCTGCCCCGACGAGGGCCAGTGCCGCCTCGGGGCCGGGGCACGTGACCTCGAGGGCCGACGAGCGACCGGGCTCGGTCAGTGACCCGTGGGCGAGGAAGGCACCGCGCCAGGCGGCCTCGGCGTCGCACACCGAGCCGCTGACGACCTTCGGAGGGAGACCGCGCACCGGGCGGCCACGGCTGTCGATGAGACCCGTCTGCCGCGCGAGGGACTCGCCGTCCTGCACGACGCGCACGACGTAGCGGCTCCCCTTGCGCAGGCCCCCCGCCGCGAGGACGAGCACCTCGGGGGTGTGGCCGTAGACCTCGGCGAGCTCGCGCCGAAGCCGGCGCGCGGCATTCGCGGTGTCGAGCTCGGCCTCGACGACGATCCGACCGCCGATGATGTGCAGCCCCCCGGCGAACCTCAGGGTGGACGCGACCTCTGCCTTGCGACAGCAGGGCTTGGTCACCACGTGCCGGCTCAGCTCGTCCTTGACCTTCGCCGTCATCGCCATGGCGGTCATCCTGCCACGCGTCATCGGGGCGCACCGGGGGTCACCAGGATGTCCCGGAGGGCTGCCGCGAAGTGCAGCCTGTCGTGCTCCCCGCGTCGGTCGCGGCGCGAGACGGGAGCGACGTGCAGCGTCGCACCGAGCCTCGCGCAGTGGTCGGCGAGGCGCTCCTCGTCGTCGACGACAGCGGGGTCGGCGAGCACCACGTCGAGGCGGAGGCGGGGAGCGAGGGCGGCGAGCGTCTCGAGGTGGCGCTCCGAGCTGAACCCCGCGGTCTCCCCGGTCCCGGGGTCGAGGTTGAGCACGAGGAGCCGTTGCGCCCGGGTCACCTCGAGGGCCTCGCGCACCTCGGGCACGAGCAGGTGGGTCATGACCGAGGTGAACCACGACCCGGGCCCGAGCACGACCCAGTCGGCGCTGCGGATCGCCGCCACGGACTCGGGGTATGCCGGCGGGTCCTTCGGCACGAGCCGCACCCTCTCGACCGTCCCCGGCGTGACCGCGACCTGCGCCTGGCCGCGGACGACACTCGTCGCCATGGGGTCGGCCGGGTCGAGGTGGCTGACGTCGGCCTCGATGGTGAGCGGAACCGCCGCCATCGGGAGCACCCGGCCCTGGGCCTGGAGGAGCCGCGCGACGAGGTCGAGCCCGGCCACGGGGTCCTCGTGCAGCTCCCACAGCGCGACGATGAGGAGGTTGCCGAGGGCGTGCCCCCCGAGCGGGCCGGCACCCTCGAACCGGTGCTGGAGCACGTCGCGCCAGGTCTGTCCCCACTCGCTCTCGCTGCAGAGCGCGGCCAGAGCCATCCGCAGGTCGCCCGGCGGCAGGACGCCGAACTCGTCGCGCAGCCGGCCGCTCGACCCGCCGTCGTCGGCAACGGTGACGATCGCGGTGATCTCGTCGGTGACGTACCGGAGGGCAGTGAGGCTGGCGGCCAGACCGTGGCCCCCGCCGAGGGCCGCGACGACCGGGCCGCTCACTCGCGCCCCAGGTCGCGGTGGACGACGAAGGTCGCGACCCGGTCGGTCGCGAGGCGGGCCGCGACCGCCTGGGTCATCGCGACGGACCGGTGCTTGCCACCGGTGCACCCGATCGCGACGGTCGCGTAGCGACGACCCTCGCGCAGGTAGCCCTCGGTCACCGGCTGCATGAGGGCCACGACCCGGTCGAGGAACTCGGTCGCACCCTCCTGGCCCATGACCCAGTCGGCGACCGGGGCGTCTGCACCGGTCAGCGCCTTGAGCTCGGGCACCCAGAACGGGTTGGGGAGGAAGCGCATGTCGAAGACGAAGTCGGCGTCGAGGGGCACGCCGTACTTGAAGCCGAAGGACATCAGGGCGAGCCGCACGCTCGGGCCGCCCTCGACACCGACGAGGGGGGTCAGCTTCCGGCCGAGCTGGTGCACGTTGAGCCCCGAGGTGTCGATGACGACCTGCGCCTCGGCCCGGAGGTCGCGGAGCATCTCGCGCTCGGCCTGGATGCCGTCGAGCAGCCGCCCCTCGCCCTGGAGCGGGTGCGGCCGGCGCACGCTCTCGAACCGGCGCACGAGAGCCTCGTCGGTGGCGTCGAGGAAGATGAGGTGCGGGCGCCACCCGCCCTCCCGGAGCGCGGCGAGTCCCGCCTGCAGCTCGCTGTGGAACGCCCTGGCGCGCACGTCGACGACGGCGGCGATCCTCAGGTCGGGGACCGTGGCCCTCACCTGTCCGGCGAGGTCGGCCATCGGCGAGAGGAGCTGTGGCGGCAGGTTGTCGACGACGTACCAGCCGCGGTCCTCGATGACGTTGGCCGCGGTGGACCGGCCGGCACCGCTCATCCCGGTGACGATGACGAAGTCGGTCGGGAGCGCCACCGGCAGGAGGCGGTCGGCGCTCGGCTCAGGCGGTGTCGTGGACATGCGCACCTCCCGCTCCATCGACGGGGACCGCTCCCCCGTCGTCGACGACCTCGCCGGTCGCGAGGTTCACCGCGGGCGTGGTGTCCGCGCTGGACCCCAACTCTGCCGCAACGACCGCCGCCAGCGCAGGACCGATGCCCGGAACGGCCGCGAGCTCCTCGACCGATGCGGCCGAGATCCGCTTCACCGACCCGAACTGCTTGAGGAGCGCCTTGCGCCGCTTCTCCCCCAGACCAGGTATGCCGTCGAGCCGGCTCGCGGTCATCGCCCTGCTCCGCCGCTGCCGGTGGAACGTGATGGCGAACCGGTGCGCCTCGTCGCGCAGCCGCTGGAGCAGGTAGAGCCCCTCGCTCGTGCGGGGCAGGACGACGGGGAACTCCTCGCCGGGCACCCAGACCTCCTCGAGGCGCTTGGCCAGGCCGACCACCGCGACGTCGACGACGCCGACGTCCTCGAGCGCGCGCGCTGCCGCGTTGACCTGCGGGAGGCCGCCGTCGACGACGACGAGGTTGGGTCGGTAGGCGAAGCGCGCCGGTCGGGAGCCGACCTCCGGCTCAGGGGCGTCGGGCCCGGGTGACCGGAGCGACCCGGACCCGGACGCGGCCCCCTGATCGACGGCGCCCGTCCCCACCACGTCGGGCTCGACGGCATGCCGGGTGCCCGCCTCGGCCTCCTCCCGCTGGCCGCGCCGGAAGCGGCGGGTGAGCACCTCGTGCATCGCCGCCGTGTCGTCGGTGGCGCCGGTCTCGTCCCCCCGGACGATGAACCGGCGGTACTCGGACTTGCGCGGGAGACCGTCCTCGAAGACCACCATCGAGCCGACGACCTGGGTGCCCATGACGTGGCTGATGTCGAAGCACTCGATGCGCAGAGGTGCCTCGTCGAGGTCGAGCGCCTCCTGGATCTGCTGGAGAGCCTGGCTGCGCGTCGTGAGGTCGCCTGCGCGAGCCACCTTGTGCCGGGCCAGGCTCTGGGTCGCGTTGCGGGCCACCGTCTCCATGAGGGTGCGCTTGTCGCCACGGCGCGGCACCCGCAGGTCGACCCGGCTCCCGCGCAGCACCGAGAGCCAGGTGGCCAGGGCGTCGGCGTCGTCGGGCAGCACCGGGACGAGCACCTCGCGCGGCACCGCCTCGCCCTCCTCGGACCCGTAGACCCTCTGGAGGAGGTGCTCGACGACCTCGGCGGTGGTCTCGGCGTCGCGCTCGGCGACCCAGCCACGCTGGCCGCGCACCCGTCCGCCTCGCACGTGGAAGAGCTGGACGGCGACCTCGAGCTCGTCCTCGGCGACCGCGAACACGTCGGCGTCCGTCGCGTCGGGGAGCACGACAGCGGACTTCTCGAGCACGCGCTCCAGCGCACCGATGTCGTCGCGGAGCCGGGCGGCCCGCTCGAAGTCGAGCTCGGATGCCGCGGCCCTCATCTCCGTGGTGAGCCGGGTGAGGAACCGGCCGGTCTCGCCGGCCATGAAGTCGCAGAAGTCCTCGGCGATCTCGCGGTGCCGCTGCGCGTCGACCCGGCCCACACAGGGGGCGCTGCACTTGTCGATGTAGCCGAGCAGGCAGGGTCGACCCACCTGGTTGGCCCGTTTGAAGACCCCAGCCGAGCACGTGCGCACCGGGAAGACGCGCAGGGCGAGGTCGAGCGTCTCCCGGATCGCCCAGGCGTGTGCGTAGGGGCCGAAGTAGCGGGTGCCCTTGCGCTTGGCCCCGCGCATCACCTGGGCCCGGGGGAACTCCTCGCCCAGCGTGACCGCGAGGTAGGGGTAGGACTTGTCGTCGCGGTACTTGACGTTGAAGCGCGGGTCGAACTCCTTGATCCAGGAGTACTCGAGCTGGAGTGCCTCGACCTCGGTGGACACCACGGTCCACTCCACGCTCGCCCCGGTGCGCACCATCGTGGCCGTGCGGTGGTGGAGCGCCGCGACGTCCTGGAAGTACGAGGACAGCCGGGAGCGGAGGTTCTTCGCCTTCCCGACGTAGATGACCCGGCCGTCCCTGTCGCGGAACCGGTAGACGCCGGGGTCGGTCGGGATCTCCCCCGGCCGAGGACGGTACGTCGACGGGTCGGCCACACGCCAACCCTACGACCGCCCGGCGACATCACCGGGGCCCGGACGCCACCGCCGAGGGAATGCCCCGGAGGGGCTCCGTCGAGGGAATGCCCTGGAGGGGTTGCTCAGGAGACGGTGATGCCGTCGGTGCCCACGGTGACCGACTTCGCCGGCAGGGGCTTGGTCGCCGGGCCCTGCTTCACCGCGCCGGTGGCGATGTCGTACTGGCTGCCGTGGCACGGGCACATGATGACCCCGTTGCTCACGTTGTTCACCGTGCAGCCCTGGTGCGTGCACACCGCGGAGAAGGCCTTGAAGTCCCCCGCCGTCGGCTGCGTGACGACCACCTTGAGCGCGTCGAACACCTTGCCCCCACCCACCGGGATCTCGGCGGCCTTGATGGCACCGGCAGCGGCGGACGCGACGGAGGAGGCGGCGCTGGCCGCGCTGGCCACGCCCTCGGCCCCGCCCGAGCCGCACGCGGTCAGCCCCGCGGTGCCGGCCACCGCGACACCCGCGGCGAGGAGGCTCTCCCGGCGGGACCAGCACCCGCAGGCGGGCGCCTCGGCAACGGCATCCGAGGTGGTCGCCGTGGGGGCGGACGGGGAGGCGGTGGTGTCCGGGGTGCGCTCGGTGCTCATGCTTGTCCTCACTGTCGTGGCGCCGGAGGTCGGCTCGTCATAGGAGTATCACCGCGGAACCTGTCAGGTCACGGTGGATCTTCCGACAATCGCGACCGTCGAGCACACGGACTCCGCCGCAGGTCCGGGAGGCAGGTAACAACTCGGCACCACTCTGCGACGAATGCTGGGCCCTTCCCGGGACGTGTGGTTACAGTTCGCTTGCTCGCCACACATGCGGGCACGAGCAGTCCTGCTCACCCACACGTACTACTCAGGAGGAAACGTGGCTCAGCGTTCCGTGGTTGCCGTTGGCACCTCGCTGCTCGTGGCCTCGCTCGCGCTCGCCGGTTGTGGCACGCGCGGCGACGACAGCGGCTCAGACACCGGCTCTGGTTCCAGCGACAAGGTCGCCAAGATCGGCGTCATCGCGCCCTTGTCCGGTGATCTCGCCGCCCTCGGCAAGGGAATCTCGAACTCGGTCGACCTCGCCATCAAGCAGGCCAACGACTCCAAGGCCATCCCCGGCTGGAAGCTCGAGCTCGCGGCGGAGGACGATGAGGCCAAGCCGGAGGTGGGCAAGAACGCCGCGACCAAGCTCGCCTCCGACAAGGACGTCATCGGGGTCGTCGGCACCCTGAACTCCAGCGTCGCGCAGAGCGTCCAGCCCGTGCTCGACGCGGCCAAGATCCTCATGGTCTCGCCCGCGAACACGAACCCCTCCCTCACCCAGGGTGCGGACTTCGCGACCGCCCCGAAGCGCACCTACGCGACGTACTTCCGCACCTGCACCACCGACTCGATCCAGGGCCCCTTCGCGGCGCGCTACCTCTTCGAGAAGGCGGGCGTCAAGACCGTCGCGACGGTCCACGACAAGAAGACCTACGGCCAGGGCCTGGTCGCCGCGTTCACCGACGAGTACACCAAGCTCGGTGGCAAGGTCGTCGCGGCCGAGACGATCAACCCCGATGATGACAAGTACGACGCCGTCATCAGCAAGATCAAGCCCTCCAACCCGCAGGTCGTCTACTACGGTGGCGAGTACCCGCAGGCGGGACCCTTCTCCCAGCAGATGAAGGCCGCCGGGCTCAACGTCCCGCTCATGGGGGGCGACGGCATCTACTCCGGCAAGTACATGTCACTGGCGGGTGCGACCGCGGACGGCGACCTCGCCACCTCGGTCGGCGCGCCCACCGAGACCCTGCCGTCGGCGAAGGCGTTCGTCGACGCGTACAACGCAGGCGGCTACGCGGACCCCTACGAGGCCTACGGCGCCTACTCGTACGACGCGGCCAACGCGATCATCGCGGCGCTGAAGACCTCGCTCGCCAGCGCGGACTCCGCTGAGGCGGCCCGCCAGGCGACGGTCGACGCGATGAGCAAGGTCTCGTTCGACGGCGTCACCGGCAAGGTCGCGTTCGACGAGTTCGGCGACACGACCACCCGCGTCCTCACCGTCTACGGTGTCAAGGACGGCAAGTGGGCGGCCGTGAACACGGAGGAGTTCAAGTAAGCCCGTCGTGACGGCGGCATTGCCGTGACGACCGCATGACGGCGGGGGTGGTTCTCAGGCCACCCCCGCCGTCTGTCGCGCGGCCTCCGTGTTCCGGAACCTCGGGAACGGACGTTCCCGCTCGGCGCGTGGCACGGGACAGCGCCCGACGCACCCGCTACGCTCCCCCCAGCCCGTCCCGTCTACACAGGAGGTCGCGGTGGACGCCTTCGCCCAGCAGCTCGTCAACGGGCTGACCCTGGGATCGCTCTACGCCCTGATCGCGGTCGGTTACACGGTCGTCTACGGCATCGTCCAGCTCATCAACTTCGCGCACGGTGAGATCTTCATGATCGGTGCGTTCGGTGCCCTCTCGACCTGGCTGATCTTCTTCGACGGCAACACCGCCCTGTGGACGCTGCCGTTCATGATCATCGGCGCAATCGCCGCCTCGGTGACGACGGCGGTCCTCATGGAGCGCATCGCCTACCGACCGCTGCGGCACGCGCCGCGCCTGGCACCGCTCATCACGGCCATCGGCATCTCGGTGTTCCTCCAGGAGTTCGTCCGGCTCTTCTACGGGCGGATGCCGTTCTTCGACTTCCCGGACGCCAAGCAGCGGGTGCCCTTCCCACAGATCGACGTCGTCACCGGCGCCGCGTTCCAGGTCGGCGGGGTGACCATCCAGCGGTCTGCGCTCTTCACGATCGGCTGCCTCGTCATGTGCGCCGCCGGACTCTGGTACTTCGTCAACCGGACCAGGACGGGTCGTGGCATGCAGGCCGTCTCACAGGACCCAGACACCGCACGCCTCATGGGGATCAACGTCGACCGGATCATCGTCATCGCGTTCGCCGTCGGTGCCACCCTGGCCGCCGTCGCGGGTGTGGCGCAGGGGCTCCAGGTCACGAACATCAACTTCCGGATGGGCTTCCTCGCCGGCCTCAAGGCCTTCACCGCCGCCGTGCTCGGCGGCATCGGCAACGTCTGGGGCGCCGTGGTCGGTGGCCTGACCCTCGGCATCGTGGAGGCGATGGCCGTGCAGTTCATCCCGGGCACCTTCGGGGGTAGCCCGTGGAAGGACGTCTGGGCGTTCATCCTCCTCATTCTCGTCCTGGTCTTCCGTCCCCAGGGCATCCTCGGCGCGAAGGTGGTGGACCGGGCATGAGCAGGCTCACCCTCTCGGACGAGGTCCGGGCGAAGCAGGGTCCGAAGGCCCCCTGGATCGCCGTCGCCGGCGGCGCACTGCTGCTCATCAGCGGCCTGCTCTCCTGGTCCTACGACGACACGATCCTCGGCGACATCTCGATCCGGTTCTACCCGGCGGGCATCCAGGTCTACGTCATGCTCCAGGGCCTTCTCGCCCTGATCCTCGCCGTCCTGCTGCTCCGGAGGCCAGCCTGGCTGAGCCCGGCGCGGGGGCTGCGCATCCTCGGCATCACGTCCGTCGTCTTCGTCGTCTGGGTGCTCGCGTCGGTCGCGTACCAGTCCGGTGGCCTCATCAACATCAACGAGGGCGGCTGGATCGCGCTCGTCGGAGCGGTGCTCACGGCGTGCGCAGGATTCCTCTCACCCGAGGTCGAGATCGACGTCATGCGCTGGCCCCGGCTCAGCAGCACGCTCGAGATCCTCATCATCGTCGTGCTCATGGCGGTCCTCCTCTTCACCGTCGCCTACACCCTCGCCATCCAGGACGGCGTCATCTTCGCCTCCTTCCTCGTGGCGCTCATCGGCATGGCCGGCGGCCTGCTCGGGACCGGTTTCGGCGGCTACCTCGGCTTCATCGGCCAGAACAACCGCCGACCGCTACTGCTCGCTGCCTTCCTCGTCGCGTTCCTCTTCCCGTTCACCCAGAACGGCTCCGACGCCAACATGTCGATCGCGACACAGATCCTCATCTTCGCGGCGACGGCGCTCGGCCTGAACATCGTCGTCGGCCTCGCCGGCCTGCTCGACCTCGGGTACATCGCCTTCCTCGGCACCGGTGCCTACGTCGGTGCCATGCTGTCGGAGTCCACGTTCGCAACGATCGGGTGGAAGCCACCGTTCGCGCTCGTCATGCTCATCGGCGCCGCGACGGCGGCCTGCTTCGGCCTCATCATCGGTTCGCCGACGCTGCGCGTCTCCGGGGACTACCTCGCCATCGTCACCCTTGGCTTCGGCGAGATCTTCCGCCTGACGATGTTCAACCTCGACGGCAACAACGGCCCGGACCTCACGAACGGGCCCAACGGCATACCGGCAATTCCCGACCTCGCCATCCTCGGATACGACTTCGGTGACGTCCACACCATCGCGGGCATCCCCCTCGGCCGGTTCTCGAACTACTACTTCCTGCTCCTCTTCCTGCTCATGTTCGTCATCCTCGTGTTCACCCGGCTCAACAACAGCCGGATCGGGCGCGGGTGGGTGGCCATCCGTGAGGACGAGCGGGCTGCCGAGGCGATGGGCGTCAACGTCTTCGGGCTCAAGCTCCTCGCGTTCGCGGTCGGCGCCTTCCTCGCCGGGCTCGCGGGCACGATCAAGGCGCACCAGGACACCTCGGTCACCCCTGACCAGTACGTCTTCCTCGAGTCGGCGTTCCTCCTGTCGGCGGTCGTCCTCGGCGGTATGGGCACCGTCCTCGGTGTGCTCGTCGGTGCCACGATCCTGAAGCTGCTGCCCGAGAAGCTGCGCGAGGTCAACGACTACCGGCTCCTCATGTTCGGCCTGCTCCTCGTCGTCATGATGCGGTTCCGGCCGGAGGGTCTCGTGCCGAGCAAGAGGCGTCAGCTCGAGTTCCACGAAGAGGACACAGAGCTCGTCGAGCTCCTCCAAGCCGAGCACCTCCAGGAGGCGAAGTGACCATCACCGAGTCGCCACCGACCGAGCACCACATCGGCGGCAAGATCGTCCTCGAGGCCAGCAGCGTCACGATGCGCTTCGGCGGCCTCACAGCCGTCGACGACGTGAGCATGCAGGTGCGCGAGGGCGAGATCGTCGGCCTCATCGGCCCCAACGGCGCCGGCAAGACGACGTTCTTCAACTGCCTCACCGGCATGTACATCCCGACGGAGGGCAAGGTCGAGCTCAACGGCGAGATCCTGCCCCCCAAGCCGCTCAAGGTCGTGCGCGCCGGCATGGCGCGGACGTTCCAGAACATCCGGCTCTTCGCGAACATGACGGCCCTCGAGAACGTCATGGTCGGTCGCTACTGCCGCACCACGTCCATGGCCATCACCTCGATCCTGCGCGGCCCGAAGTTCCGGCGCGAGGAGGACCAGACCCGCCAGCGCGCCCAGGAGCTCCTCGACTACGTCGGGCTGAGCCGCTCGAGCGAGCTCCTCGCCCGCAACATGCCCTACGGCGACCAGCGTCGGCTCGAGATCGCACGAGCCCTCGCCACGGACCCGGTGCTCCTCCTCCTCGACGAGCCCACCGCGGGGATGAACCCCAAGGAGACCGAGGAGACGATGCAGCTGATCTTCAAGATCAGGGACAGCGGGCTCGCTGTCGTCGTCATCGAGCACGACATGCGGTTCATCTTCAACCTGTGCGACCGCGTGCTGTGCCTCGTGCGCGGCGCCCTGCTCGTCGAGGGAACGCCCGCGGAGGTGCAGTCCGACCACCGCGTCATCGAGGCCTACATCGGTGGCGACGACGAGGAGGAGAGCGCATGAGCACCATGCTCGAGGTCCGGGACCTCGTCGTCTCCTACGGCAAGATCAAGGCCGTCAAGGGGATCACCTTCGACGTGGGCGAGGGCGAGGTCGTCTCGCTCATCGGCACCAACGGTGCCGGCAAGACGACGACGCTGCGCACGATCTCGGGGCTGTTGCGACCGGCATCCGGGTCGATCACGTTCCAGGGCAAGGACCTCACCCAGGTCGCGCCCCACGACATCGTCCAGCTCGGGGTCGCGCACTCCCCCGAGGGCCGGCGGATCTTCCCGCGGCTGAGCGTCGAGGAGAACCTCATGCTCGGCGCGTTCGCGCGCAAGGACAAGGAGATCTCCAACGACCTCCAGGCCGCGTACGAGCTCTTCCCGATCCTCGAGGAGCGGCGGGCCCAGCCCGCGGGCACGTTCTCGGGTGGCGAGCAGCAGATGCTCGCCATGGGTCGCGCGATGATGAGCCGGCCGAAGCTCCTCATGCTCGACGAGCCGTCGATGGGCCTGTCCCCGCTCATGATGAAGCGGATCATGACGACGGTGACGACCCTCCAGCAGCAGGGCACGACGATCCTCCTCGTCGAGCAGAACGCCCAGGCCGCGCTCAAGCGGGCGACGAAGGGCTACGTGCTGGAGGTCGGCAAGATCGTGCTGTCCGGCACCGGTCAGGAGCTGCTGTCCAGCGACGACGTCCGCAAGGCCTACCTCGGCGAGGACTGACGGCCGACCCAGCGCCCGCACTTTCCCGCCCCATGCGGGAAGGTTCACGTCGGCGTCAGAACAGTTGCCCTGCGGACCTGAAGCTCCTCGCTCCGGGCGGGAAAGCTGAGGAGCGGGGGCTGGGAACCCCGTACCCCGTCGGGTGTCGACGGGTGTCCCGATGTGACAGCCCGAGACGAGCACGCGGACGGCGGGGCCCGGATGCCGTGACACGGCATCCGGGCCCGTCGCGTCGGGCGGCGGCATTCCGCTCAGCCGGCTGCGCTTCGCCGCGGTCTTCCGCCCGGCCCCGCTACGGGGAGCGACCGCCGTGACGGTCAGCTGGCCGCGAGCTACGCCGCGGTCTCCCACCCGGCCCCGCTGCGGGGAGCGACTGCCGTGCCGGGTCAGCTGGCCGCGCGCTTCGACGCGGTCTTCCGCCCGACCTCGCTGCGGGGTTCGGCCGCCGGCCGTGGCGCCGACGTCCGCGCGGCCGTGGCCCTCGTGGTACCGGCCTTCTTGACCACCGGTCTCGGGGTGCCGATGTCTCCCGCGCCGCCGGACCGCGACGACCGGGTCGTCGTGCGGGCGGTGCGTGCCAGCACCGGGGCGAGGAAGCGACCGGTGTGCGAGTGGTCGAGGGTCGCGACGTGCTCGGGGGTACCCTCGGCGACCACCCGCCCACCGCCGTTGCCACCCTCGGGGCCGAGGTCGACGATCCAGTCGGCGCTCTTGATGACGTCGAGGTTGTGCTCGATGACGATGACCGTGTTGCCCTTGTCGACGAGGCCCTGGAGCACGCCGAGGAGCTTGTGGATGTCCTCGAAGTGCAGCCCGGTCGTCGGCTCGTCGAGGACGTAGATCGTGCGGCCGGTGGAGCGCTTCTGGAGCTCGGACGCGAGCTTGACGCGCTGCGCCTCACCACCGGACAGGGTCGGTGCCGGCTGCCCGAGCCGCACGTAGCCGAGGCCGACATCGTTGAGGGTGCTCATGTGCCGGGCGATGGCCGGGACCGCCGAGAAGAACTCCGCGGCCTCCTCGATGGGCATGTCCAGCACGTCGGCGATGGTCTTCCCCTTGAAGTGGACCTCGAGCGTCTCCCGGTTGTAGCGGGCCCCGTGGCACACCTCGCACGGGACGTAGACGTCGGGGAGGAAGTTCATCTCGATCTTGATCGTGCCGTCTCCGGAGCACGCGTCACAGCGACCACCCTTGACGTTGAACGAGAAGCGGCCGGGCTGGTAGCCGCGGATCTTCGCCTCGGTCGTCGTGGCGAAGAGCTTGCGGATGTGGTCGAAGACTCCGGTGTAGGTGGCGGGGTTCGACCGCGGGGTCCGCCCGATCGGGCTCTGGTCGACGTGCACGACCTTGTCGAGGTGCTCGAGGCCGGTGACCGTCTTGTGGCGGCCGGGCACGTGCCGAGCACCGTTGAGCTTGTTGGCGAGGACGTTGTAGAGGATGTCGTTGACGAGCGTCGACTTTCCCGAACCCGACACGCCGGTCACGGCGACGAGGTTGCCGAGCGGGAACGAGACCGACACGCGGTCGAGGTTGTGCTCGGTCGCCCCGACGACCCCGACCGCCCGACCCTTCTCCTGGGGCCGGCGGACCTGCGGCGTCGGGATCTCGCGCCGCCCGGAGAGGTACTTGCCGGTGAGCGAGTCGGGATGGGTGAGGAGGTCCTCGACGGTGCCCGAGTGGACGACCTGGCCGCCGTGCTCCCCCGCCCCGGGACCGATGTCGACCACCCAGTCGGCGGTGGTGATGGTGTCCTCGTCGTGCTCGACGACGATGAGCGTGTTGCCGAGGTCGCGCAGCCGCGTCAGGGTCTCGATGAGCCGGTGGTTGTCGCGCTGGTGCAGCCCGATGCTCGGCTCGTC
>DASSYJ010000109.1:0-24033 GCA_035703305.1 Ornithinibacter sp. | reverse complement strand
CCTGCTGGATGCCGGTCTCCTGCACGGCGACTGCCTCACCGTCACGGGGCGCACCATGGCCGACAACCTCGCCCACATCGCGCCCCCCGACGTCGACGGCAAGGTGGTCCGCGCGATGAGCGAGCCGATCCACCGCACCGGAGGCATCACGATCCTCAAGGGCTCCCTCGCACCGGAAGGTGCGGTCGTGAAGTCGGCAGGGTTCGACTCCGACGTCTTCGAGGGCACCGCACGGGTCTTCGACGGCGAGCGCGCCGCGATGGATGCCGTCGAGGACGGCACGCTCGCGGCCGGTGACGTCGTCGTCATCCGCTACGAGGGCCCCAAGGGCGGCCCGGGCATGCGCGAGATGCTCGCGGTGACCGGGGCGATCAAGGGCGCCGGGCTCGGGAAGGACGTCCTGCTTCTCACCGACGGCCGGTTCTCGGGCGGCACGACCGGCCTGTGCGTCGGCCACGTCGCCCCGGAGGCCGTCGACGACGGGCCCATCGGCTACGTCCGCAACGGCGACGGCATCCGGCTCGACGTCGCCAACGGCCGTCTCGACCTCCTCGTCGACGACGCCGAGATGGACCGGCGCCGCAGCGAGGGCCTGACCCATCCGGTGCCCAAGTACACCCGGGGCGTGCTCGCGAAGTACCGCCGTCTCGTCGGCAGTGCCAGCACGGGCGCGGTGTGTGACTGAGGTCCCCCCCGACGGCCCGGCCCTCGAGCTCGTCGGCCTCGTCAAGGAGTTCCGGGGGCGGCGGGTCGTCCACGAGCTCTCGCTCGCCGTGCCGCGCGGGTCGCTCTTCGGCCTGGTCGGTCCCAACGGTGCGGGGAAGACGACGACGCTGTCGATGGCGACCGGCCTGCTCCGCCCCGACGGCGGGACGGCCCGCGTGCTCGGCCACGACGTCTGGTCCGACCCGGCAGCGGCCAAGGCGGTCATGGGCGTGGCCCCCGACGGCATGCGCCTCTTCGAGCAGCTGTCCGGCCGGGAGCTCCTCCACTACGTCGGTGCGTTGCGCCGGATGCCGCGCGAGGTCACCGCCGAGCGCGCGACCGAGCTGCTCACGGTGCTCGACCTCGCCGACGACGCGAACACCGTGGTGGCGGACTACTCGGCGGGCATGGTCAAGAAGATCAGCCTCGCCGCCGCGCTCATCCACGCGCCCCGCCTGCTCGTGCTCGACGAGCCGTTCGAGGCCGTCGACCCCGTCTCCGGGCAGACCATCCGCACGATCCTGCGGCGCTACGTGGCGAGTGGCGGGACCGTCGTCATGTCGAGCCACGTCATGGAGCTCGTCGAGGGGCTGTGCGACCGCGTGGCCGTCATCGCCGCCGGACGCGTCCTCGCCGAGGACACGATCGCGGGCCTGACCGGCGGCGGCTCGCTGCACGAGATCTTCCTCGAGCTCGTGGGGGCCTCCGACGACGCGGGGGACGGCCTGTCATGGCTCGGCTGACCCGGCGTCGGGGTGAGGAGGTGACGTCGACGACGACGACCCCGCCCGAGCCCTTCGCCGTGGCCCGGCTCATCGTGCGGCTCCGGTTCGCGATGTGGCGCACCGCCATGTCGCGCAGCACCCTCCACCTCGTGTCGTCGGTCGTCGGGGGGCTGGCCGCGCTCGGCGTGCTCGCCGTGCTCGGTCCCGGCCTGCTCCTCCTCGCGGGGCAGCCGGTGCGGATCACGGCCCTCACCGTGCCGCTCTTCGCGACGATCACCCTCATGTGGGCGGTGCTCAGCCTCATCGCCACCGGGGTCGACTCGATCCTCGACCCCGCGCGCTTCGCCGTCCTGCCCCTCCGGGCGGGCGAGCTGGCACGCGGGCTCCTCGCCGCGGCGGCGACCGGCATACCGGCCGTCATGCTCATCGGCCTCGCCCTCGGACAGGTGGGGTCCTGGCTTGGCCACCCGGTCGCGGTGCCGGCCGCGCTGCTCGGCGCGCTCCTCGGGGTGCTCACCGCGATCCTGCTGTCGCGCGCGGTGACGAGCGCGCTCGCGCGGGTCATGACGAGCCGGGGCGGCCGGATCCTCGGGGCGGTCATCGTCTCGCTGACCACGCTCGTCCCGCTCGGACTCAACCTCCTGCTCACGACGGGCTCGGTGACCGCCGACATCGTGTCGTTCGACGCCACCCGCTCGGCGACCGTGGCCTCGTGGACCCCGGTCGGCTGGGCCTGGGCGCTCCCGTTCGACGTCGCGACGGGACGCTGGGGGAGCGCGGCCCTGCACCTCGGCCTCGCCGTCACCTTCATCGCCGTGCTGTGGGCCGTGTGGGTGGGCCAGCTCGAGCGCGCGGTCACCTCGCCGCTCACGAGCTCGGGGGGCCAGCGGATCGGTCGCGGTCGCCTGCTCCCGGCCCTGCTCGGCACCTCTCCCACGGCGACGATCGCGGCGCGGCGGGTCCGCGCGTGGTACCGCGACAGCCGGCTCGTCGGCATCGCCCTGCGCACCGCCGTGCTCCCGGTCTTCTTCGTCGTCCAGGCGGTGCTCACCGACACGCCGGGGCTGGGTGGCGTCGGCGTGGTGACCCTGGCGGTCTTCGCCGGGCTCACCCTGATGAACGACCTCGCGTTCGACGGACCCGCGTGGTGGCTGCACGTCGCCGTCGGGGTGCGTGGTTGGGAGGACCGGCTGGGCCGCGCGATCGCGTCCACCATCGTCTTCGGGCCCGTGGTCGTCCTCACGTATGCCGTGAGCGTCGCCCTCGGCGTCATCGGTCGCCCCGTGCCGTGGCTCAGCATCGTCGTCGTCTCGTTCCTCGCGAGCCTCGGCCTGGCGGTCGCCGTCGGTGCGGTGCTGCCGGGGACCGCCCCCCGCACCGGCGGCAACCCGTTCGCCGCGACGTCGGGGGGAGCCGCCCAGGGCTGCCTCACCGCGATCGTGTCGTTCGTCGGCCCGATCGTGCTGACCCTTCCGGTCGCGGTGGCGGCCCTGCTCACGGCCGGGTCGACGACCGGGCGGTGGGTGACGCTGGGGCTCGCGACGGCATACGGCCTCGGCCTCCTCGCGCTGGGGGTCGCGCTGGGCGGGCGACGGCTGGACCGGAAGTCGCCCGAGGTGCTCGGGCAGCTCGCCCACGCCCAGCTCTGAGGCGGCCGTCCTCAGGCGGGGACGGGTGCCGCCTTCTCGGGCTCCGGTTCGGTGTGGTCGTGCTCGGCGCGCACGGCCGCCACGGGGGCGAACCGGTCGTGGTAGGTGATGAGCAGCGACATGAGGAGGACGAAGAAGACGGTCGCCGACAGGTCGAGGGCCGACCCGCCGAGGAGCACCCGCGCGACGAGCACCAAGCCGATGTTGACGACGACGCGGGCCCCGAACGCCGCTGCCAGTCCCTCGCGGCTGCCGGCGCGCCGGGCCACGGCCAGCGAGACGGCCGCGTTGACGACGACGTAGGTCGCGATGCCCGTGAACATCCCGAGGTCGGACACCTCGAGGCCCGGCAGGATCCGCGCGTAGATGGTGGACAGCAGGCCGATGAGCACGACCTTCTCGAGCGTCGACCACGACCAGACCCGCACGTTCGCGGCCGTCCAGGCGTCGCGCTCGGCGGCCGTGTCCATCTCCTCGGGCAGCGGGTCCGCGGCCACGCGCCACGACCAGTCGGGAGGCAGGAGGCGCGGCCGCACGACGAACCAGAGGATCGCCAGTCCTGCGAGGATCGCGATGACGACGAGTGGTCCGAACCACGGGACGTCCTTCACCGTGTCCGTGAAGTCGAGCTGGGCCACGTGGATCCAGTACTCCTGGGGCAGCTTGACGACGATCCAGATCGCCGCCGCCGCCACGACCCAGAACCGCCGGCTGAAGCGCCGCGGGTTCCACCGCAGGCGCACGACCTCGTAGGCGATGAAGAAGTACTCGAACGTGTTCGGGAAGATCAGCAGCAGCGTCCGCACCCCGGTGATCTCGAACGCCATCACCCCGACCATCCGGTAGAAGAACAGGAACCTCGAGATGCCCACGGCCGACGCCCGGGTCCAGTTCTGCAGCGACGACAGGAAGGCGATCGACAGGTAGAAGAGGTCCATCGCCTTGTCGTAGTTCTGGTACCCGGGGGGGTCGAACCCGAAGGCCTGGAAGATCGACTGGTCGATGCCGTCCACGACGAGGCAGGCCAGCACCGCGGGGAGCGGCCACCTCGGGATGAAGAGCGGTAGGACGAACCGCAGGCCGACCACCGAGACGAAGACGATCGTGGCCTCGGTGGTCATGCGTTCTCCTTGCGCGGCGGGCCGGTTCCCTCACGGGGCTGCCGCGAGGCTAGCGGAGCAGGTGGGCGCCGCGTGGGGTCGTCCGGCAACCCGGCCCGACGCCTGGCGGGCGCCAGTGAGCGACCTCACGGTCCCGGATCGTGGGACCCCCCGTCTCGCCGGTTGACACGGCATACGGCCGGGGGGAGAGTGAGCGCGTGGCCCGAGTCCTCGTACTTCCCCGGCGCGCCTGACCTCCCGAGACCAGGCGCGCTCCCTCCGTCGTCCCGCCACGGGACTGGAGGGTTTTTTTGTGCACGGACGACGGCCGCGAGCAGCGGCGAGCCCCAGAGAGCGGTGACAGGCAGTGAGCGATGTGAGGCCGGCGACCCCGGTTGCCCCGGTGCCCCCCGGCACACCCCGCGCGCCGGGGACGCCCAGTGCGCCCGGTGCGCCGGGGACGCCCAGTGCGCCGAGCCCGGCGCAGATGGCGCAGCAGGCCCGGGCGCGGTCCCCGATCGAGGTGACGGGCGCGCAGAGCCTCGTCCTCTCGCTCGAGGCCATGGACGTCGACACCGTGTTCGGCATCCCGGGAGGCGCCATCCTCCCCGCCTACGACCCGCTGCTCGACTCCGTCAAGGTGCGCCACATCCTCGTGCGGCACGAGCAGGGCGCCGGTCACGCCGCCGAGGGGTACGCCTCCGCGACCGGACGGGTCGGCGTGTGCATGGCGACGTCCGGGCCGGGTGCCACCAACCTCGTCACCCCGCTCGCGGATGCGCACATGGACTCGGTCCCGATCGTGGCCATCACCGGCCAGGTGAGCTCGTCGTCCATCGGCACCGACGCGTTCCAGGAGGCCGACATCCGCGGCATCACGATGCCGATCACGAAGCACAACTACCTCGTCACGAAGGCCGACGAGATCCCGCGCGTCATCGCCGAGGCCTTCCACATCGCCTCGACCGGGCGTCCGGGGCCGGTGCTCGTCGACATCTCCAAGGACGCGCTCCAGGCACGCACGACCTTCTCGTGGCCCCCGCGCATCGAGCTCCCCGGCTACCGGCCGGTGGCCCGCCCCCACAGCAAGCAGATCCGGGAGGCCGCGCGGCTCATCGCGCAGGCGGAGCGCCCCATCCTCTACGTCGGCGGCGGGGTCATCCGGGCGCGGGCCTGCGAGGAGCTGCACCGCTTCGTCGAGCTGACCCGGATCCCCGTCGTCACGACCCTCATGGCCCGGGGCGCACTGCCCGACAGCCACCCACTGCACCTCGGGATGCCGGGTATGCACGGGTCGGTCTCGGCGGTCACCGGGCTCCAGAAGTCCGACCTCATCATCGCCCTCGGGGCCCGCTTCGACGACCGCGTCACCGGGCAGCTGAGGACCTTCGCACCCGACGCCAAGGTCATCCACGCCGACATCGACCCCGCGGAGATCTCCAAGAACCGCAAGGCCGACGTCCCGATCGTGGGCGACTGCAAGGCGGTCATCGCCGACCTCATCGAGGCCGTCGACGCCGACAACGACGCGGGCCGGGGCGGCGACTACGCGGAGTGGCGCGAGCGCGTCGCGGGGTGGAAGGAGTCCTTCCCCCTCGGGTACGCCGAGCCCGAGGGCGGCACCCTGGCACCGCAGTACGTCCTCGAGCGGCTCAGCGCCATCGCCGGGCCCGAGGCCGTCTACGTCGCGGGGGTCGGCCAGCACCAGATGTGGGCCGCTCAGTTCATCCAGTACGAACGACCCAACGCGTGGCTCAACTCCGGTGGGCTCGGGACGATGGGGTATGCCGTGCCGGCCGCCATGGGGGCCCAGGTCGGTGAGCCCGACCGCACCGTCTGGGCGGTCGACGGCGACGGCTGCTTCCAGATGACGAACCAGGAGCTCGCGACCTGCGTCATCAACAGCATCCCGATCAAGGTCGCGATCATCAACAACAGCTCGCTCGGCATGGTGCGCCAGTGGCAGACCCTCTTCTACAACGAGCGCTACTCCAACACCGACCTGCACACCTCGGTCGGCTCCCGCGTCCCCGACTTCGTCAAGCTCGCGGAGGCCTACGGCTGCGTCGGCCTGCGGTGCGAGCGCCCCGAGGACGTCGACGCGACGATCCGCGCGGCGATGGAGGTCACCGACCGGCCGGTCGTCGTCGACTTCGTCGTCCACCGTGACGCGATGGTGTGGCCGATGGTCCCCGCCGGCGTGAGCAACGACCTCATCCAGGTGGCCCGCGACACCGCACCGCAGTGGGACCGCGAGGAGTCCGAGGCGCTGGAGCAGGGCCTGGACCCCGACCACGACGGGGTGCCCTCGGGCTCCCACCGGAACTGAAGGCGGTACGCGATGTCCAAGCACACCCTGTCCGTCCTCGTCGAGAACAAGCCCGGCGTGCTCGCCCGGATCGCCGCGCTGTTCTCCCGTCGCGGGTTCAACATCGACTCCCTCGCCGTGGGGGAGACCGAGTACGCCGACGTGTCCCGCATGACCGTCGTCGTCGACGTCGAGGACCTCCCGCTCGAACAGGTGACCAAGCAGCTCAACAAGCTCGTCGAGGTGCTCAAGGTCGTCGAGCTCGAGCCGGCGTCGGCCGTGCAGCGCCAGGTCATGCTCATCAAGGTCCGCGCCGACGCGGCCACCCGCAGCCAGGTGCTCGAGATGGTCCAGATGTTCCGCGCCAAGGTCGTCGACGTCGCCACGGACTCGCTGACGATCGAGGCGACCGGCACGACCGACAAGCTCCGGGCGCTGCTCGACGTCCTGGAGCCTTACGGGGTCAAGGAGCTCGTCCAGTCCGGCATCGTCGCCATCGGCCGTGGCCCCCGCTCGATCACCGACCGGTCGCTGCGCAGCGCCTGACCGTGACGCCCGGCAGCGCCTGAGACCGCCCCGCGCGGTCCCGGCCGCACGGCATACAGTCCGTCCCAGCCCACCACCCACCGAAGGAGAGGCCGACACGATGGCCGAGATGTTCTACGACGACGACGCCGACCTGGCCGTCATCCAGGGCCGCAAGGTCGCGGTCATCGGCTACGGCAGCCAGGGCCACGCCCACGCGCTCAACCTGCGCGACTCCGGGGTCGACGTCCGCGTCGGCCTCGCGGAGGGCTCCGGGTCGCGCCCCAAGGCCGAGGCCGAGGGCCTGCGCGTCCTCACGGTCGCGGACGCCGTCGCCGAGGCCGACCTCGTCGTCATCCTCACGCCCGACCAGGTGCAGCGCACGGTCTACGCGGAGCACATCGCCCCCAACCTGCGTGAGGGGGCGGCGCTGCTGTTCGGCCACGGGTTCAACATCCGCTTCGGCTACATCACGCCGCCGGCCGGGTCCGACGTCGTCATGGTCGCGCCCAAGGGCCCGGGCCACCTCGTGCGCCGGGAGTTCGTCGACGGCCGCGGCGTGCCCGTGCTCCTCGCCGTGGAGCAGGACGCGTCCGGCTCGGCCTGGGACCTCGCGAAGTCCTACGCCAAGGCGATCGGCGGCCTGCGCGCCGGCGGCATCCGCACGACGTTCACCGAGGAGACCGAGACCGACCTCTTCGGGGAGCAGTCGGTGCTCTGCGGGGGCGCGTCGCAGCTCGTCATGTACGGGTTCGAGACCCTCGTCGAGGCGGGCTACCAGCCCGAGGTGGCCTACTTCGAGTGCCTCCACGAGCTCAAGCTCATCGTCGACCTCATGGTCGAGGGTGGCATCGCCAAGCAGCGCTGGTCGGTGTCCGACACGGCGGAGTACGGCGACTACGTGTCCGGCCCGCGGGTCATCGACCCCTCGGTCAAGGAGAACATGCAGGCCGTCCTCGCCGACATCAGGAGCGGTGCGTTCGCGAAGCGCTTCATCGACGACCAGGATGCCGGCGCGCCGGAGTTCAAGGCCCTCCGCGAGAAGGGTGCCCAGCACCCGATCGAGGCGACCGGTCGGGAGCTGCGCAAGCTCATGGCCTGGGTCGACACCGACCGCGACCAGGACTACGTCGAGGGGTCCGCCGCCCGCTGACCCCCGCCGGACCCCGCTGACCCCGCGAGACGCCGCCGGCTCTCGACGTCGAGCGACGTGCGTGCGGTTTTCCGGCGGTCGCCACGCGAGAACCGCACCCAGGTCGCACGGAGTCGGGGGATGCCGGGCCACCTACGATCGTCGCGTGGAGGCGCTCGTGGAGGACTGGCCCGTGTGGGTCGTCTTCGTCGTGCTCTGGCTCGGCGCCCTCGTCCGCGGGACGGTGACCTACTGGCTCGGCCGCGGGGTCCGCGCCGGGGGCAGCCGTTCGCGGCTCGCGGACCGGCTCGACGGTCCCGTGGTCAAGAGGGCCGAGGGGTGGGTGCGCCGGTTCGGGGCCCCGGCCGTGACGCTGGGGTTCCTCACCGTCGGCGTGCAGACGGCGATCAACGCGAGTGCCGGTGTGCTGCGGATGCCGCAGCGCCGGTTCGTGCCCGCCGTCGTCCTGGGCGCGGCGCTGTGGTCGCTCGTCTACACCACCGTCGGCTTCGCGGTCGTCGACGCGTGGCTGGGCCACGTGTCGTGGTGGTGGGCACTCGTCGCCGCGGGGGTCGTCACGGCGATCGTCCTCGTCTCACGGAGGCTCGAGCGGCCCGACCCGGCTCCCTGACCCGGCTCGCAACCACATCATGGGCACGAGCGTCCACATGCTGGCACGCGCCTATCATGGGCACCGGCACGGCGGCGTGCCGCAGACCCGTCATGCGCGCCAGGTGGCGGGGCCGCCCACCCCGGGCACCCGGCATCCCGCCGACCAGCGGATGACCGACCGCAGCACCGAAAGTAGGGACCTTTCGTGACCAAGCCCGTCGTCCTCATCGCAGAGGAGCTCTCGCCCGCGACCCTCGACGCGCTTGGTCCGGACTTCGAGGTCCGCCACGTCGACGGTGCCGACCGGTCGGCGCTGATCCCGGCCCTTGCCGACGTCGACGCGGTCCTCATCCGGTCCGCGACGAAGATCGACGCCGAGGCGCTGGCGGCGGCCAGGAACCTCAAGGTCGTCGCCCGTGCAGGCGTGGGACTCGACAACGTCGACGTGCCGGCCGCGACCAAGGCGGGCGTCATGGTCGTCAACGCCCCGACGTCCAACATCACGAGCGCGGCCGAGCTCGCGGTCGGCCTGCTGCTCGCGTGTGCCCGGAACATCGCCCCGGCCAACGAGGCGCTGAAGAACGGCGCCTGGAAGCGCAGCAAGTACGGCGGGGTCGAGCTCCTCGAGAAGAAGGTCGGCGTCGTCGGCTTCGGGCGGATCGGCCAGCTCGTCGCGGAGCGGCTCAAGGGCTTCGGTGTCGAGATCCTCGCGTACGACCCCTACGTCTCGGTGCAGCGAGCCGGCCAGCTCGGCGCCCGGCTCGTCACGCTTGACGAGCTGCTCGTGGAGTCCGACTTCATCACCATCCACCTCCCGAAGACACCGGAGACCATCGGGCTCATCGGCAAGGAGGCCCTGGCCAAGGTCAAGCCCACCGTGCGCATCATCAACGCCGCGCGCGGCGGGGTGCTCGACGAGGAGGCCCTCGCCGACGCGATCGCCGAGGGCCGCGTGGCCGGCGCCGGCCTCGACGTCTTCGCGACCGAGCCGTGCACCGACAGCCCCCTGTTCGCCCACGAGTCGGTCGTCGTGACGCCCCACCTCGGTGCGTCGACGGACGAGGCCCAGGAGAAGGCGGGCGTCGCCGTCGCGAGGTCGGTGCGCCTCGCCCTGGGTGGGGACCTCGTGCCGGATGCCGTCAACGTCTCGGGTGGCTCGGTCGCCGAGGAGGTGCGGCCGGGCATCGACCTCGTCGAGAAGCTCGGACGGGTCTTCACGGCCTTCGCCGGCTCGGTGCCCGTGCAGCTCGACGTCGAGGTGCGCGGCGAGATCACCAGCCACGACGTCTCGATCTGGGAGCTCTCTGCACTCAAGGGCCTGTTCACCGACGTCACCGAGGACCCGGTGACCTACGTCAACGCCCCGCTGCTCGCCAAGGACCGCGGGTGCGAGTCGCGGCTCATCACCGACGAGGTGTCCGAGGACTTCCGCAACGTCACGACGCTGCACGGCACCCTGGCCGACGGCTCGACGGTCTCGGTGTCGGGCACCCTCACCGGCCCCAAGATGGTGCAGAAGCTCATCGGCATCAACGGCTACGACCTCGAGATCCCGATCTCGACGCACATGGCCTTCTTCTCGTACGACGACCGTCCGGGCGTCATCGGCGCCGTCGGCAAGCTCCTCGGCGACGCCGACGTCAACATCGCGGGCATGCAGGTATCGCGCGACGACGCCGCGTCGAAGGCCCTCGTCGCCCTCACCGTCGACAGCGCCATCCCGGTCGACGTCGTCACCGCGATCGAGAAGGAGATCGGCGCGGAGACCGTCCGCGTCGTCGACCTCGTCTGAGGTTCGGTACCCCCGACCACGGAGCCGGTCATGCATCAGGGGCCATCCAGACTCAACGCCGTCGAGCGGGGCGCGGCCGGCGTGGTCGTCGCGGCGCTGGTCTCCGTGCTGGCCGTCTCGTCCGAGTGGCACCGGGGGCCGGTCGAGGCCAGCCACCCATCGCCGCCGCGACCCTCACACGCGCAACCGTGCCCGGGGTCCGCGACGGTTCGCGACCTCACGGCACCTGTCGTCGTCTCCCACCGTGGCGGCTCCGACCGCTCCCCCGAGGCGAGCATGGAGGGCTTCGAGGCGTCGGCCAGGGCGGGCTTCCCGGTCGAGATGGACCTGAGGCCCCTGGCTGACGGGACTCTCGTCGCACTCCACGACGTCACGGTCGACCGGACCATGACCGCCGTGACGGGTAGGGCCAGCACCCTCTCCGCGGCGGACTGGTCGCGCGGGCAGGTGAAGCCGGTGCAGCCCGGAGGACCGACCGGAACCCCGGCAACCTGGACGCAGATCCTCTCGCTCGTGGAGGGATCAGCCGTCCTCGTGCCAGAGATCAAGCCCCCGGGGGCGCCTGTCGTCGACTCCTTCCTGGCGTCCGTCCGAGGGTGTACGGACTCGCTCATCGTCCAGAGCCGGGAGTGGGACGTCGCCGTGCGCCTCGCACGGGCGGGGCTGCACGTCCTGCTCCTCACGGGACGAAAGGGACCACCTGCGGCTGCCGTCCGAGCCGCGGGGATCGAGTTCGTCGGGGTGGCCAAGAGCGCCGACCGCGTATACATCTCCGACCTCCAGGGCCACGGCCTCCACGTCTGGCCCTACACGGTTGCCCCGACCGAGGTGCAGGCAGAGCTCGATCTCGGGGCGGACGGCGTCTTCACGGACGACCCCTGGGCCGTGCACGCGAAGCCGTGGTCGTCGGGCGGGAACCACATCCCGAGCCGGCCGGGTGAGCGGGCCCGCCCGCGGCTGGGGGTTGACCGGCTGTCGGGTCCTGCGCGAGCGTCACCCAGCGAGGGCGGAGAGCGCCTCTGTGTCGCGAACCGGGAGGAGCACCCCACTGCGTCCACCGTCGCGGCGCTCGGCCGGCCCTGTCGGGGGATCCGGATCTGGTGATTTCGGGCTGGCCGGCCACGGAATCAGTCGCGCATTCGGCCGTGTGGCCCGGATCTCACCATCATCGGCGTCCAGATGCTGGAAAGCCCCCTGACAGGTAGTTGGACGTCCACGTACCGTCGATGACATGACGCGGTGGGTGGTACTCCTCATTCCCGGCCGCGGCGAGGCTCGGTAGTCAGCGTCCTCGCCGCGGAGACCCCGCGACGCCTGCTGACCGTTCGCCGGCACGACCGCCGGTTCGAGCACCGAGACCACCCGAGGACAGTGCGGCCCACGGCCGCGGAAGCGAGAACGTCATGAACGAGAACAGCACCCTGGACGAGGCCACCCTGGCGCGCCAGGCCCTGCAGGAGTCGATGGACCTTCGGGACCAGGGCCATTCGGACGACTGAGTCCGGCCATGAGCGGGTCCCACGCTCCGCGTGGGGCGACTGACGCGACGGGCCACACCCAGCCGCACCGCGCCGCTCTGGGGCCGTTCCAGCCATCCACTGGCTGGGACGGCCCGTCCGCATCCCGGACGCACGGCCTACCCTGACGAGATGACCGAGCGCTCCACGGACCCGGGCACGCAGACCCTCGACATCGCCGTCATCGGGGGCGACGGCATCGGACCGGAGGTCGTCGGGGAGGGGCTCAAGGTCCTCGAGGCCGTGACCGGGTCCACCGGGCCGAAGGTCACGACGACGGAGTACGACCTCGGGGCGCGCCGCTGGCACGCGACGGGCGAGACCCTGCCCGACTCGGTGCTCGCCGAGGTCAGGCAGCACCACGCCATCCTCCTCGGCGCGATCGGTGACCCGACCGTCCCGAGCGGCGTCCTCGAGCGCGGCGTCCTCCTCCCGCTGCGGTTCGCGCTCGAGCACTACGTCAACCTGCGCCCCGCGAAGCTCTACCCGGGCGTCGAGAGCCCGCTCGCCGTCGAGCGCGTGGCGCCCGGGGGCATCGACTTCGTTGTCGTCCGCGAGGGGACCGAGGGTCCCTACGTCGGCAACGGCGGCTCCCTGCGCACGGGTACCCCCAACGAGGTCGCGACCGAGGTGAGCGTCAACACCCGCTTCGGCGTCGAGCGGGTCGTGCGGGACGCCTTCGGCCGGGCCCGGGCGCGGCCCCGGAAGCACCTCACGCTCGTGCACAAGCACAACGTCCTCACGTATGCCGGCCACCTCTGGCGGCGCACCGTGGAGGAGGTCGGCGCGGAGTTCCCCGATGTCGAGACCGCCTACCAGCACGTCGACGCCGCGACGATCTTCCTCGCGACCGACCCGGGCCGCTTCGACGTCATCGTGACCGACAACCTCTTCGGCGATATCATCACCGACATCGCCGCCGCCATCGCCGGGGGCATCGGACTCGCCGCGAGCGGCAACATCAACCCCGAGGGCCGCTACCCCAGCATGTTCGAGCCCGTGCACGGCTCGGCACCGGACATCGCCGGCCAGGGGAAGGCCGACCCCACGGCGACGATCCTCTCGGTCGCGATGCTGCTGGCCCACCTCGGTCGCACCGAGGAGGCCGAGCGGGTCGAGCGGGCTGTGGCCGGCGACCTCGCCGAGCGCGGCACCGCCCCCCGGTCGACCTCCGCCGTGGGGGACGCGGTCGTCGCCCGCCTCTGACCCGGGGCCCCCACGGGTAACCTCACGGGGTAGCACCGACGCTCCCCGAGGAAAGGACCACGAGTCCCATGACCCTGACCTTCGACCTGCACCGCCGACCCGACCCGGCGAGCGACGAGCGGCGTGCCGAGATCCACGCCGACCCGGGGTTCGGCGTCCACTTCACCGACCACATGGTCACCGCGGTCTGGACCAGGGACGGCGGCTGGGGCCAGGGCGCCGTGCGGCCCTACGGCCCGATCACCCTGATGCCCGCCGCCGCCGTGCTGCACTACGCCCAGGAGATCTTCGAGGGCCTCAAGGCCTACCGGCACGCAGACGGCTCGGTGTGGTCGTTCCGCCCCGAGGCCAACGCCGAGCGGATGCAGCGCAGCTCCCGCCGCCTCGCCCTCCCCGAGCTCTCCACCGAGGACTTCCTCGGGTCGCTCAAGGCCCTCGTCGGGGTGGACGAGCCGTGGGTCCCGCCGGCCGGCACCGGTGAGACGAGCCTCTACCTGCGCCCGTTCATGTACGCCTCCGAGGCCTTCCTCGGCGTCCGTCCGGCCAACGAGGTCACGTACTGCGTCATCGCCTCGCCCGCCGGCCCCTACTTCGCGAGCGGACTCAAGCCCGTGACGCTCTGGCTCTCCGAGCACTACGCCCGCGCGGGCGCTGGCGGCACCGGTGCCGCGAAGTGCGGCGGCAACTACGCCTCCTCGCTCGCGGGGCAGCTCGAGGGCATCGAGCACGGGTGCGACCAGGCCGTCTTCCTCGACTCCTCGACGCAGACCTACATCGAGGAGCTCGGCGGGATGAACCTCTTCTTCGTCACCCGCGACAACCGCCTCGTCACGCCGGAGCTCACCGGCTCGATCCTCGAGGGCGTGACGCGCAGCTCCATCCTCGAGCTCGCGAAGGAGCTCGGCCTCGACCCCGAGGAGCGCCGCATCCCCATCGAGGAGTGGAAGGACGGCGTGGCCGGCGGCGAGATCACCGAGGTCTTCGCGTGCGGCACCGCCGCCGTCGTGACCCCGGTCGGGGAGCTCCGCTGGGAGGGCGGGAGCGCCCCCTCGACGGCCGGGGACGCCGGGGGCGCCGTGACCAACGCGATCCGCGCCGCCCTCCTCGACATCCAGTACGGCCGCGCCGAGGACACCCACGGCTGGCTGACCCGGCTCGCCTGAGGCGCTAAAGGTTCACATGAGGACCATTCACACGGCATACTCGCTCGTGTGACTCCGGAGCCCCTGCCCCCGCAGCCCTCACGGCTGCCGGATGCCGTGCTGCGACCGGCGGTCGGCAACGTCTTCGAGACCACCGTCGAGCAGCTCGCGACCGCCATCCGGCTCGGGGTCTTCGTCGCCGGGGAGCAGCTCCCGCCCGAGCGCGACCTCGCCGAGCGGCTCGGTGTCTCGCGCAACACGCTGCGGGAGGCGATCGCGGCGCTGCGGGACTCCCGTCTCGTCACGACCAAGCGCGGGCGGGGTGGTGGCACGGTCGTGACGTATGCCGGCCACGCGCCGGGCGCTCCCGGCGCGCCGGGAGCCGTCGGCGCCGCGATCCGGCACGGGGCGGCGCTCGAGGACGCCCTCGACTTCCGTCGCGTCGTCGAGCCCGGTGCGGCGCGGCTCGCGGCGACCCGGCGGCTGTCGCGGGACCAGCAGGAGTGGCTCCTCGACTCCTGCCGCGCCGTCCGGGAGGCCGACCCCTCGAACCACCGCATCGCCGACTCGCGGCTGCACCTCGCGATCGCGACGCTCACCGGGTCCCCGATGGTCGTCGAGGCCGTGACCCGGGCCCAGGCCGCGCTGGGCGAGCTCCTGGCGGCCATCCCGGTGCTCCGCACGAACATCGAGCACTCCCACGAGCAGCACGACGCCGTCGTCGCCGCCATCCTCGACGGCGACCCCGACACGGCCCGCACCACCATGGAGGAGCACTGCGACGCGACGTCGGCGCTGCTCCGTGGACTCATCGGATAGCGCAGAGAGAAGGAGCACCATGCCGAGCTCGATCCACCCCGGGGGCCCGCCCCAGCTCACCGTCGACGAGCTCCGCGCGGCCGTCGACGCCGGTGAGATCGACACGGTCATCGTGGCCTTCACCGACATGCAGGGCCGGCTCGCCGGGAAGCGCCTCCACTCGCGCTTCTTCCTCGACCACGTCCTCGACCACGGCACGGAGGGCTGCAACTACCTCCTCGCCGTGGACGTCGACATGAACACCGTCGACGGCTACGCGATCTCCTCGTGGGAGAAGGGCTACGGCGACTTCGAGTTCGTCCTGGACCTCTCCACGCTGCGCCGCACGCCGGGGCAGCCGGGGTCGGCCATGATCCAGTGCGACCTCGCGTGGCTCGACGGCTCCGGCCCGGTGCGCCAGAGCCCGCGGGCGATCCTCGCGGCCCAGGCCGAGCGCGCCGGGTCCATGGGCTACCGCGCGGTCTCCGGCACCGAGCTCGAGTTCATCATCTTCGAGAACTCCTTCGACGACGCCTGGGACCGCCGCTACACCGGGCTCACCGGCGCCAACCGCTACAACGTCGACTACTCGATCCTCGGGGGGACCAAGGTCGAGCCGGTGCTGCGGGAGATCCGCAACGAGATGTATGCCGCAGGCGTCACCGTCGAGGGGGCGAAGGGCGAGTGCAACCTCGGGCAGCACGAGATCGCCTTCCTCTACGACGACGTCGTGCGAACGAGCGACAACCACGTCGTCTACAAGACGGCCGCCAAGGAGATCGCGGCGAAGCACGGGCAGTCGCTGACGTTCATGGCCAAGTACGACCAGCGCGAGGGCAACTCGTGCCACATCCACCTGTCCCTGCGCGGCCTCGACGGCGAGATCGTCTTCGCCGACGACGCGCGCGACGGCGGCCAGAGCCAGCTGTTCGACCACTTCCTCGCGGGCGTGCAGGTGAGCCTGCGCGAGCTGTCCTACTTCTACGCCCCGAACATCAACTCCTACAAGCGTTTCCAGCCAGGGTCGTTCGCGCCCACGGCCGTGGCCTGGGGGCGGGACAACCGCACCTGCGCCCTGCGTGTCGTCGGCCACGGCGCCGGCCTCCGGATGGAGAACCGCGTGCCGGGTGGTGACGTCAACCCCTACCTCGCGATCGCGGCGATGCTCGCGGGCGGCCTCCACGGCATCGAGAACGAGGTGCCGCTCGACGACCCGCTGACGGGCAACGCCTACACGGCGGACGTCGAGCACGTGCCCACGTCGCTCCTGGAGGCGCGCGACCTCCTCGCCGGGTCCGCCATCGCCCGAGGGGCCTTCGGTGACGACGTCGTCGACCACTACGTCAACGCCGCGGACGTCGAGATCGCAGCCTTCAACAGCGCGGTGACCGACTGGGAGCTGGTCCGCGGCTTCGAGAGGCTGTGAGCAGGGCGCGATGAGCACCACCTACCCCCACGACGTCGTCAACCCCGCGACCGAGGAGGTCGTGACGACGATCGACCTCGTCGGCCTCGAGGAGACCGACGCCGCCATCGCCAGAGCGGTCCGGGTCGGTCCCGCCTGGCGGGCGGTGTCCCCCGCCGACCGCGGCATGCTCCTGCGCCGCTTCGCCGACCTCGTCGAGGCGGAGACCGACGAGCTGGCGCGGCTCGAGGTCGCCAACTCCGGCCACACGATCGGGAACGCCCGCTGGGAGGTCGGCAACGTCGTCAACGTCCTGCGCTACTACTCGGCCGCCCCGGAACGGCTCTTCGGGCGGCAGATCCCGGTGGCCGGTGGGCTCGACGTGACCTTCAAGGAGCCGCTCGGCTGCGTCTCGGTCATCGTCCCCTGGAACTTCCCGATGCCCATCGCGGGCTGGGGTCTGGCCCCGGCGCTCGCGGCCGGCAACACCGTCGTCCTCAAGCCGGCCGAGCTCACCCCGCTGACCGCGGTCCGGATCGGGGAGCTGGCGCTGGACGCCGGTGTCCCGGAGGGGGTGCTCACGGTCCTGCCCGGCAAGGGGTCGGTCGTGGGGGAGAGGTTCGTCACCCACCCCGACGTCCGCAAGGTCTGCTTCACGGGGTCCACCGCGGTCGGCCAGGGCATCATGCGCAAGGCGGCGGACCAGCTCAAGCGGGTGACGCTGGAGCTGGGCGGCAAGTCCGCCAACATCGTGTTCGCCGACACCGACCTCGACACCGCGGCGGCGTCCGCACCGATGAGCTTCCTCGACAACGCCGGTCAGGACTGCTGCGCGCGCAGCCGGATCCTGGTGCAGCGCAGCGTGTTCGACGCGTTCATGGAGCGCTTCGAGCGCTCGCTCAAGGACGTCGTCGTCGGCGACCCCGGCGACGAAGCCACCCAGATGGGCCCACTCGTCTCGTCGGGACAGCGGGATGCCGTGCGCGGCTTCGTCGAGGATGCGGAGTCCGGTGGGCACGCCCCGGTCGACGTGGCGTTCCGCGGCTCCGCTCCCGAGGGAGCCGGCTGGTGGTACCCCCCGACAGTTGTCCTCCCGAGCGGGACGCAGGACCGGGTCTGGCGCGAGGAGGTCTTCGGGCCCGTGGTCGCCGTCATGGCCTTCGACGACGAGGCCGACGCGGTCGCCAAGGCGAACGACACGGCATACGGGCTGTCCGGCTCCATCTGGACCCGCGACGTCGGCCGGGCCATCCGCGTGGCCCGCGGGGTCGAGGCGGGCAACCTCTCGGTCAACAGCCACAGCTCGGTGCGCTACTCGACGCCGTTCGGCGGGTTCAAGGCGAGCGGCATCGGCCGCGAGCTGGGCCCGGACGCGCTCGACGCGTTCACCGAGGTCAAGAACGTCTTCATCAGCACGGAAGCCTAGGAAGGGACACGCATGGCAGGCAGGCTCGAGGGCAAGGTCGCGGTGGTCACCGGCGGCTGCTCCGGCATCGGCTTGGCGACCGTCCGGCGGTTCGCGGAGGAGGGCGCCACCGTGGTCGTCGCCGACCTGTCGGACGAGGTCGGTGAGAGCCTCGCGGCGGAGGTGGACGGGTCCTACGTCCACACCGACGTCGCGAACAAGGAGGACGTCGACCGGCTCTTCGCGACGGCCGTCGACCGCCACGGCAGGCTCGACATCTCCTTCAACAACGCCGGCATCAGCCCACCCGACGACGACTCGATCCTCGACACCGACCTCGACGCCTGGCGGCGGGTCCAGGAGGTCAACCTCACCTCGGTCTACCTCTGCTGCAAGGCCGCGCTGCCCCACATGCTCGAGCAGAGGGCGGGGTCGATCATCAACACCGCGAGCTTCGTGGCCGTCATGGGCGCGGCGACCTCGCAGATCTCCTACTCGGCGTCCAAGGGCGGGGTGCTGGCGATGACCCGCGAGCTGGGGGTGCAGTTCGCGCGCGACGGCATCCGGGTCAACGCCCTGTGCCCGGGTCCGGTGAACACGCCGCTGCTCAAGGAGCTGTTCGCGAAGGACGCCGAGCGGGCCGCGCGCCGGCTCGTGCACGTGCCGATGGGGCGCTTCGGTGAGCCGGAGGAGATGGCCAACGCCGTGCTCTTCCTCGCCTCCGACGAGTCCAGCTTCATCACCGCGTCGACGTTCCTCGTCGACGGCGGCATCTCGGGCGCCTACGTCACGCCGCTGTGAGCCTCGTCGCCAGCCTCCACCGCCGACCGGTCATCGGCCTCTCGAGCTATGTCGAGGACGTCGACCGGTCGCCCTGGGTGGCCCAGCGCAGCGCCGTCGTGCCGCACCGCTACGTCGACCACCTCGAGCGCGCCGGTGCCCTCGTCGTCGTCCTGCCACCCCGGCCCGACGCCGACGACACCATGGCCGGCGACGTGCTCGACCGCCTCGACGCCCTCGTCATCTCCGGTGGCGCCGACGTCGAGGCCGCCCGGTACGGCGCGCAGCCGCACCCCACGGCGCAGCCGCCGCGCCGGGACCGGGACGTGTGGGAGCTCGCCCTCGCCCGCGTCTGCGCCCGACGCGACCTGCCGGTGCTCGGCATCTGCCGGGGGATGCAGGTCATGGCGGTCGCTGCCGGGGGCGTCCTCGAGCAGCACCTGCCGGACGTCGTCGGGAACGACTCGCACTGCCCCCTCCCGGGGGAGTACAGCTCGCACCACGCCGTCCCGGTCCCTGGGACGCGGCTCTCCGAGGTGCTCGGCACGGCACCGGTCGACGTTCCGACGTACCACCACCAGGCGGTGCGGCCCGAGTCGCTGGAGGGCACGGCATACCGGCCTGCGGCGTGGCACGCCGACGGGACGCTCGAGGCGATGGAGGACCCGGGTGCCGGCTTCCGCCTGGCCGTGCAGTGGCACCCCGAGGCCAGCGACGACGGCCGGCTCTTCGACGCCCTCGTCGACGCGGCCCGCGGCACGACCACCCGGCGAGGGGGCTCCCGTGCCCGTGGATGACGGAAGGATGCGCGTGATGTCGGTGGCACCCCGCACAATGGCTCGGTGACCAAGCTCAACCGACTCGCCGTCGCCGCGGGCGCGGCCAGCGCCCTCGGGGCTCTCGCCGTGACCGGGCGTGGCGTCACCGCGGCGATCGGCGCCCGCCCCACGGGCGCGCGCCTCGCGCGGGTGGAGCAGTCGCCGCAGTACCGGGCGGGTGCCTTCCACAACACCCGGCGCGGCACCTCCTCGATGCCGTCCGGCCAGCGAGACGCCCTGCAGCGGTTCCTCGCCGGGTCCGAGCTGCGCCGCCCGGTGTCGCCCATCCCGGTCGTCAGCGCGTCGCGGGAGCCGGCCACCACTGGCCTGCACGTGACGTGGTTCGGTCACGCCTCCTGCCTCGTCGAGCTCGACGGCGTGCGGCTCCTCCTCGACCCCGTGTGGAGCGAGCGGTGCTCGCCGAGCCAGCACGTGGGCCCGCGTCGGCTGCACGCCGTGCCGGTGCCGCTCGCCGGGCTCGGGCACCTCGACGCCGTCGTCATCTCGCACGACCACTACGACCACCTCGACATGGACACGGTCCGCACCCTCGCGGCGACCACGTCCGCCGTCTTCCTCGTGCCGCTCGGGGTGGGGGCCCACCTCGACGCGTGGGGTGTGCCGCCCGACCGCGTCGTGGAGTGCGACTGGGAGGAGGGTCTTGACGTCGGGGGTGTGCAGGTCACGGCGGTCGAGGCCCAGCACTTCTCCGGCCGCGGCCTCCGGCGCGACGGCACGCTGTGGGCGTCATGGGTGCTCGCGGGGACGTCCGGCCGGGTCTTCTTCAGCGGCGACTCCGGGTTCTTCGACGGCTACTCGCGCCTCGGCGCCGAGCACGGCCCGTTCGACACCTCGCTCATGGCCGTCGGCGCCTACGACGTGGCGTGGCACGACATCCACCTCGACCCGGAGGAGGCCGTCGAGGCCACCCGGCTGCTCCGGGGCGGGCTGCTGCTGCCGATCCACTGGTGCACGTTCGTCCTGGCCCCCCACCCCTGGGCCGAGCCCGTCGAGCGCCTGCTCGTCGCGGCGGCCACGCACGGCGTCCCGGTCGCGGTTCCGCGGGTCGGCGACCGCGTCGACGTCGCCCAGCCGCCGGGCCTCGACGCCTGGTGGGAGCTCTGACGAGCGGACCCTGAGGCGGCGAGCGGCCGACGCCCGGTCGGGGGCGCAGCCGTCGGTCAGCGGTCTGGGCACGGCTGCCCTGCTGTGCAACGATGGAACGACTCCATCGACACCGCACCCCACCACACCGCCCGGACCAGGAGCAGGCCATGACCGCCACCCGGATTCCTGCCGCAGACGTCCCACCAGGCTCGGTCACCGGCGTCGGTGACTATGCCGTCGGCAACGTCGACAGCGAGTACTTCGCGGTCAGCCGACGGTGCCGCCACTTCCGCGCGGACCTCGCCGAGGGCAGCATCGACGCCGACGGGTGTCTGGTCTGCCCGTGGCACCACTCGAAGTACGACGTGAAGACGGGCCGGATGACGCGTGGACCCCAGGGTGTCTACGCCAAGATCCCCGGCCTGGACGCCGCCTTCATCGCGCTGACCAAGGCCTGGCCGCTCCGCCGTGGCCGCGTCACCGTCGTGGGGGACGAGCTCGAGGTCGAGTGAGGCTCGCCGCCACGGGGCGGCCAGCATGTGGACGGGTCGTGTCCCGCGGCCCCCGGCTCGTGGCACAGTGACCTCGTGACGTTCCGTGACGTGGCCACCACCACGATCATTATCGGCTAGCGCGACGAGACCTCCTCGTCGCGCAGACCTCCCGCACCCGGGGGGTCTTTTGCTTGTCGGGAACGTCGCGGGCGTGGCGTGACCGGCAGGGCAGGTGTCCGCCGCCCCCACCCCGGGCGGCCGGGCAGCGGCGCTGGCCCGAGAGTGGGCGGAGCAGCACTCGTCAACGCCCCGGCCCCTCGTGGGCCGGGGCACGAAGGCGCCGGGCGACCGGCATACCGATGCAGGTGAGCACCCGATGACCGACCTCCACGTCTACGACACGACGCTGCGCGACGGCGCCCAGCAGGAGGGACTCAACCTCACGGTGGCCGACAAGCTGGCCATCGCGTCCCACCTCGACGAGCTCGGGGTCGGGTTCATCGAGGGGGGGTGGCCGGGCGCGAACCCCAAGGACACCGAGTTCTTCGCCCGTGCCGCGGGCGAGCTCCGCCTCCAGAACGCCACGCTCGCCGCGTTCGGCGCGACGCGCAGGGCCGGTGGCCGCGCCGCGACGGACCCTCTCGTGCGGGCCCTGCTCGACAGCCGGGCCCAGGTCGTCACCCTCGTCGCGAAGTCGCACACCGGGCACGTGGAGCGTGCCCTGCGCACGACGCTCGAGGAGAACCTCGAGATGATCCGCGACACCGTGACGTTCCTGCGGTCGGAGGGGCGGCGGGTGTTCCTCGACGCCGAGCACTTCTTCGACGGGTATGCCGTGAACCGCGACTACGCGCTCGAGGCGGTGCGCGTCGCGGCCGAGTCCGGCGCCGAGGTTGTCGCCCTGTGCGACACCAACGGCGGGATGCTGCCGAGCCAGGTCTCCGACGTCGTCCACGACGTCGTGGAGGCCACTGGTGCGCGGATCGGCATCCACTGCCACAACGACACCGGGTGCGCGGTCGCCAACTCGATGGCCGCCGTCGACGCGGGCGCGACCCACGTGCAGGGCACCGTCAACGGCTACGGCGAGCGCACCGGGAACGCCGACCTGCTCACCGTCGTCGCGAACCTCCAGCTCAAGAAGGGGCTTCCGCTGCTCGAGCCGCACCGGCTCCAGGAGTCGACCCGCATCGCGCACGCCATCGCCGAGGTGACCAACGTGCCGGCATACTCCCGGCAGCCCTACGTCGGGTCGAGCGCGTTCGCGCACAAGGCCGGGCTGCACGCGAGCGCGATCAAGGTCGACCCGGACCTCTACCAGCACATGGACCCCAAGCACGTCGGCAACGACATGCGGATGCTCGTCTCCGACATGGCCGGTCGCGCCTCCATCGAGCTGAAGTCGCGCGAGCTCGGGTTCGACCTCGACCCCACCCACGAGGAGCACGGCGCGACGCTCGCCCGGGTGCTCCGCCTCGTCAAGGAGAGGGAGCTGCGCGGCTACACCTTCGACGCCGCCGACGCGAGCTTCGAGCTGCTCCTGCGCCACGAGCTCGACGGCGAGCTGCCGTCCTTCTTCGACGTCGAGTCGTGGCGGGTCATCACCGACGCCCGCGGCGAGGACGAGGCGCTGTCAGAGGCGACCGTCAAGGTGCGGGCGGCCGGCGAGCGGGTCGTCGCCACCGGCGAGGGCAACGGGCCGGTCAACGCGCTCGACCACGCGCTGCGGCAGGCGCTGTCGTCCGCGTACCCGGAGATCGGGCACCTCGAGCTCATCGACTACAAGGTGCGCATCCTCGACGCGGCGCACGGCACCGACGCAGTGACCCGCGTGCTCATCGAGACCTCGGACGGCACGACGTCGTGGACCACGATCGGCGTCGCCGCCAACATCCTCGAGGCGAGCTGGGACGCGCTCGTCGAGTCGGTCACCTACGGCCTCGTGCGCGCGGGAGTCGCGGCGCGCTGACCCCTCGGCACACGGGGCTCCCCGGGCTTCCCGGGGGCACTGACGGACTCCAGCACCGCGAGCAGGCGGTGGCGCAGGGCGTTGGAGCGCTCCGCGAACGCGCGCTGCCGCTGGAGGTAGGTGGCCTTGCCCTCTGCCGTCTCGATCGGCACGGGGTCGTAGCCGAGGTCGCGCAGGTCGTAGGGCGAGGCCTGCATGTCGAGCACGCGGATCTCTCGGGCCAGGTCGAACGCGTCGGCGACGAGCTCGCTCGGCACGAGGGGCGTCAGCTTGAAGGCCCACTTGTAGACGTCCCTGCGTGCGTGTGATGGGTGCACGTTGAAGGGACCTCACACTCCCTTGTATGCGGTGTGGGCGATCCTGCGGATCTCAGAGGCCTGCAGCCCCACCAGGATTCGACTTGCGCTCGTAGTTGTCGCCACGGTGCGACTGCGCGTCAGTCAGATCCTCACCGCCGGCGAACGCTCCGAGGCTTCGGATCTTCGCACGCATCCACTGCAGCACCGATTTGATCGCGCCCATGCTCGTGCCTCCCTTCGCCCGCCACGCCCGGCAGGCACTGGCTCGAGTGTCCCGCTCGGGCACGCTGCGCGTCCAGACCTTCAGGTCCATGCACCTATGCCTTGGGTACAAACAACGTTTACCGGATTCGCCGATGTCCAAGCCGTACGCGCTATTTCGAGGTGACCAGCCCAGGCTTGCGGCGGCTGTGCCGAGCGAGGAGCAGCCGCAACGCACCCAGCGCGGCCACCATCACGGTCGATAGGAAGGAGATTGCGATGGCGACGTTGGACGCCTGATCGAGTGCGGGAGGTACGGGCCGATAGGTGTCTGCGTACTCGAA
>DASSYJ010000086.1:0-31010 GCA_035703305.1 Ornithinibacter sp. | reverse complement strand
CATCCCCTTCATCCTCATCGGCGCCGCACTCGCCTGGACGATGCTGAAGTCGGTGCCGATCACGGCCAACATCCGCCAGCAGTTCGACATCTTCAAGACGCAGGACACCTGGTGGATGACGCTCATCTACATCATGACCTTCGGCACCTTCTCGGGCCTGTCGGCCCAGTTCGGCCTGCTCATGAAGAACCTCTACGGCGCCGGGAACACCGACATCGTCCAGGGAGCGGGGGCGAGCGCCCAGCTGCTCATCGACGGCTACTCGGTGCCGGACCCCGTCAAGTACGTCTTCCTCGGACCGCTCGTCGGCGCCGCCGCGCGGGTCCTCTTCAGCCCACTGACCGACCGCATGGGCGGCGCGCGGTGGACGCTCGTCTCGGGGATCGGGCTCGTCGCCTCCATCGCCTGGACGATGACCGCGCTGGTGCCCGACACCTCCTCGGCCGACGCCCTCAGGAGTGACTTCAGCACCTTCCTCTGGGGGATGCTCGCGATCTTCCTCTTCAGCGGCATCGGCAACGCCTCGACGTTCAAGCAGATGCCGATGATCTTCGAGCGCCGGCAGGCCGGCGGGGTCATCGGCTGGACCGCCGCCATCGCGGCATTCGGCCCGTTCTTCTTCGGTGTCGGCGTGACCACCCTCGGAGCGGTGTCCTTCTACTCGATCGGCATCGCCTGGGCCGTCATGTGCGTCGGCATCACGTGGTGGAGGTACGCCCGTCCGGGTGCGCCCAAGCCCAGCTGACGCGCGGCCCTCACCGGAGGTCCTCCAGGTCGGTCCGGGTGTCGACGTCGCGAGTGACGTCGCCCCGGAGCGCCAGCCGCGCGTGGGGGATCCCGAGGAGCGTCTTGGCCGGGCGGCCATGGGCGGTGTGGGGCAGCACGCCGCGGACGGCCGCCGTCCGGTATGCCGCGAGCAGCGGGTTGGCCACCCCGTCGCCGTCGGTGCCGACGACGCCCCCGACGGTGGGCGGCTGGTCGTGCAGGGCGGCGACGAGGTCCACGAGGCCGGCGGCGGCATACGGCATGTCCCCGGCGACGACGGCCAGGACGTCGCTCGTGACGAGCTCGAGCCCCGCGGCGACGCCGGCGAGCGGGCCGCCCCCCGGCGGCTCCTCACGGGTCCACTCCACCGGCCGGGAGGTCTCGCGCGGGGCGCCGACCGCCACGACCCGCCACTCCGGCGGGAGCGAGGACAGCAGGTGGTCGAGCACGGTGGTCCCCCGCAGCCCCGCCGACAGCTTGTCGGCACCGAACCGCCGCGACTCACCGCCCGCGAGGACGAGCACGGTGACGGGAGCAGCCTCAGGTTGTGCGCCGGTCACCGGCCCCGTTCCTCGGGCGTGGCCCGGCGCACGACGATGCGGGTCCAGGCCCCGACGTAGACGCGGTCGTCCTCGGACAGCTCCCGGCGCTGACCCGGCGGCACCGGGTCGGTCGGCAGCGGACCGCTCGCGGGGCCGACGTAGGTGCCGTTCGACGACTGGAGGTCCTCGACCCACCAGCGCTGCCCGTCGGTGGTGAGCTGCGCCTGGCGGCGGCTCACCCCGGGGTCGCCCGTGCAGTCGATCTCGGGGTGGATGTTGCGGCTCTTGGAGGGCCGACCGACGAGCACGCTCCTCGCGGTGAGCACGACGACCGCCGGCAGCCCCGGCGACGGGCACGGGTCCTCGCTCTCCTGGGCCTCGTACCAGTCGGGGTCCACCCAGACCTCGGCCACCCAGTCGGCCTCGATGGCCGGGGCCACCGACGGCTGGCCCCCCGCCTCGGGCGTGGAGGCACCGGACCCCGCCTCCGTCGCCCCGGTCTCGGTCGACCCGGTGGCCACGTCGGGCGGTCGCGGCATCGTGCCGGTCGTGAAGTCGTAGCCGCAGGCCTCGCAGAAGAGCGCCGCCGCGTCGTGGTCGGCCCCGCAGCTCGGGCACACCTCCGGGGTGGGCGCGCTGCTCGTGGGGCCGCCGTCCGGGGCTCCCGCCGAGCCCGGGGCCGCGGTCGCAGCCGGCGCGGCGGTCGCGGTCGGCGCCGCCGTGGCCGCTGCGGCACCCTCCGCGATGGGCGCGCCACACGTGTCGCAGTAGTCGCTCGACGTCGACGCGTGCCCGTTCGGACAGGTGAACGTGCTCACTTCTTCACCCGGGTCGTCTTCGTGGACGCCGTGTCGAGCGCCATCTCGTCGAGCTTGCTGACGCTGCGGCGCAGGCGGACCGTTCCCGTGTCCGCGTTGTCGATCTCGACGATCTTGCGGAGCCGGGTCGTCGCCTCGTCGTTGCCCGTCTCGGCGGCGAGCTGCACGGCCCGACCCAGCTTGACGGTCGCCGTCTCGGTGTCACCCGCGGCCTTGGCCGCCAGCCCGTCCTGGATCGCCTCGGCCAGCTCGGCCTGCCCGGTGTAGTGCGCCACCGCGGGGTCGATGCGCGTCGTCAGGGTGTCGTCGTTGGACCACATCGCCTTGACCAGCCCCTGCGCGACCACGGCGTCGCCCACGGCGACCTGGACCCGCGAGGCGAGCTGCTCCTGGCCGACCGCCTTCGCCGGCAGGCGCACGGCGACGTGGTAGTCGCGGGACTCGTCGCCCCACGCACCCGTGGGGTACGCCCCCGTCAGGGCGTTGACCTCCTGCCGTCGCGTCGTGAGGTCCTCGACCGTGGGGGCCACCTGCCGCACGAAGAGCACCTGCGCCCCCTGGGGCGCCCAGACCCGCAGCGACGCGTCGGCGACCCCGCGCCCCATCGACTGCTGCATCATCCGCTCGAAGTCCGCGGCCATCTGGTCGGGCTGGGCGATGAGGTCGACGCTGCCGAGCAGGGCCGTGGCGATCCGCCTGACCTCTGCGACCTGCCAGTCCGAGCCCACACCCCGGCAGTCGCACTGGAACCGGCCTCGCGCCCCCTCGATCGCGGCACTGAGCTGCTGCGGGGTCTCGTGCTGGTTGATGCCGTCGGTCAGCAGGATCGCGTGCCGCTGCGAGACGCCCGGCGCCGAGCCGAAGACCCGGGTGGCGAGCGTGAGCCAGGTGCCCATCGCCGTGCCGCCGTCCGCCGTGAACCCGGACACGGCGGCCTTGGCCTGTGCTCGCGTCTGCGGGTCCATCCGCACCATGCCGAACTCCGCGCTCCGCGGGAAGGCGAGGTGCGCCTCGTGGTTGCCGGCGATGACCGCGAACCACACGCCGTCGAGCACCTGGTCCAGCGCCGCGGCAGCGGCCTGCCGGACGGCCGCGATGTTCGCGCCCTTCATCGAGCCGGAGGTGTCGACGATGACGACCTCTGCGGCATCCCCCGACCCCGACCGCCCGGCCTCGCCCGCCTCGGAGCAGCTCACGGTGACGATGGCGTGGACGTCGGTCCCCCCGTCGGGCAGGAACTCGTTCTGGTAGACCTCAGCTGAGAACGTGGCCATCTGGCTCGGCTTCCTCTCGGTATGCCGCGGGCTCGGGGGCCGTCGCGGCGACGGGCTGGGCTGTGGCGGCCCGGGGGTCGGTGCCGACCCGGGCGAGGGCCACCGTGATGTTGTCCTGGCCCCCCTGGGCGTTGGCCCAGTCAACCAGTGCGCCGGCCAGGGGCAGCGGATCGTCGCCGGTCGTCCCGCGCGTCCGGGTCAGCAGGGCGGCCATGTCGCTCGCCTCCGAGCAGTAGTTCCACAGCCCGTCGGAGCAGGCCATGACCCACCCCGGGACGGCGAGGTCCAGGGACAGCGTCCGGGGGGTGTGGTCGGGGGCGTCGCTGCCCAGCCACCGGGTGATCGCGTGCGCCTGCGGCCCGCTCTCGGCGTCGGCGCGCCGGACGCCGTCGGCGATCTGCTCCGCGGCGAACGAGTCGTCGGTGGTCAGCAGCAGGGGCTCGCCGGCGTCGGGCAGCCAGTAGGCCCGGCTGTCACCGACCCAGCCCACGACGAGGAGCGGCCCGTCGAGGACGGCGGCGACGAACGTGCAGGATGCCGGGCTCGCCGAGCCCGCCGTGGTGTGGGCGATGACCGCCTCGTTGGCCGCGTCGGCCGCCACGACGAGGGCCCTGGCGCTCGCTGCCCGGCGCGTCGCGGCGGTGCCCATCGCCTGGGGGTCCGACACGGCCAGCACGTCCCGCGCGGCCCGCGCGGCCGCGAGGCTCGCGACGTCGGAGTCGGTGGACGACGACACCCCGTCGCAGACGACCAGCACCGCCCGGCTGCCCGGCTCGGGGTCGGCGTCGAGCGCCACGGCATCCTCGTTCCGCGTGTGCCGGATGCCGCGGTCGCAGACCGCGGCCACCCACGGCGCCGGCTGCTCCGTGAAGTGGTTTCGCGGGCTCGCCGCCCTGGCACCGCACTGCGTGCAGTAGCCGTCGTCGGCGACCTCACCCCCGCACTCACGACAGGTCGTGCCGTCGGTGCCCACGGGGGGTGGGGTCCCGGCTGCGGACGCTGCCGGCAGGCCCAGGTCGGCACCGCAGGCCTCGCAGAACCGCTCGCCCGCGGCGACGGGGGAGGAGCACGCCGGGCAGGACAGCGCCGGGCCCGGCATCCGCTCCTCGACCGACGCCGCGGCACCCCCCGCGCTCGCGGCTGAGGCCGCGTCGGCCGTCGTCATCGCAGCGTCCATCGACGGACCTCGTTGGCCCGGTCGACGAGGTGGACCCGCTCCTCGCGGCTGGAGGCGTAGACGGCGAGGTCCCGGTATGCCGCCTCCAGCCCGTCGCGCAGGGCGGGCTCGGCCGCCGGCCGCCCGGCGATGACGACGGTGGTGTCGGCACCGTGCGACTCCACGAGGCCGAGGGCCGAGCTGAGCACCTCGACCCGGAACCGGGAGCGGTCGACGGGGTCGATGGTGAGGCTCTCGATGCTGTCGAGGGCGGCGGCCAACGACGGCAACCCGCCACCCGACTCGGCGAGGAGGCCGGCGCGACGGCGACGGGCCTGGGTGAAGGCCCGGCTCGTCGCCGGCACGAGGTCGAGCGCGCGCACGGCACCCTCGACATCGCCACGGCCGGCACGGATCCGGGCCAGGCCGAAGGCCGCGGGGGCGACGTACGTGGCGTCGGTGCGGGCACAGACGACGTAGAGCGACTCGGCGACGTCTGCGTCGCCGCCCGTCTCGCAGGCGAACGCGAGGGCCAGCTTGGGCGCCAGCTCACCCGGCACCTGGCCATAGACCGCGTTGAACGCGCTCTGCGCGTCGGCGGTGCGGTGGCGCGCGAGGGCGACCAGCCCCGACATCCACACCGCCCGCCACTCCCACGGGTCCTCGGCGAGCAGGGCGCGCACGGTGTCGTCGACGCGGTCGAGCTGCCCGGCATCCAGCGCGGCCCGGGCCCGGGCGAGCAGCACCTCCGGGCTGGTCGCCGGTGCGCCCTCGAGGGCCGCCAGGCGCTGGACGGGGTCGTCGACGCTCACGGTGCGCAGCCAGGGCATCTGCGGGTCGCTGTCGTCGGTGCGCAGGCGAGGGAGGTCCTGCCAGTCGAGCGAGTCGTCGGAGACGGTCGGGACGTCGAAGAGGAGCGACGACGTCGAGTGCTCGGCCGCGCCCTCCCGCCCGACGGCCACGACCTCGCGGAGCACCCCGAGGAGCTGCACGCGCAGCTCGTCCGCCGAGACGAACCGGTCGGCGGGATCGGGTGCGCACGCCTTGAGCAGCAGCCGGTACAGCGAGTCGTGCTTCGTGAACAGCGGGGTCTGCTCGACCGGCGGGAGCGAGCTGACGTAGGTGCTCTGGTAGCCGCGGAACTCCATGGCGAGAACGACCAGTGTGCGCCCGATGGTGTAGATGTCGGAGGCCACGGAGGGCCCGACCTGGGGCACCTCGGGCGCCTGGTACCCGGTGGTGCCGTAGATGGCGGAGTCGAGGTCCTCGAGCCGTCGGACACCCCCGAGGTCGATGAGCTTGACGGCGTCGCCCACCTGGATGAGGTTGTCGGGCTTGAAGTCGCAGTAGATGAGGTTGAGGTCGTGGAGGTACTGGAAGGCCGGGAGCACCTCGATGATGAAGGCGATGGCCTGGTCGACGGGGAGGGGGTCGTACCGGCCGCCCGCCGCCTGCATCCGGTCCTTGAGGAGCTGCTTGAGCGAGGTGCCGCCGACGTACTCCATGACGATGTAGCCCGCGCCCTCATGGGTCACGAAGTTGTAGATCTCGACGATGAGCGGGTGCTCGACCTGGGCGAGGAACTGCCGCTCGGCGATGGCGGCGGCGAGCGCGTCGGGGTCACCCGAGTTCAGCAGGCCCTTGAGGACGACCCAGCGGTCCGAGACGTTGCGGTCGCGTGCCGCGTAGATCCAGCCCAGGCCCCCGTGGGCGATGGCGCCGGCGACGACGTACTGGCCGCCCACGACGTCCCCCGCGTGCAGCTTCGGGGTGAAGGAGAAGGGGTTTCGACAGGTCGGGCAGAAGCCCTCGGTCCGGCCCGGCTGGCCGTCGCGGGAGCGCCCGACGGGTGACCCGCAGGACGGGCAGGTCCGCCGGTCCTCCGGGACCATCGGGTCCTTCAGGAGGGCCTTGGAGGCGTCGACGGCGGCGACGGGTGGGATCGTCGTGAGGCCGGCACCGAGCCGGGCCCCCCGGAGCCGGGTCGACGACGTGCCGACCCGCCTCGTGACCCTGCTGCCGTCCGCGCCCGCGCGCGCGGAGCCCAGCGCGGCCGAGGCGAGCTGGTTGGAGGCGCGGGACGCGGTCGAGACCGTCTGGGCCACGCCCGCCGGCATCGTCGCGACCGAGACGCTGCTGGTGCCGGGCCCGCCAGGTGCGCCCGGCATCCCGCAGACGTCGCAGTACCCGTCGACGATCGCGCCCGTGCAGCCGGGTTGGGTGCAGGCTGTCACGCTCATGGTGCCTCTCCTCCGTCGGGGCGGCCCCCGCGACCCGGCTCCGCTCGCGTGCTGCCCAGGTAGGCACGGTATGCCGCGACGAGCGCGCGTGCGCGGACGAGGTCGGCCGGGGTCCGGTCCAGCGCGTCCGCGGCGCGACGCTCGAGCTCGGCCAGGTCCTGCTGCGCGAGGTGCTGACCGGCTGGGGCCCCCGCCGCGGCGGCCTTCGCGGCATACGCCCCGAGGGTCCCTCTCAGCTCGTCGCGCTCGGCCAGCGCCGAGGCGTAGGCGTCCTGCGCCATCGTCATCGCCCGGCCGACGGCGTCGAGCCGCACGAGGTAGGCGTCGACGGCGGCAGGGTCGCCGGGCACCGGCCCGAGCGCCGACACGTCGGGCACGGCCAGCCGTGGAGCGGGGGAGACCTGGGCCACGCACCGCGCGGCGAGGTCGCGCAGGGCCGCCCCCCGCGCCTCGAGCTCGGTGCGCAGGGCCCTGGCCCTCGCCTCGTCGTGGGCGTTTGCACGGCGGTTGGAGGCGCCGACGATGAGGTCGCGCTCCGCGCGGGCCGCATCCTGCTCGAGGGGTCCGAGCAGGCCCCCGACGTCGGCCCCCCGCTGGTGCCTGGCCAGAACGTCGGCGGTGCGCCCGTCGAGCCGCTCGAGGGTCGACGAGGCGGCGGCGCGGGCCGAGGCGGGCTCGCGGTCGACGAGGTCGCGGACCCGCTCGACGGAGGCTCGCAGGGCACGGAGGCGCGCCTGGGTGTCGGCCAGCGACGGGTCGATGCCCAGGCGTGCGCGCAGCGAGGCGGCCAGCGCGTCGGACAGTCGGCAGGCCTCCGGGAGCGAGACGGCGAGCGCACCGGCCGGCAGGTGCGGGCCCCCGGAGGCACCCGGCGACGCCGGCGTGCGCGACGCCATGGTCGCGTCGAGCCGCCCCCAGACCAGGGTCGAGAGGCGCTCCAGCTCCGTCGGGCCCACGCGCCCGGAGTCCCAGGTCGCCACCAGAAGGTCGTGGCGGTCGGCGACCGCCTTCCAGAGCGCCATCGAGAGCAGGAGGTCGCCGGTGTATGCCGCCCCGTCGGTGGCGCCGAGTGCCACCTCGTCGAGCACGTCGAGCTCGGCCTTGCGCACGTCGCGCCAGGTGCCCAGGGCCTCGAGGTAGCGCATCGCGTCACTGGCGACGAGGGGCTGGCCGAGCCGGCCCGGCGCCGCCGGCGCCGAGGCGCTGTTCATCGCCGAGATCACGGGGCCCGTCCGTACACCGCGACCGGCGGCGCGGGTGCCCTGCCGAGGGCGTCCGCGAGCCACCGGTTGTAGTTCCTGGTCCACCGGCCGTCGGTGCGCATCTGCTCGATGACGCCGTTGACGAACCGCACGAAGTCCACGTGCTCCTGGTTGACGCCGAGCCCGTACGGCTCGGCGGTGAAGGCCGGCGACTGGACGACCTCGGCATACGGGTCCTGCGCGGCCAGGCCTGCGAGCACGGTGTCGTCGCCGGTGATGGCATCAACCTCACCCTCCTGGAACAGCACGAGGCACCCGGTGTGGGTGTCCGCGCCGACCGCCTGGACGTCCTCGAAGGTCCGCAGCTTGTCCATGCTCGTCGACCCGTTGGGTGCGCAGACCTTCTTGCCGGCGAGGTCCTGCATGCCCCGGATCGCGCCGCCGTCCGCGCGCGTCTCGCCGAGCCGGACCATGACCTTCTGGCCCGACCGGTAGTACTCGCTGGAGAAGGCGATCTCCTTCCAGCGGGCACAGGTGATCGTCATGTTGCGGGCCACGACGTCGACGCTGCCGTCCTTGAGGGCGGGCAGGCGCTGGGCCGCGGTGATGACCTTGAGCTCGATCTTGTCGGGGTCGCCGAAGAGGGCCTGGGAGATCGCGTGGAGCATGTCGATGTCGAAGCCCTCGACGCGCCCGGAGATCGGGTTGCGTGCGCCGAGCAGCAGGGTGTCGGCCGAGACCCCGGCGATGAGGCGTCCGCGCTTCTGGATCCTCTCCATGGTGCTGCCCGACGGCATCCGTCCCGGGGTCGGCAGGGCGTCGGGCGGGGCGTACGACCGGAGGCAGTTCGCGGTGACGACGTCGCTGCCCGACGGCGCCGGCGACGGCGTCGCGCTCGCCGACGGGCTCGGCGACGGGCTCGACGACGGGCTGGACGACGCGGAGGGCGTGGTGAGGGGCGTCGGGTCGTAGACGCCCGCTGTCGTGCACGCCGCGACGAGGAGGGTCGCGGCGAGCGCCGTGGCCACCGCGACGGCGCGCGGTCCCCGGCGGCTCACCGGTACTCCTCCAGACGCTGCGACACGCCCCACCAGGCGCAGACCGCCGCGACCACCCCTGCGAGGATCCCGAGCGCGCCGGCGGCCGGGAGCCAGCCGCCGGACTGGTCGAGCTGGCGTGACGTCTGGTCGCCGAGGGTCGCCAGCTGCTCGTCCGAGCTCGCGTCGAACGCGGCGAACGTCGTGTTGCCCGCGCCGTCCCCGGTGGCCTTCTCGACCGCCGCTTCCCAGTTCCCGGAGTCGTCGAGCGAGCGGATGTCCTCGTGCATCAGCGCGTAGTCGGACCAGGGGAGAGGGGCGAGGCCGGAGGATGCCGGGTTCGTCCCGAGCTCGGAGATCTCGGCCGTCACCACGGCGGCCGAGGCCTGCCAGGCCTTCTCGAAGGCGGCACCCGAGCCGCGGGCGATGAGCGTCAGGCTCTCGTTGGACTTGGCGTCGAAGCCCGCGATGCGCGCCCGGGCCGTGGAGACCGTCGCGGCGTAGGCGCCGTCCCGCGTCGTGTCGACGTCACCCCTGACCCCTGCGAGGCCGACGGCGCCGAGCACCAGCGTCACGAGCACGACGAGGGCGCCGGCCGCCAGCGGGAGGTTGACGTAGCGCCGGGTCCGCCGGGCCAGCCACACGAGCACGAGCGCGAGGACGGCGAGGGCGAGGAGGCCGGGGATGACGAGCCACAGGGCGGCGCGCCCGGCCCGGTCGAACTCCTCGGCCACGCGCGCGTCGTTCGCCTCGCCGAGGTTCTTCAGTAGGGGGAGGGCCTCGGACCGGAGCGTGGCGCTGGCGTTCTTGAGGTACTGCGCTCCGACCGGGAGGGCCTGACGGTTGTTGGCCCGGGCCTGCTCGACCTCGCTCGTGTAGGCGACCAGCGACTCGTTGAGCGCCCCGAGTGCCGCGCCGTCCGCGGGCTGGTGCTGGGCGGCCTCCGCGATGAGCCGGGATGCCGATGCGATCGCCGACGTGTAGGCCGCGCGCTGGGCGGCCGGCTCGAGGCCACCGACGAGGAACGCGTTGGTGGCGTCGGCGTCGGCCTGGACGACGTTGGTCTGGATCGCCTGGATCCGGACGACCTGGTCGGAGTTGGCGGCGGCCCGGCCCAGTGCCCCGTCCGCCGACCGGAAGGCCTGGCCGGCCGCCAGTCCGAACAGCAGGGCCGCGACGACGCCGAGTACGCCGAGGGCACGCAGCCGCCCCGGTGTGCCGGCGAGGCTCGCTCGCACGGATGCCGTGAGCGCCGCCAGGCGGCCCGTGGCCGCTCGCGGCTGCGCCGGTGCGACGGGCGCCGCCGCCGCGGGAGGAGTCGCCGCCCGGGGAGGAGGCGGGGCGGCTGTCGCCGGGGGTGCGGGAGTCGTCACGAGGTGCCTTCGGTCTGCGGGACGCTGACCCGGGTGTGCGGGTCAGGAGGAGGCGTGGGCCCATCGGACGCGGGCGGGGGCGCTGCGGCTCCCTCGTCGAGCTGCTCCTCGTCGAAGTCGCGCGCGACGAGGAGCCGCAGCTGCTCGACGGTCGGCCGGTCGACCTCCCGCAGCCGCCACGCGTGGTGGCCGATCGCCGCCTCGAGCGCGTTGCGCGCGAACCTGCCGTTGCCGAAGCTGCTGCCCCGTGGGGTGCGGCCGAGCACCTCACGGAACCGCTCGACGGCGGCCGGCTCCAGCTCGTAGTCGGCACCCCCTGCCAGGTGCTCCAGGATCGCGACGAGCTCGTCGTCGGTGTAGTCCTCGAACTCGATCGTGGTCCGGAACCGGCTCGCGAGACCGGGGTTCGCGGCGATGAAGGCCGCCATCGGGGCGGGGTAGCCCGCCACGATGACGACGAGGTCGTCGCGCCGGTCCTCCATCTCCTTGACGAGGGTGTCGACCGACTCCTGGCCGTACTGGTCCCCGGAGGGACCGATCCCGGTCAGGCTGTAGGCCTCGTCGATGAAGAGCACCCCGCCCGCCGCCGACGCGACGACGTCGGCCGTCTTCGTCGCGGTCTGGCCGAGGTAGCCGGCGACGAGCTCGGAGCGGTCGACCTCGACGAGGTGGCCCCGCGACAGGAGGCCGAGTGCCTGGTAGATCCCGCTGACGAGGCGTGCGACGGTCGTCTTCCCGGTGCCCGGGTTGCCCGTGAAGACGAGGTGTCGGGTCAGCGTGGGGCTCTTGAGCCCGGCATCCACCCGCAGCTTCTCCACCCGGAGCAGGGCGACCTGCCGGTGGATCTCGCGCTTGACGCGCTGGAGCCCGATGAGGTCGTCGAGCTCGGCGAGCAGCTCGTCGAGGGTGCGCTCCGGTGGCGCCGTCGGTGCGGTGGGCCGGGTCGGCTGGGTCGGCTGGGTCGCGCCCGGGTCAGGCGTCGTCGGCCGCGCCGTGGTGGGCGCGCCACCGGCATCCGGCAGCGACGTCGGCCGGCCGGCGCCGACGACGGACAGCTGGGCCGCCGCGGCGACGGAGGCGTTGCCGATGACCCGCATCGTCGGCTCACCGAGCTCGCAGGCCGCGGCCGCCACCTCGGCGAGCGCCTCGGCATACGCGCGCGTGTGCGGGGACCGCTGCGCGGCCAGCGTGCTGAGGGTCGCCGTGGGGGCGTCGCGCCAGCGACGGCCACGACTCGCGGCGTCGAAGAAGTCCTGGGTGGTCGCGCCGCCGACGGCGTGTCCCCAGTCGGTGGCGGCCCGGGGTGCGGACTCGGCCACGGCGGCCGCGAGGGACAGGGCCTCGGCCCGGGCGGTGTCGCCGTCGCCGCCGGCCGTCGTGGCGAGCTCGGCCACGGCGTCGACCGCCTCGGCGAGCGTCGCGGTGCCCGACGGGCCGGACCGGGGGTGGGACGCGCTCATGTGGGGTCTCGCCCGACGGGCGGCTGGAGGCGGCCGAGCCCACCGGCATCCTCGCTGCCCGGCATCCGCGGCAGGGGTGCCGACCCGACGTCGAGGGCGCCGCCCGTCGAGGCCGAGCCGAACTTCTCCGCGAGGAACCGCCCGTGGGCGACGAGTGCGTCGGCGTCCGCGCGGCACACGGCGTCGAAGACCTTGTCCATCGTGGCGGCGAGGAGGTCGAGCTGGTCGATGAGCACCATGAGCGACGACTTGCCCCGGTCGACCGGCCGGTTGTCCGCGAACTGCCTCGGCAGCCTGAGGTAGCCCCCCACCGCTTCCGGGAGGTAGTCGGTCGCGGTGGCCATCACCGAGTAGGCCTGGGGGCTGCCGGCACCGAGGCTCGGGAGCCGGGGGATGGTGTCGCGCACCACCGTGTCGACGCGCCGGACCCGCGAGGCGACCGGGGCGGGGACGGCACCCTCGGCGACCATGGCCTCCACGCGGTCGAGGGAGGCGAGCAGGTCCTCGCTCGTCGGCACGGGGGGCAGCACGAGCCGATCGCCGTTCCCGGCGTTCTGGCCCCGCCCCAGGAGGCGGTCGAGGAAGCCACCCGACATGTGCTCACTATGCCTGAGCGGCTCCTCAGTGCCCAGCGCCCGCCGAGTCGTCGAGGTCGAGGGACCCGTGGGCCACCCGGTCGTCGTGTCGCTGGACCCGCTCGAGGTAGGCCTGCGACTTGCTCACCTCGGTCTCGAGGGTCCCGATCGTGGCGGCCATCGTGTCGAGGGCCTGCACCTTGAAGGCGTCGATGGCGTCCATCGTGGCGTAGATGTTCTGGAAGGCCGCCTGCAGCTGGGGGAGGCCGATCGTCGCCGACGCCGCCTGTTGCTGGATCTGCACCGAGTTGTCGCGGAGCATCTCGCTCGTCCGCTCGATCATCCCGCTCGTCGTCGTGTTGAGGGCGGTGATCTGGTCGAGGACGAGCTTCTGGTTGCCGAGCGCCTGGGCGACGATCACCGCGGTGCGCAGCGCGGACACGGTGGTCGTCGACGCACGGTCGACACCCTTGATGAGCTCGATGTTGTTCTTGATGACGATGTCGATCGCGAGGTAGTTCTGGATCGAGACCGCCAGCTGGGTCAGGAGGTCCTGGTGCTTCTGGCGGACGTAGAAGAGGACGTCGTCGCGCAGCGCCCTGGCCTTGTCGGGGTCGCCCCCCTCCAGCTCGGAGATGCCTGCGGCCAGCCGGGCGTCGAGGCGCTCGGCGACGTAGACGTACTGGTTGAGCCGGGCCATCGCGTCCCAGAGGTACTGCTTCTCGAGGTTGAGGGCGGCGTTGTCCTTGCCGAGCTCGTCCTGGCCGTCCCGGAGGGCGTGCAGGATGCCGTCGAGGTGGGTCTGGGCCGACTGGTACTTGCGGAAGTAGTCGGTGACCTTGTCGCCGAAGGGGACCATGCCGAGGAACTTCTTGGCGCCGGTCGCCTCCTTGGGGTCGAGGTCCTCGACGGTCCGGCGCAGCTCGAGCAGCGTCGACCCCACCTTCGACCCCTCCGACAGGCCGCCCTCCTGGAGCGCCCTGACCGGGGACTTGAGGAGCCGGTTCGACGTCTCGGCGGCCTTCCTGATGTCACCGTCCCCCATCGTCCGCACGTCCGTGGCCTTGGCGGCGAACTCCGGGGACCGGGGGGCGGCCGACAGGAGCGACGCGAGGTAGCCGTCGACCTTGGCGTCGAGCCCGGGAAGGGCTGCGGCCTCGACCGCGGGGGCCATCCGGGGCGCTGCCGTCGTGGTGACCGGCTCGGGTGGGGCGGGGGCCGTCAGGGTGAGCGTGGCCCCGGCAGGGGCCGGCGGCTGGAGCGGTGCTGGCTGCGGGTCGGTCATCGTGCTCCCTATTCCTCGAGAGGTCCACGAGCGGTGCTGGTCCCCAGGTCGACGACTGGACAATCTACGCGGTTCCCTCGGTCGGCGACCGGGATTCCCCGGTCGGGGGAGCTCGACACCCGCCGGGGGCCGATACTCGGGGGGTGGAACCACGCACCGCAGGCCGCCGGCGGTCGCGGCGACTCGTCGCGGGGGTGGGTCTTGCTGCCGCGGCAGCGCTCCTCGTCCTGCCCGCATGTACGGGCACCGGCGGTGGCTCGCGCATGGACGAGCACGAGTACCTCCCGGGGCTCGACGCGTATCCCCACGTGCCGGTGGACGTGAAGCGCGCACCGGTCCTCGTCATGGTGCCGGGCGGGGCCTGGAAGGGGGCGGACCCGGCCGCGCTCCAGCCGCTGGCCGCGGCGCTGGCCGACCGGGGGGTGTTCGCGATGCCGGTGCGGATCCGCGCCGCCGGGGACGGCGTCGTCTACCCCGTGCCGGTCGAGGACATCCTCTGTGCCGTGGCCGACGGCGCGGCGACGGCGCGGGCCGACGGCATCGAGCCCGACCGGGTCGTGCTCCTCGGCCACTCCTCGGGTGCGCACCTGTCGTCCCTCGCCACGCTGGACCCCGCGGCGTACTCGCCGAGCTGCGAGGACCCCCTGGTCGCCGCGGACGCCCTCGTCGGCCTGGCCGGGCCGTACGACATCCGGGAGTTCGCTGACCCGGCATCCGCACTGTTCGAGGAGGGGGCCGACGCAGCGGAGTGGGACGCCGCCAACCCGGTGCTGCTCGCCGCCCAGCGTCCGGAGGTCCCGGTGCTCCTCCTCCACGGGACGGACGACGACCTCGTCCCCTCGTCGTTCAGCACCGAGTTCGGGACGGCACTGAGCAGCGCGGGGCACCCCACCACGGTGCGGATCCTGCCCGGGGAGGACCATCAGAGCATCTACTCCGCCGAGGCGGCCGCGGCCCCGATCGCGGCGTGGCTGTCCGCCCTGCAGTAGGGGCCCGCTCCCCTCGTGGGTTCCACGGCCGGCGGGGCTAGTCTGCGGGCCATGCGCCGACCCGACCTCACGGTCCTCGCGATCCCGGCCTTCGTCGGGGCGATGGCCGCCGAGTACGCCTGGCAGCGACGCCACCCGGCACCGCCCGGCACCGTGCGCGCGGGCGACTACGCGCTCGCCGACACGATGGCGAGCCTCACCATGGGTGTCGGCAGCCTCGTCGCGCCCTTCGTGACGACGCGGCTCCTCGACCCTGTGACGCCGGGTGTCGGGCGCCACGCAAGGCTGCTCATGGGCACCGCCGTGGCGACCTCCGCCGCCACCACCGTGCTCGACGTCGTCCGCCGCCGGAGGGCGCACGGGCGCCTGCCGGATGCCGGCACCCTCCCCCCTGGCGCTGGGCGGACGCCCCGCACCGGCTCGGATGCCGTGCCGCGCCCTCCCGACGACACCCTCCTCCGGCGCCTGGACGGCGCGACCGCCGCGGCTGCGGTCGCGTCGACGGCGCTCACGGTGGCGACGACGTGGTCGGCGCAGACGAGCGGGACGCGGCTCTTCGCCCGCTCGCGGCGCGACCTCGGCACCGGGTGGGTCGCGAATGCGGTGGCCATCCTCGGCTGGGACGCCATCTACTACTGGAACCACCGCCTCAACCACGAGAGCCGCTGGCTGTGGGCCATGCACGTCGTGCACCACTCGAGCGAGCGCTACAACCTCTCGACGGCCCTGCGCCAGCCGGTCGCGGAGGGCCTCACGATGAGCGTGCCCTACGGCATCCTCGCCCTTGCCGGGGTGCGGCCGAGCGTCATCGAGAACGCCCGCGCGCTCAACCTCATCTACCAGTTCTGGATCCACACCGAGGCGGTGCGGTCCATCGGCTGGCTCGAGAACGTCCTCAACACGCCCTCGCACCACCGCGTGCACCACGGCACGAACCGGCAGTACCTCGACCGGAACCACGGGAGCATCCTCATCGTCTGGGACCGGCTCTTCGGCACCTTCGAGCGCGAGGACGAGCGTGTCGTCTACGGCCTGACGACGAACATCGACACCTACAACCCGCTGCGGATCGCGACCCACGAGTGGCGCGACGTCCTCCGCGACGTCGCCGGGGCCACGACCTGGCGGGAGCGCTGGTCCTTCCTCCTCAGGGGGCCCGGCTGGGCGGACGACCGGCGGGCCGCGCGGCTCGGCCAGGCTTCCTAGCCGCGGTCGTCGGGCCGCAGCATCAGCCCGGCCGGTGCACCGTCCCGGGCTCGGTGTCGAGCAGGCGACCCAGGAGCCTGCGCAGCTGGTCGTGGCCCTCGGCGCCAAGGGTGCGTGAGATCGCCTCCTCGATCCCGTCGATCGTGGCGAGGCCCGCGGCGACGCAGTCGCGTCCCTTCTCGGTGAGCACGATGAGCTTCGCGCGGCGGTCGGTGGGGTCGGGCCGTCGCACGACGTAGCCGAGGTCCTGGAGCTCGTCGACGAGCTCACCCATGGCCTGGGGCGTCATGTTCGCGCCTCGCGCGAGCTCCGTGAGGCGCGAGCCCTCCGGGCTGATCTGGGCGAAGACGGCCGAGTGCGACGGCTTCTGGGGATAGCCCGCCCCGACGACCCCGTCGACGACCCGGAAGCCGAGGAGGCTGTAGGCCTGTCCGAGCAGGGCGACCGTGTTGCCCCGGTTGCGGTCCTCGGGGACTTCCTGGGCTGTCGGCACGATGTTAAGGTTACCTGAAATCCAAGTAGCCTTAGCATAGTGCAACGGGTCGGGGCGGACCACGCGAGGGAGGCAGGGATGGCGGTGACCGCGCGGAAGCGCCGGATGACGCGCATGGGGAACCGCATCGGCGTGTGGATGTACCGGACCCTCGACGGACGCCTCTCGAGTGGCAGCAAGGACGTCCACGTGCTCATGCTCACGACACCCGGTCGACGGACCGGCGTGCCACGGTCGACCTGCGTGCGCTACCTCGAGACGCCGGAGGGTCTCCTCGTGTGGGGCACCGGCTCGGGGTCCCGCCGCGACCCGGACTGGTTCCGCAACCTGCGCGCCGCCCCGATCGCGACGGCCCAGGTCAAGGACCGCGTCATGGAGGTACGCCCCCGGGAGCTGCACGCCGAGGAGCGGGATGCCGTGTGGCGCGACGTCGTGCTCGCGGCGGCACCGGAGGTGAGCCGGTTTGCGAGCGAGGCGGGCCGCGTCATCCCCGTGGCCGTGCTGAGGCCCCTCGGTCGTGGCGGCTCGAGTCCCTGAGACGACCCTGGCCCGCCCGCACCCGGCCCCGACCCTGTCCGACCGTGCAGGAACAGGCCGGGACACGGCACGCTGGGGCCATGACCTCTCCACCGTCGCAGGGCCCGCGGGCCGAGCAGCTGACGTTCACCCCGTCGGCCGCCCGCACCCTGGGCGTCGAGTGGGAGCTCGGCCTCGTCGACCCGGTGACCCTGGACCTCACCTCACGGGCCGAGGAGCTGCTCGAGCTGGCCCTCGCCGACGAGCCGAGCGAGACGGCGCGGGCCCGCCGTGGTGGCTCGCGCTCGAGCCTGACCAAGGAGCTGCTCCGCAACACGGTCGAGATGACGACCGGGGTCTGCGCGAACGCGGCGGAGGCGGCATCCGACCTCACCCACGGCCTGCGCCGGGTCCAGTCGGCGGCGGACGAGCTGGGTGTCCTGCTCTACGCCGGCGGCTCCCACCCCTTCGCGCGCTGGGAGGACCAGGAGATCACTCCGGGACAGCGCTACGCGACGCTCATCGACCGCACCCAGTGGTGGGGCCGGCAGATGGTCATCTTCGGGGTGCACGTCCACGTCGGCGTCCGGTCGGCTGCGAAGGTGTGGCCACTCGTCAACGCGCTGCTGACCTACCACCCCCACCTCACGGCGCTCTCGGCATCGTCGCCCTACTCCTCCGGCGCCGACACCGGGTACGCGAGCAACCGCACGATGCTCTTCCAGCAGCTGCCCACGGCCGGCCTGCCGTTCCAGTTCGAGACGTGGGCGCAGTACCGCGCCTACCTGCGGGACGCCTTCGTCACCGGCGTCATCACCGACCCGAGCGAGCTCCGGTGGGACATCCGGCCCTCCCTGAAGTACGGGACGATCGAGGTCCGTGCGTGTGACGGGCTCGCCGCGGTCGGGGAGGTCGCCGCGGTTGCGGCGCTCATCCACTGCCTCGTCACCGACCTCGAGTCCCAGCTCGACGGCGGCACCCTGCCGCACCCCCTGCCTCCGTGGCACGTGCAGGAGAACAAGTGGCGCGCAGCGAGGTACGGGCTGGACGCCATCATCATCCGCGACGTCGACAGCACCGAGCGCCCCGTCGTCGACGACATCCACGCCCTGCTCGACCGCCTCGAGCCGACGGCCCGGCGGCTCGGGTGCGCGCCCGAGCTGGCCGCCGTCGAGGACATGGTGCGCCGCGGCGCGGGCTACCAGCGCATGCGGGCCGCGGTGGCCGCAGCAGGTGCCGTGCCCGGCGTCGAGGGTGCCCGCGCCGACCCGCCCGGTCCAGACCTCCGCGCCGCCGTGCGGGCCATGCTCGTGCAGCCATGACCGGGTGTCGTCGTCACCGACCGAGGAGCTCGCGCAGCCGCATGGCGTTCGCCACGGCATACCCGTGCTGGTCGTTGTTGAAGTAGCCGAGGACGCGGTGGCCGGCGTCCTCCCACTCGCCGAGCCGGTCGGCCCACCAGCGGAGGTCGTCGTCGGGGTAGGAGCCCGCGTAGAGGTGGTCGTGGCTGGGGCCGTGCCAGCGCACGTAGACGAGGTCCGAGGTCGCGCGCAGCACGCAGGGGAGGTGGGCGCCGCTCATGACGACGTATGCCGCGCGGTGCCGTTCGAGGATGCCGAAGACCGCGTCGTCGAGCCACGACGCGTGTCGGAACTCCACCGCGAGGGGGATCCACGGTGGGAGGTGGCCCAGCGCATAGTCGAGCCGGGCGTCGTCCCGCTCCATCGTGGGCGGCAGCTGGAGGAGCAGCGGGCCGGCACGGTCGCCGAGCAGGCGGAACCCCCGCTCGATGATCTCCGACCAGCGTTCCGGCGCGTAGAGGCGCCTGGCGTGGGTGAGGGCCCGGGGCGCCTTGACGGTCATCTCGAACCCCGCGGGGAGGCGGTCGTGCCAGCCCTGGAACACGCTGTCGCGGGGCCACCGGTAGTGGCTCGCGTTGAGCTCGACGGTCGTGAGGCGCTCGGCGTAGAACTCGAGCCAGCGGCGCCGCGGGACCCCGTCCGGGTAGAACGGCCCGGCCCAGCTGTCGTAGGTCCATCCCGAGGTGCCGACGAGGATCGTCACGGACCCATCCTGCAGCGCCTGTCGTCTCGGCGGGGCGGAGCCGGCCACCCGGCGGGGGCGGGCTACTCTCCCCGCGTGGGACATCCCTCTCCGCCGGACCTCCTCGTCCTCCACGGGGTGCGCGTCACCGGGATGGCCGACCCGTCACGGCTCTCCGCACGGACCGGCGTCGCCCGCGGCGTCGTCGAGGACCAGCTGCTCGACGACGAGGCCAGGGGCTGGGTGCGGCGCGTGTCGTTCGGCGACCTGACGGGCTGGACCCTGACGGAGTCGGGCCGCGTGGAGGGCGAGCGCCGGGTGGCCGAGGAGCTCGAGCGCACCGGAACGCGTGCGGCCGTGGATGCCGCCCACGGCACGTTCGCCCGGCTCAACGAACGCGTCCTCGGCACGCTCACCCGGTGGCAGATCCGGCCGCAGCCGTGGGACCGGATGGCGGCGAACGACCACACCGACCACGGCTGGGACGAGCGCGTCCTCGACGAGCTCGCGTCCCACGGCCGTCGCCTGGCCCCGGTGTGCGCCGAGCTCACGAGTGCCCTGGACCGGTTCGCCGGGTACGACGAGCGCTACGCGTCCGCGCTTCGTCGGGCCGAGGCGGGGCAGGGGGCCTGGGTCGACCAGACCGGGATCGACTCGTGCCACACGGTCTGGATCGAGCTCCACGAGGACCTCATCGCCACCCTGGGGCTGGAGCGTGGCAGCGACGCGCCGTGACCCCTGTCGGGCGGTTGGCGTTCCATCGACGCCCCCGGCGCGGCACACTGGCCGCCATGGCCAAACCCTTCACCGTCGTTCGCGCCACCACGATCGAGGCCCCCGCCGAGCGGGTGCGGGCGCTCGTCCACGACTTCCGCACGTGGCCGCAGTGGTCACCGTGGGAGGACCTCGACCCCGACCTCGAGCGCACGTACTCGGGGCCCGACACCGGCGTCGGCGCCCACTACACCTGGCAGGGCAACCGCAGGGCGGGCAAGGGGTCGATGACGATCACGGGTGACTCACCGGAGCAGGTCGACGTCGACCTCCACTTCGAGAAGCCGTTCCCGGCCGAGAACCGCATCGAGCTCGTGCTCACCCCGACGGCGGCGGGCTCGACGGTCGTCGAGTGGCGGATGCACGGCGAGCTCGGCGGCGTCATGCGGGTCGTCTCCCTCGTGCGGTCGATGGACGCCATGGTGGGCCCCGACTTCGAGAAGGGACTCTCGAGCCTCAAGCGGGTGGCCGAGGCCGACGGCTGATGCAGCGCCTGCGGGTGCACGCCCTCTCCGTCTCGCTCGACGGGTTCGCGACCGGCGCCGGGCTCACCGACGAGCAGCCGTTCGGGCACGCGGGGGAGCGCCTCCACGAGTGGATGTTCGCGGCGTGGCCCGGGGGCGACGCCGACCCGGCCGGCGTGGACGCCCAGCTCGTCGCGAGGGCGTGGGAGGGCATCGGCGCCGAGATCATGGGTCGCCGCAAGTTCCACGTCGGAACGGGACCGATCCCGGAGGACTGGGACGGCTTCTGGGGGCCCGAACCCCCCTTCCACACACCGGTCTTCGTGCTGACCCACCACCCGCGGCCCCCGCTGGAGATGGAGGGCGGGACGACGTTCCACTTCGTCGACGCCCCGCCCGCGGAGGCCCTTGCCACGGCGCGTGAGGCCGCCGGTGGGCTGGACGTGCGCCTCGGCGGCGGCGCGACGACGGTCCGCGAGTTCCTCGACGCCGACCTCGTCGACGAGCTGCACGTCGCCGTCGTGCCGATCGTGCTCGGCCGCGGTCAGCGGCTCTGGGACGGCCAGGAGGGACTCGAGGACCGCTTCGCGGTCGAGGTCGTCCCCGGCGCCTCGGGGGTGACCCACCTGCTGTTCACCCGCTGACGCTCCGTCCCGGAGGCGAGCAGCCAGCCCATGAGGACGAGCTGGCCGGCGAGGAGGATGGCGCCACCGGACCCGCCGAGGGCGTCGCCGACGAGGTATGCCGTGCCCGCCAGGCCGGTGGCCACCGCCACGAGGCGAGGAACGACCCGGGAGCGCCACAGCGCGAGGGCGGCGATGACGAGGTGCACGCCGAGGACGACGAGCGCGAGTGACCAGCCGGCGCGGAAGCCCGGGGCTCCGTCACCGCCCGGGAGCGCGAGGGCGATCGCGGAGACCGCGAGGAGCACGGCATACCCCGACCGGCTGACGAGCGTCGCGACCGATGCCGGCCGCACGCGGTCGCGCAGGAGGTGGTGCAGCCCCCAGGCCGCCACCACCTCGAGGACGGCGACGACGAGGAAGGCCGCGCCGAGGACCGAGCGGGCCCCGTCGGACATCGGTCGGTCGAGCAGGGCGGCGGCGGCCACGGCCACCGGCGTCATCGTGAGCAGCCCGGCCCCCGCGAGGAGGGCGCCCCGGCGCTCGGTGGGCGTGAGCCGACCCCCGCGCTGAGCCGCCGGCCGGGGAACGAGCCGGGTGGTGGCTGTCGTCATCCCGCAACCGTGGCGGGTGGCCGGTCGTCGCGTCTGTCAGGGACGACCCTGAGTGGTCCCCGAGATACCTCGCCGGGTGGCCCGGCCGCTCCGCTGGCCGGCCCCGACGCCGCTGGTCAGGCGGCGCTCTCGTCAGGCTGGTGCACCCCGAACGTGTTGCCCTCGGTGTCGACGAAGTATCCCTGCCAGGCCATGCCCGTCAGCGCCATCTTCGGCAGGGCGACCGTGCCGCCTGCGGCCTCGATCTTCGCGGCGGTCACGTCGAAGTCCTCGACCCCCATGGTGAGGACGGCGCCGTTGACGCCCTGACCGGGACCGGGCGCAGGAGCCGGCCTGGGCATCAGCCCCCCGTTGATGCCGGGCGCGTCGTCCGGGCCCGTGACGACGCCCCAGTAGGGCGAGCCCGTGAACTGTCCGTAGTCCTCGAAGGTCCAGCCGAAGACGTCTCCGTAGAACGTCTTGGCGCGCTCGAGGTCGTCGGCCTGGATCTCGAAGTGCACAGGGCGTGACATGTCTGCTCCCATCGTCGGTACCCCCAGACTGGCACGCGCCACCGACATCCCGACAGCGACCGGGAGCCGCATAGGGTCGCCGGGTGCAGCAACCGCCCGACGACGTCGACGACGACGCCGTCCTCTCCGCGGTCGTCGCCGGCTGGGACGTCCCGGCCGTGGCCGCGAGCTACCTGCCCGTGGGGTTCGGCAGCCACCACTGGACGGTCACGAGCGCGTCCGGGACGCGGTGGTTCGCGACCGCAGACACCCTCGGGTCCGCGGACGGGCTGGCAGACCTGGAGGCTGCCCTCTCGGTGCCTGACGCAGCCCAGCGGGCGGGGGCTCCCGGGGCCCACGCGCCGTTGCGGTCGGTCACCGGGTCGGCGGTCGTGGCGCTCGGCGACGGGTATGCGCTGTCGGTGCAGCCCTGGCTGGAGGGATTGTCCGGCCGCTTCGGGGACCGGTGGGCCGATGCGGATGCCGCCGCCCTCACCGCGGTCGTCGCCGGTCTCCACGGCATACCCGTGTCGACGACGCGGGCGCGACCGGAGGACGCGACGATGGCCGGCGCGGGCGGGCTGGTGCGGCTGCTGGATGCCGTGGCGACGGGCAGGCGCCCGGAGGTCGCCGGCGCGGGACCGCTCGTCGCCGGCGTGCTCGACCTGGTCGCCCACCACGCCGGCGCGGTGCGGGAGGCGATGGCAACGGTGGACGAGCGGCTGCCGGGCGACGGGCACGTCGTCCTCACCCACGGTGAGCCACACCCCGGCAACGTCGTGGTGACCGACGGCGGTCCGGTCCTCGTCGACTGGGAGACGGCGCGGGTCGCCGAACCGGAACGGGACCTGTGGCTGCTCGCGGCGCGGACGGGCCTCGACGTGGCTGGGCTGTACGCCGAGCGCACCGGTCGGCGGCCGGACCCGGCGCGGATGCGGCGCCGCGCCGTGCGGTGGGCGCTCGCCGACGTCGTGAGCTTCGTCCCGACCCTGCTCGGGGCTGCCGTGGAGACCGCTGACACGGCGTGGCAGCTCGAGGCCCTGACGGAGACGTTGGAGGCCCTGGAGTCCACCCTCGGGACCGGGCGCTGAGGCCGGCACCGCATCGTGACCGTGCCCGGAGTCACCCCGCTGGTGGTGGCAGCCCGGCTGCCCACGGAGGGACGATGGAGGTGTGCGGCCAGCCGCTCGGCGCAGTGCAGCGCGGCGCCGCGCGAGATGGAGGTCAGGACGATGACGACGACGATCAAGGAGGCCGCGCGGGACTTCCTGTCCCAGCGGAGGATCGCGGTGACAGGGGTGTCCCGCGAGCCGAAGAACCACGGGGGGAACGTCGTGTACCAACGACTGCGTGACCGCGGCTACGAGGTGTTCCCGGTGAACCCCAACGCGACCACGGTCGAGGGCGACACGGCATACCCCGACCTGCGGTCGATCCCCGGCGGGATCGAGGCGGTGGTGATCGCCACGCGCCCCGACCTTGCCGAGGGCACCGTGCGTGAGGCCGCCGACCTGGGCGTGACCCGGGTGTGGATGCACCGCTCGTTCGGCGCGGGCAGCGTCTCTGCGGAGGCGACCAGGGTCGGCCGGGAACGTGGCATGACCGTCATCGACGGTGGGTGCCCGCTGATGTTCGACCCCGCTGCCGACGGGGGCCACAAGGTGATGTGCTCCGTGCTGAAGCTCACGGGCAAGGTGCCGCGGACCGTCTGAGGGCCGCCCACACCGAGAGGTTGGGAGCCGCGGATCGGGGTAAGGGACGGGGTGGCGCGCTTCGTCGCCACCTCTCGACCCGAGTCAGGAGAGATCCATGGACGGCGTCACCATCGTCCTCATCATCGCCGCGATCATCGTCGCGGGCGGCATCCTCGCCTACGTCATGTCGCGCTCCGGACGGCGTTCCTCGGAGGCCGCGCGTGCCAAGGCGGCCGAGATCCGCGAGCAGGCGGCCGAGCACGACCGGCGCCTGCGCGAGGACGAGGTCAGTGCCGCGGAGGCCCGGGCCCGGTCCGAGATGGCTCGGGTCGAGGCCCAGAAGCGGGAGCTCGAGGCCGACCGGCTCGCCGCGGAGGCCGACAGCCGGTCGAGCAGCGCGGCGGCCATCCGTGCCGAGCGGGACGAGCAGCTCCGCCTGGCCGACCAGCACGACCCCGACGTGCGCACCGACGACGCGGACGACACGTACGCGGAGGGCTACGACGAGGAGCGGGCGGACGCGCGCAAGCACGACGCGACCGATGCGCGCGAGCCGGCAGTGCGCGAGCCGGCAGTGCGCGAGCCGGCGGTGCGCGAGCCGGCGGTGCGCGAGCCGGCGGTGCGCGAGCCGGCGGTGCGCGAGACAGAGGTCCGTGAGCCAGAGGTCCACGACCGAAGGGCCTGAGGCGGAGGCGACCGGCAACCGACCGGCCCCCTCGACGAGTGGCGGCGCCCTCGCCCCGGTGCCCTCAGCCGAGCCCGACGGGTCGACGCCGCAGCTCGCCGACGATCTCGGCCTGCCGGACGCGGGTCGCGCGGTGACCCGCAGCCGGTGAGTCGGCACGGCATCCGCGGAGCAGGTCCTCGGTGACCGCCAGCTCGGCGATGAGGTCACGGATGTGCACGGCGTCCAGCGGGCCGTCGAGGGCGCCACAGCCGGTGGTCGTGGTCATGCCTCCACGCTGGTGCCCGCACCTCGCAGGCGGCTCGGTCGCCGCTGTGCGGCCGCTGTCGGATGCCGGTGCCGTGGGCCCCCAGCCGTCCTCAGCCGCCTCGCCAGCTCACGGCAGCCGAGTGGTCTCACCGGGCTCGGACCGTGACGTCGACCTCGCCGGTCGCCGACTCGATGTCCTGCTCGGCGCTGAGCAGGACCTGGTCGGCGAGCCGGCGGAGGGCCCGCGCGACGGCGATCTCGTCCCCGATGAGGGGGTTGTCGTCGTCCGTGGCGCTGCGGTGGCTCGTGGCGCGCGCCGTGACCGCCTCGGGTGCGTCGGTGATCAGGGCGACGGTCGCGGTGGTGTCGTCACCCTTCTCGAAGATGGTGACCCGCACGGTCCACTCGCGCAGCCGGCCCTCGTGCGGCACCGGGGTGGGCTCGGGAAGGTTCTCGGCCGCGCCCTCCGCGACGCGGAGCACCGACCCGGGCCCCGGGAACATCGTGCTCGTGTGCCCGTCCTCCCACCGGACGACGTACGGCGGACCGCCGTCGGCACCGCGTGCCTCCAGCACCTCACCGGCTCGCGTCGGTTGGTCGACGAGCTCTCCGGCCAGGATGATGCGGTCGCCTGCCTTGGCTCTCATGGCTGCTCCTCACGCGTGGTCGTCACCGTGCACGAGGGTGCCGGGGCGGTGGCGACGGCCACGGCACCTGCTTCCGATTCTGCTCCCCCCTTCGCCATGTCGCAGCCCGCACGTGGCGTTCGTCATCCCGCCGCTCGGCGTTCGGCGGCCTTGCCCGCGACGTAGTCGGCGAGGCGGCGCTCGGCGTGCTTGCCGAAGAGGATCTGGGCGACCTCGGCGAGCCCGGGGGACGCCAGGACGTCCTCGTCCCGGACGACGAGGTCGATCTTGGAGCGGCGGCGCATGAAGTCGTCGAGGGTCACGATCATCTCGTGCACGGCGGCGTTGTGGAGCTCGGCCCTGAGGTAGTCGGCCGAGCCCATGATGTCCTCGCCCATCGTCGGGTCGGCCCGGATCGCCTCGAGCATGTCGAAGGCGCGCCGTCCGTAGCGACGCCACAGCCGGTCGGTGAGTGCCTCGGTGGGCTTGGTGCGGAGCCGGTCGAGCTTCATGAGGCGGGCCTGGCGGTAGAACTCGGTGCGGGTCGCCTTCGCTGGCTCGCCGTACCAGTTGCCGAGGTCCTTCTCGAGGGGTATGCCGAGCGCCTCCACGTGCTCGGCGACCTCCTCCCCGACGTTGAGGCAGTCGGTGAGCTTGCCGCCGAACACCGTCACCACGGCACGGGCGTCGTCGCGCTCGACCTCGTGCCTGCGGCTCAGCGAGGTCCACTCCTTCGTCTCCTGGTTCCCCGCCCCCCGACGCACCACGAGTGGCCGGACCCCTGAGCGCTCGGCGATGACGTCGTCGACGGTCAGTGGTTCGGGCAGGTCGAGTCGCGCGTTGATCTGGCCCAGGAGGAACTCGCGGTCCTCGTCGTCGACGTGGGTGTACGGAGTGTCGACCCGCGTGTCGGTGGTCCCGATGACCGAGCGGTGGCCCATCGGGATGACGTAGAAGAGGCGCTGCGTGTCGTCGAAGAAGGCCAGGACGCGGTCGTGCCGGTGGGTCGTCAGGCGCGGCACGATGAGGTGGATGCCCTTGGAGTAGACGATCCGGTGCTCGGTCGTGATCCCCCACGCGTGGTTCAGGTCGTCGACGAAGGGGCCGGCGGCGTTGATGACGACCCTCGCCGACGTCGTCAGCTCAGCTCCCGAGTCGGTGTCGCGCAGCCGGCAGGTCCAGCGGTCCTCCGTGCGCTCGGCGGAGACGAGCTCGACGTAGTTGGCCGCGGCCGCGCCCGCCTCGATGGCGGACCGGACGAAGGAGAAGACGAAGCGTGAGTCGTTGTCGGGCAGGTAGGCGTCCTGGTACTGCATCCCACCGCGCACCGTCGTCGTGTCGATGGCGGGCTCCTCCTCCTTGACCTGCTCGGCGCTGAACAGGCGGGGATGCCGTGTCCCGAACATGCCGATGGCCCAGTAGGCGGTGGCTCCCAGCGCCGCGAACCAGGGCGCGTACGGTGCGCCCTGGTCCAGGGCGGCGAGGAAGCCGATCTCCTTGATGTTGTCGGGGTACGCCTTCATGAGCCGGTTGCGCGACCGGCACAGCCCGAAGACGAGGGGGAGCTCGTAGTGCTCGAGGTACTTCATCCCACCCCACACGAGGTTGGAGGACTCCTGGCTCGTGAAGGCGCCGAAGTCCCCCCGGTCCACGAGGGCCACCGATGCACCGCGCCCGGCGAGGGACGCGGCCACCACTGCGCCGTTGATGCCGGCGCCGACGACGAGGACGTCGAAGTGCCCATCCGAGATCCGTGCGATGTTGGCCCGCCGCAGCGTCATGGCCTCAGCGTAGGCCGGGGGTCAGAAGGGCGGTGGGCCGGTCGGGAAAGTGGCTCGCGAGGTCGGGCTGCGGAGGTGCGGCCAAGGGATGCCCGGGTCGAGGTGGAGGTGTGGGCGGTCTCGGCCTGCGGTGGGTGGTCGGCTGATGTCGGGGTGGGCGGCGCGGTGTCCGTCGGCCAGCGGGGGCGAGGTGCTCCACGGGGCGGCGGCGCCGTGGTGTTCGAGGATGTACTCCAGCGGGGTGTGTGGCCCGTCCGGGATGAGGGTGCGGGGTCGTGAGGTGGGGGTGGCTGGGGGGTCGGTGGGCGGCGCGTCGCCGGGGAGGACCGTGCCGTGGAGGGCGTCGACGGGGTGCGTGGTGCGGGTATGTCCTGTGGGCGTGGTCCAGGCCAGGACGGCGTCGGGGGTGAGCCGGGCGGTCCATCCGTGGCGTTGCTTGACGCGGTGGTGGCGGCGGCAGAGGCAGGCCAGGTTGTCCGCGCGAGTGGGGCCGGCGGGCCAGGGTCGGACGTGGTCGAGGTCGCAGAACCGGGCGGCGACCGTGCAGCCGGGGAAGCGGCACCGTCCGTCGCGTTGCCGGACCAGGGCGGCGAGGGAACGGTTGGGCCGGTACGGACCGGAACCTGACGGGCCTGTGGCCGCGGTGTCCGTTCCGGCGTGGTTGTCCGGGAGCAGGGCACCCGTCTCGCGGTGGCAGCGGGTGGTCCGCACGCTCGCGCCGCCGGCCATGGCCTGCGTGACCCAGCTGAGGGGGACGAGGGTGTGGTTCCCGGCATGCGGACCGGCGACCTCGACGAGGTCCTCCGGGCTGGTGCACCGGCCCTGGCGGGCGTCCGGGTCCGGCAGCGCCGGGTCCTGCTGCGCCGCTGCGTCCTGCCGCAGGGTCGCGTCGGGCGCCGGGTCGTGTTCCGACGTGGCGTCGGCCACGGCATCCGGCTGCATTGCGGCGGGGTCCGTGACGCCGAACCGCGCCAGTGCGTCGGCGGTGTCTGTGGCGTCGGCGGGGATGGTCAGGGTGATGGTGGTGTGGATGGTGGCGTGGCCGGCGACGAGGTCGGTCAGGGCCTTGGCGCGGGCCCGGTCGATGGTGGGGCACATTCCGTTGGTGCGGTACTGCTGGGCGAGGGCGTCGAGGGCGGCCCACGCGGGGGCAGCGTCCTCGGAGGGGAAGGTGCCTTCCCAGTGGTCCACCCCCGGCTCGTCGGCCCAGCGGCGCAGCCCGGACTCCGCCCTGGCCCGTCGCGCGCGCTGCCGGAGCAGGTCGGGGCTGACCCGGGCCAGCAGGCGCCGGCAGCGGCGGCGCAGGTGCGCGGCGTCCTCGCCGTCGAGGTGGACCTGGAGTGCGGCGACGATGGTGGCCCGGACCGGGGCGGGCGCCTCCTCCAGCTCCTGGGCGAGCACCCCTGCCCGGTAGGCGTCCAGGCGCCCGGCGCGCATCGCCTCGTGCAGCCCGCCCAGCCCGGTAGCGGTGTCGCTCCCGGGCGGGCCGTCGGCGGCGAGCCGGACCGCGGCCCGGACCCGGTGCTCGGCGTGCACCGAGGACACGGCCAGCACGCCGGACACGAGCGCGGGCGCGTCCAGGGCAGTGTGGCCGGGGGCGCGGTGGGACTCGACCACGGTCCCGTCGAGCAGCTCCTCGGGTTCGATCGCGGCCAGCCGCGCGATCGCAGCATCCTGGGCGGCGGTCGCGGCGTCGATGACCCGCTGGGGGCGCGCACCACCTCCGCCCAGCCGGCATGGTCCCCTCGCACCGGCGACGTCTCCGGCAGCGCGGCGACCGCCTCGTGGGCGTCGTCGAGGACGGCGAGAAGCACCTCCGGCCCGGCCGCGGCTGTCGTGGCGGCCACCTGTTCGGTACTGCCAGTGCCCATCGTCTCCCCCTCCCCCTGTAGGGCCAGCCTACCCGTGAGATGCCTTTCGCACAAGTGTTCGAACCAACCTAATCGACTGTCCTGCAGTCAATCTCGGCCCGAGTGGGATCGAGTACTGCCCGGGCGTGTCTGGCGGCTTGCGCCCTGCCAGAGTGGCCGGGCTCCTTGGGACGAGGCGTCCGGCATACGGAACGGGCGTCCGCTGCGCGGACCAACGACAAGGAGCGGTTGGAACGGATGCCGGCGTGCTCGGCCGCGGGGAAGCCGGTGCCTCCGTGTCGTCGGCCCGTCACCTCGCACAGTCCGGCACCAACCAGGGGGTTGGTTCACACCCCGACCCCACGAGCACTGGGACGGGTAGCGCCCGCTGCTGCCGGCACCAACCAGGGGGTTGGATCACCGAGCGCGGGGCGCGCCTGTCAGACCGAGCTGCCGGGGTCCTTGGCGGGCCGCAGGTGGCAGGCGGCCGCCTTCTTCGTGAGGTGGCGCTGTTCGGCGAGGTTCGTCGTGCGCCGTGCCGCGTCGAGGTAGTGCCTGCGGGCCTCGACCGGATCCCCGCGCAGCTCGGCGAGGTGCCCCCGCACGGCATGGAACCGGTGGTGGTCGCCGAGCCGGGCCTCGAGCCCGTCGAGCACCGTGTCCGCGGCCTCCGGCCCCTCGACCTCGGCCAGCGCCACGGCACGGGCGAGGGTGACGAACGGGCTGGGCGCCACGTGGTCGAGCAGTCCGTACAGGGCGAGGACCTGTGGCCAGTCGGTGTCCTCGGCTCGAGGTGCCCGGTCGTGCACGGCCGCGATGGCCGCCTGCACCTGGTAGGAGCTGACCGGCCCACCCGATGGCCGCCCACCCGACGGCCGCCCACCCGACGGCCGCCCACCCGCGAGCCGCCCACCCGCGAGCGGCCCCTCGCCGAGGGTCGAGTCGAGGAGCGCCGTCCCCTCCGCCACGAGCGACCGGTCCCAGAGCGTGCGGTCCTGCTCCGCCAGCGGCACGACGTCGCCACTCGGCCCGACCCGCGCCGGCCGCCTCGCGTCGAGCAGGAGCAGCAGCGCCAGCAGGGCCGTCACGTCACGAGACGTCGGCAGGAGGCGGTGGGCGAGGCGCGCGAGCCGGATCGCCTCCGCCGACAGGTCGGTGCGGGTCAGGTGCGGACCGGACGACGCGGCATACCCCTCGTTGTAGAGGAGGTAGACCACCGACAGCACGCGCGCGACCCGTTCGTCGAGCTCGTCCGGTGGCGGCAGCGCGAACGGCTGGCCGGAGTCCCGCACCTGCCGCTTGGCCCGCGAGATCCGCTGTGCCATCGTCGCCTCCGGCACGAGGTATGCCGTGGCCACCTCGGCGGTCGTCAGCCCGCCGACCGCTCGCAGCGTGAGCGCGACCGCAGAGGCGGGCGTGAGGACAGGGTGGCAGCACATGAGCAGGACGGTGAGGGTGTCGTCGTGCTGTGCGACCTCCCGTCCCCCCGGCTCGGCGGCGACCCAGGTGCGTTCGCGCCGACGACGCGCGGCCTCGCTCCGCTGCTCGTCGACGAGCCGTCGCCCGGCGGCGGTGACGAGCCACGCCCGGGGGTGCTCGGGGATGCCGTCGCGCGCCCACGTCGTGTGGGCGGCGATGAGCGCCTCCTGCACCGCGTCCTCGGCGGCCGAGAAGTCGCCCGTGCGGCGGGCCACTGTGCCGAGCACCCGGGGCGCGAGCTCGCGCAGCAGGTCCTCGACCGACGGTGCGGGCAGGGCGCTCAGCGGGAGTCCCCGCCTCGGGCGCCCTCCAGCCACGTCTCCATCTCCGAGGCGTCGGACGGGCCGTCGTCCATGACCCGGCGCACGTGGATGGGCTGCTGGAGCGGCACGCCACCGCGGCCCGGCACGGCCGAGACGAGGGCGGCGATCTCCAGGGCGCGCTCCTCGGTGTCGACGTCGACGACCTGGAAGCCGGCGACCCACTCCTTGAACTCCTGGAACGGCCCGTCCGTCACGACCGGGGAGGTGCCGTCGGAGCGGACGACGTGCGCGGCATCCGGTGGCGTGAGGATCGTGGCCCCGACGAGCTCACCGGTCTCGGCGAGCCGGGCGTTCAGGGCCTTGTAGTAGTCGAGGTGGGCGGTGACCTCCTCCGGCTCCCACTGGTCCATCGGCGACTCCTCGACACCGGGCTCGAACGTGAC